>NZ_BAABJX010000020.1:0-335283 GCF_039543525.1 Algivirga pacifica
CTTCCGTGCAACAACGTTTTCAGAGGCATGGAAAAGCCAATCAGTTAATTCATGACACTACCGAAATATGAACTCTTTGACTAGTTAGAGCTCGGGGATAGCACTATTGGTTCGTAGTCTCCGCGCCATGAGGCGAGGAGCTACAATTTTCTCCTTTCTCCTTTCTCCTTCCTCCTTTCTCCTTTCTCCTTTCTCCTTTCTCCTTTCTCCTTTCTCCTTTCTCCCAATAATATCTATATTTAAAACAGAATACTACAAACAACTAAAATCACTCAAAAACAAAAATGAATAAGAAGCAAACTTCCACGATTTCAAAGATGCTGATCGTACTTTCAGTAAGCTTTGGAATCAGGTTATTTTTCAGCTGTAACACTCCGGATCCTATAGATTTCCATTATAATCAATTAAGTGTCACAGGTATCGACAATAGTGGGCAGTATATCAATAAGTACGATACTGTCAACACCATGTATTCGGAGGCTATTGCCTTACAGCTTAGCTTGACGGATACTTCCATGTATTATACCGCTTCTCTATACCATAGCGTGATAGAAGCTCTTGCTCTCCCAAGTGTTCATGCATTCAGCCCTGTTGAAAGCTTTACTCCTTTTCATAAAGTCACAGCGATTCAAATAACAACAGTATTAGATCTCAATGAGACCCTAAAAAGTGGTGACAATGTTACTGAACATTTTCTGTATGCTGAGGATAGTTTTGACTTGTATCATTCTTTAGAAAAAGGGATCTCCTTCTTAAACGGTACTCAAGCCTATCCAACCTCCTCCATTACAGTGATTTTAAAACCTCAAATCGAGAATACTCTTGCGCAATTTGAGGTAAGTATCACCCTCGACAATGGGCATACACTTTTTTATACTACCGAAACTTTTTCAATCATCAAATAGCCCATCATGAGACTGACTTTTTTCATTACCTTATCGCTTCTCAGCCTTAATCTATTTGCTCAAGTTCCAATCTTTAAAAATCAGGAATTCTCCCTTTCCGTAGGTGCTTCCGAGTTATACCTGAAGCAATCATCTTCTAACAAGGAACTGGATTTCATTAACTATATCGATACCTATCCTGAGTATAACGACTATATTATTGCAAGGCTTGCTTATCGCGCTGATCTATCCAAGCAACTATCTGCAGATATACAGCTTATCCTCATGGATGACCTGCTTCCTGATAATTATGACATATCCACCCATTACTTTCTAAAAAATGGGCTAGGAATTGGTATTGGTTCTATCCTTAACAAAAATCACATCACCTACTTTGAGGAGTATCAACTAGAAAACTTACCCGATTATTATTTGATGGATTCCAACGTAAAACAGTTTACCGCTTACGACTTGGGTTTCTACATCTCCCCTGCAATAAAGGCATTAAATTATCGCTTCATAAGGCTTCTAATAAAATGTGACCTGGGGGTATCTTCTTTTTTGAAAGAGGAAACGACTTTTGTCCAAAAGAAAAAATTATCCAATGAGCGCCTTCAATATCATTACGGGACAAACATTCACTTTGAACCGTATATTCAACCCAAAGTGGACCTGAGGTTACAAACGTTTAAAATAAAAAATACGGCAATAGGCCTTTTATTTAATTCCAGTTACTTCTATTCCCAAAAAAGTATTCGCTATACACGCACCATTTATACTTGGACCTCGGAAAATAATTTAAGTGAAAAAATACAGTCTCCAAAACATTCGTTTGGTAGGCTACAATTTGATATGGGGCTGTTTGTTAAGCTATAATACTTTTGGAACGTATTTGAAATTCTCTACCTACTACCAGAGTTCAGATTTCATCTATGATACTTGGGTAGTACAACTATCATTTTGTAACCGATAAAATCTGAATTCTTTGACTAGTTTTGGGGCTCTTTTTAATTAACTATACCTACTGGTTATCAATTTTTAATTCTCAATCACCACCTTCCCCATCGCTTTACCACTTTCCAAACGGGCATGGGCTGCTCCTGCTTCTTCCAGTGAAAAGTGTTGCTCATCAAGTACAGGAGTCAAATGCCCCGCTTCTATAATCTGAGCCATACTCTTTAAAATCTCACCATGCTGCTCCCGATAAATATTATGTAACATAGGAATAAGCATAAAGACTACATGCAGTGACAATCCTTTAAAATGAGCAATACTTAAATCCAGTTCGCACAAAGTTACTGTGGTGGCTACATGCCCATTGAGAGCAGTAGCATTAAATGAATTGATCAGATTACCTGCTCCTACAGAGTCATATACAATATCAAATCCTGCTCCATCAGTGTACTTCTCTACATAAGCTTCCACGGCTTCTGTCTTATAGTTGATAGGGGTCGCTCCTAGCTTCTCTATTAATTGTAACTGCTTCTCTCCTCCTCCAGTAGAATATACCTCTGCTCCAAAATACTTCGCCAACTGTAAAGCCACATGTCCCACACCACCAGAACCTCCATGTACCAATACTTTCTGTCCCTTTTGAATATTGGCACGTATTAACCCTTCATAGGCTGTGATACCAACCAATGGTAAAGCAGCAGCTTCCCGCATACTAAGATTTTTTGGTTTATGGGCAATCAGTCGATGATCAGCAGCCATATACTCTGCCAGAGTACCTGGTAAATCCGCCAAACCTCCAGCACACCCATAAACCTCATCGCCTACAGCAAACCCTTCTACTCCCTCTCCAACTTCTTCTATCGTTCCGGCAAAATCCATCCCAAGAATCGCAGGCGTATCGGGTGACAAAGGCAAATCTTTACCGGTCTTACGAATCATGGTATCTACCGTATTGACACTGGAAGCAGCAATTTTGATTAATACATGTCCTTGTTTAGGGGTTGGCTTATTTACTTCCTGAGCTTCAAATACAGCATTTTCACCATACTTATTGATTACCATTGCTTTCATTTTGTAGGTATTTTTATGTGGACAAAATAGAGGGGAGTTTTATCTCCCCTTACTTCCGATAACCTACATTAATCCATCGGAGTTCAGTAAAAGCAATAACCTCTACCTACTCTGAGAGTTTAGATTTTATCTTTGACTAGTTTGAAGCATACTGATTCATTAATCTATTTTCTCAAAATGCAATAACTTTCCATTATCGGAACCATAAAAAGCACCAATCGAAAATTGCATTTCTTCTACATTGAAATAATAGTCATCGAAAATCATACTACTGGAAAATAGACTTTTTATAGCAATACTCCCTTCAGTAAGCCTATACTGATACGTACCAGATCCTGACTCTGGCTGCTCAACTCCATTTTTGATTTCCATGGCTCTATGCAGTGTCATCACTTCCATATTTTCCATAGACTTGAAAAAGAGCGTGTCTGTAGGGGTGTTAACGTTGATCCATTGCCCTTCCAGCTGTGTGGGGGTTACTGCATCCTGATTGGAACAGCTTGAAAACACCAGAAGAGTAAGCAAAAAGCTGCTGTATTGAAGAATGTTGTTTCTCATAAAAAAGGGAATTAAAGATTAAGTAAAGTAGAATTAATTAGCCTAACAATATATCACCTCTTATAATCAATTTCAAAATAACCTTACTAATCAGATTCTATTTTAGGAGCTTGTTTGAAATTTTATCCATAAAAAAACACCCTCACGTTAAATCCGCGAGGGTGTTGAGTTACAGCACTTAAATCAAACAATATAAAATATACTAACGTATTATTTATTCCCTTTTATAAATCTCAATGTTTTAGAAGACAGTTCATTTTCCAAACGAATGAAGTATACTCCTTCGTCTAATGAACTGATATCTAACCCACCTTTCATATCCACAACTTTCAAAGACTTTACTAATCTACCACTGATATTATACACTTTAACAGTAGAGGTTTCATCATTAAAAGAAGGTGCCTGAACCTGAATTCTTTGGCTTGCTGGGTTAGGATATACTTTGTACTCCACTGAAGGTGAGAACATCGTAGCTCCCAAGCGTTGTGCTGGATCTGTAGCCAATGCTGTTGGACTCGTGCCTCCAATATTAACAGTATAGTCCTCCACTTCTCCATAAGTAAATGTCTCACAAGGCGTAGAAACCGAACCATACTTCATCGCTACCCTCATTCTTGTTTGCCCCGATGAAGCCGTTGTCGGTACTGTTGCGGTTGCTGAAAGCCTTCCATCACTGCTTGAAGAACCTTGAATAACCAGTTCATTTGCATCCTCAAAGTCTCCATCCTTATTGAAATCTACCCATACCGACCAGTAAACCGTATACAATGTACTTCTATAACCCGCACTCAAGTAAATGGTATTATCACCAAAGCCTAAATTACCTCCTGTCAAAGAAGTATAATCAGCGTAACCGCCATTTTGCCCCGTTGGGTTACTCATGCTACCTACTTCTACCAAGTCAATCCAGAAATAATAATCATCAGAACCCTCAGAACCACAGTAAACAGGAGTTGGATCAGGACCACCATTATCAGGTACAATTTCCACGGTATAATCCTCCACTTCTCCATAGGAGAACGACTCACAAGCGGTTGGAATACCATTATATTTCATAGAAACCCTCATTCTTGTCGTACCTTCTGTTGCTGTAGCAGGTACCGTAAATGAGCCTGTAACTGGAGAATCCTGACTTACCGCCTTTGTCCAAACCTGCTCACCACTATCATCAAAGTCACCATCTTGGTTAAAGTCAATCCAAACACTATATCCTTCATTATACTTTGTCCCTGTCCAAACTGGTGTCACAGAAATCGTGTTTGACTGTCCCTTTTCTAGTTGTGTTGATATTGACGTATAGTCACCGTACCCTCCTGTACTAGCACCTGTTGTATTGTTAATTGAACCGATACTCACATTTCCAATATACTCATCACTTACACTGTTCCCATTAGAAGCACAGTAGGTAATAATCGTATCAGAAGTAGTAAATGAGGTTGTTGTAGTGTAAGACGAAGTAGTTCCATCAGAACATTTGCTTCTTACTTGTACTTCATAAGTTGTGTTAGCCGCCAAAGATGACAATGTATAAGATGTTCCTGCAACAGCAACAGTGCTCCACGTACCTCCAGTCACTCTATATCTCAGATCATAAGATGCTCCACTAACAGCAGACCAACTAGCCACAGCACTATTGTCTGTCACTTGATCGATGGTTAATGAAGTTGGTGTAGTAGCAATACACTGTTGAGCTTGGCCAGCTATACCTGATATAATCAAAGAGAAGTTTTGAGAACCTCCCTGCAAAGAACCTTTGTGCGTAACCGTTACGGTATATGAGCCAGAAGCATTGGCAATATCAACTTTTTCGTAAGGATCTACATTGTTATCTGCCTTGGTATTGCTATTGACACCAGTCAATCTGTAGGGCAAGAAAGAGGAAGTGTTTTGTGTTACACGAATATCCAAATCATTGACCAAAACTGGAGTAGACAAGTTCGTGGTTCCCGTATTTGCAGTACCCGCTGGATCAGTCCATGAAATAGAAGCCATTAAGTCATTTACTCCATCCGCATCTACAGTGATGGAGTACGATTGTCCACTACTTAGTGTAAGCTCCTCTATTCTTGATGTATTTCCACTTTCAGAAATCACCTGTGCGGCTACTTTAGCATTCATTAGTCCCCATCCATAAACAGCATCAGGACCAGCAATACCCGCATCATCTGCTGTATGAAGTGCTAGTCCTTTAAGGGTCGCAGCTTTCATAAAGCTTCCGCTTACATTTTTATAATGTTGTTGTAACAGCAACAAAGTACCTGCAACATTTGGTGAGGCCATTGACGTACCTGAAATAGAATTATAAGCATCATCACTGTTGTCATAAGTAGAAAGTACACCTGTACCGTTACCAGTAATATCCGGCTTAATTCTCAAGTCATCGGTTGGGCCTTCACTACTACCACTATTGATCACAATACTATTCAACGTACCGTCATTGTTTACGTTGGCATCCTGACCATTGGCTACTACCATATTGTTTTTACTGGTAGAATGCCCCGTTAGCTTGTCAAAAGCTGAGTTCCCACCCAAAGGACTAGCATTGGAGGAGTTATCATTTCCATCATTACCTGCAGCAACCACCATTAAGTAGTATGGTGAGTTATACATTAAGTTATCCCAATCTCTTGACTCATCAATATAAGCACCAAAGTACCAGTCTGGTACAAGGTCAGCCCTATACCCGTAAGAGTGGTTGGAGATCAACATACCATTTACCGCCTCAGTAGTAGCCTCTGACAAGTCATTGTTCCAATCATGTGTTTTTGCTTTTGCATGAGGGGCCATACCCTTTGCATCCGCTAATACACCTGAAGCTACGATCGTACCCGTCACGTGCTGTGCATGGAAACTATTGCTATTCAGTGTAGTTACTCCATCATTAATACTCACCCTGTTGTTTCCTCCCGGGCCGTCAAACTCAACGTGGGTGGTACGGGTAGCTCCTCCATCCCAAACGTAAGCCGTCATATTTTGACCGTCTACGCTTAGTCCCAGGGTACCTCCTGAATTTAGATGATTGGCTCTTGTAGACCTTGCTGCATCTACGTTATAGACGCTGTAGTAAATAGGAAAACCATCAGAAGACACGGCTACCAATTGGTCAAAAGTCCCATCAGCATTTTTCTTTGCTATTTCCCAGCCTTTTTTCTGGGCCATTGCATAAGCATTTTTCCTAGCTTCAGTTTCCTTTTTCTTAAATTTACCTTGAAGTGTTTTTAGTTTTGTTTTGTCATACTTCTGTACGATCATCGCTTTTTCAGAAATCGTTTGTCCATACGATGAAACAAAAGAGAAAGTAGCGACTAGTGCCAACACTAGCCTTAGAGTAATTTTTTTCATTTTTATCGGGGATTTTAAGTAGTTTTTAATACTCCGCAGAGTTTACAAACAGTCATCCCATCCATATCTAACATCTGTTAAATACACCTCAATCGTTTGTTAAGCCTGAAGTCTACTGACTACTTGCACATGAACTAAATTTCAGGCACTATTAAACATTCCGGACGTGCCAATGGCACATCCCTACCACGTTTTCAAATAGGTAAACCAGAAAACAGATATCATGTCCAGTAGTTTGAAACACACACTAACTTTCATACCTCCTCCTAGAGATAGTACACACAGGGACATACTCCTATCCTATTTCAAATTAGAAAATAGGTAGCCTATGTCCAATAACTAGGATTGGTCACAAAACTTAATGCGAACAGTAATTTCAAGTATACGGTCAGTAATTTTGGTGAAATTAATAGGGATTGAATGACTACGATGTGATTTCAAAAAGACGTTTTGCTATACGTTATCGACTACCTTTAGCACAAAGGCACAAGCAAAGCGCAACAAAAGAGCGGACCCTTTTTAAAGTAAAAGTGTTCATTTGGATTTCGAAATTTAATAATAATTGAATGGTTAGTAAGTAGTTCAATGTTAATTTCATTAAAAATAAAAAGCAACTTTATCTAAAAGTAACCCAATGAATCACACGTAATAAAAAATTAAATAACGGAATATTTAACCCCAAAAAACAACATTAACACTCAAAACAAATACAATAACCCCCATTACCTCTGTTATATATCATGTAAGTTTTTTCTGATATTTTA
Organism: Algivirga pacifica; assembly: GCF_039543525.1. NCBI lineage: Bacteria > Pseudomonadati > Bacteroidota > Cytophagia > Cytophagales > Flammeovirgaceae > Algivirga > Algivirga pacifica. Next base: position 7,574 of record NZ_BAABJX010000020.1, read on the forward strand.
AACTTCACATTCCATATATTTCTTTAAAAATCTTACAAATAAGTGATGCGAGTTCAAAGTGTTAGTAACCGGTTGCAAGACACCAAATATCAGTAATCAAATAAATAGCATCGACTTCTTCATTTATAATAAGAGCTTGTTTAGAATACTGATTTAGATAGAGAAAATTTCTATAACCTGTTCAAATCGAGTCAGATTTGAAGAGAATAGTGGTTCTATTTGATGAAAATATGAATTGATTTGAATAGTGATTAGAGGAATTTTCTTTCTGAATCAGTATTCCAAACAAGCTCTAAGAGCCCTTAGATATTTTTCAACAGAAACTTTTCTTCTGCTGAGTGCCCGTACAATTTTTTACTGTCCTTATAAGTATTTTTAGGAAACCTATCTTCCTCAACTAATTTCAGGATTTTGGGATGTATATAATACTCCCTACAGACGGACTCAGTATTGCCAATCTGTTCGGCAACGAGTCTAACCAATATATTACTTAGCTTCTTTTGAGATGAATCACCATGAAGGCTTAAAGCTTCAGCATAACACTCTACAGCAGTACGATTCGCCACCCAAGTACGAAAGTCCTTGCAGTAGAAATCATCCCCAATCGTTTGATGAATGTATTCATTAACGTCTTCGCTGTCCACTGTACACCATTTAGTACTACTCTCCTGATAGCGGAAAAGCTCATAGCCGGGCAGTTCAGCAGATTCCTTGATATGATGAATCAGTTCTTTATTCTCTATATATACTTCCTGCTGCTGCTTGCTTTTCCCCATAAACCTAAATAGCAGTTCTTTCCCCGTCTCATGCAAGTGCTTCCTTCTCAAAGTCGAAAGTCCATAAGAGTTATTCTGTTCAGCGTACTGCCGGTTACCAATGCGAATACCCGTTTCATCGAGCAGCAATACCATCAGTGCCAATACTTTTTCCTGTACCCAATCCTGCTGCTCAAGGTCCATCAAGCAGCGTTTTCGCATCTCTGGCAACGCTTCTCCAAAGGATTTCAGTTTCTCAAACTTCTGCTGTTGACTTCTCCGTTGCCATTCTTCATGATAAAGGTATTGCTTGCGGCCTTTTTCATCCCGTCCAACAGCTTGTATATGACCATTCTCATACTTGCAGATCCAAACATCCTCCCACATCGGTGGAATTACGAGCTGTTTGATACGGTCAATCATTTCATCATCCGTGATTTTCCGACCACTTTCATTGAGGTAAGTATACCCCTTCCCCCATTTTTTTCGCTGAATGCAGAGCGCATTATCATCGATATGTTTAAGCTTTTTCATGTCTAATGTTTTTTTAGGCAAGGGGCTAATAATTCATTCATAGCAATAAATTATCCGTGGTGAGTTGTCATTCAAACAAGCTCTTAATTTTTTCATAAACTTTCTCCCCCAACAAGCCGTTACCAAAAAAAAGTAACCACCTTAAACCTAATAACACTATGGCTATCGCAAATTATCCACTCGTTGAAGCATTAAGGAGAACGATAAACAAAATACGTCACAACCCTAAGTACCAATGGGGGCATATGGGGTTATGCAATTGCGGACATCTCGCACAAGAACTTACTAATTATACGCAGGGAGAGATACATCATTATGCCTTAAGGGCCAGGGAAGGAGATTGGGCAGATCAGGTCGCTGCTTTCTGTCCTCAAAGTAAGTTGCCCATGGACTTGGTGATCACCAAGATGCTGGAAGCAGGGCTTACGACAGATGATCTGAAGCACTTAGAACGTTTGACAGATCCTGAAATTCTATCCTATATGGGATATGGAGAGGCAGTACTTCAACATAATCGTAAGGAGGATGTCTTACGGTATATGATGGCTTGGGCTAATATGCTGGAGGAGGAATTGGTAAAAAAAGAAAAGCTATCAGCTTAATCTATTGTTGAATCGATGAATTTCACCTTCGGTGAAATTCATCGATTCAACAACTGAAAAGATACGCTTAGATCAATACTCTTTCCGCTTCAGGGTTTTTAGGGTCCACACCGTACTTATTATCACCTGCTTCTCCCTCTGTAAACATCAAAATCAATCCATAAATAGGCACTAATACGAACCATCCACTTTTACCGGTATCGTGAACTCTTCTTACAGCTACCGCTAAAGAAGGTAGTATTACTGCTAATGAGTAAATTGCACCCAATGCTTCCACTCCAATAAACCCGCCAATAAATCCAACAATAAAAGAGAAGATAAGGTTGAATAATACGTAGTACCAATACTCACTTCTTGTGGCTCTTCCGCTAAATACAGCATAGTTTTGCAATGCTTTCAAATAGTATTTCATGGTTATTCTCAGTTTAAAAATTCCCTACTCATATGGCTTTTCGGCATCGCCCCGTTTAATCAGTGGTTTCTGGACTCCACTTTTTTCATAAAAAAATTATAAATTCTTAGAATTCATATCATTATACCTCATTTTTTTATGAACATATCATGTACCATACAGCCCTCTTAACAAGATATACGCTCATTCATAAGAAAGGGAGGATGTTATTCCTTACATAGGATTTTTCATTTTATATTAAAAAAAATCGGTTACCATGTTACTCAAAGGATCACCCTTAAAGGGTTTAATTACTATCTCCAACGTTTTTTAACACTCGTATTTTGAACAATTCTTCTTCTGATTAGTACTTTGTGCAGTAATATTTATTAATATTTTTCAATTTACTTAAAGCATGATGAACAAATTCATGACACGCACACTGCTAGTAGTAGCAGCTATGCTATTCAACTTCAGTGCCTTTGCACAACAACTACCTGTACCAAGCCCTGCCGCTAGTGTTAAACAACAAGTAGGACTTACCGACATCAGCATTGACTATTCTTCTCCTGCCGTAAAAGGACGTAAAGTATTCGGAGAGCTACAGCCTTATGGTGTAACATGGAGAGCTGGTGCCAATGGCGCTACTAAAATCACATTCAGCACAGATGTAACGATCAATGGAACAGCATTGAAAGCAGGTGATTACAGCCTGTTCCTAACACCTTACGCTGACAAAGCATGGACATTCCACTTCAATGGAGAAGGTAAAAGTATTTTTGACTACAAAGCCGGTCAAGATGTTGAGGCGATCAAAGCAGATGACGTAGTACGTGTAGAAGCTAAGCCTATGGAAGCGCCAATGAAAGAGCGTTTGACTTACCTAGTTGAGGCTACTACTGACAACAAAGCTACGGTAAGCCTATGGTGGGAAAAGACAATGATCTCTTTCGAGGTTGAGGTTCCTACAGAAACGTTGGCTACTGCAAACGTAGAAGCTGAGCTAAAACAACTGGACAGAGCTTGGAGAACTTACCAAAACATCGCTGGATACTATGTATCTGCAAACAATACTGCTAAAGCGATGGAAATGATCGACAAGTCTATCGAAGTGAAACCAGAGTACTTCTGGAATACTTGGACTAAAGCACAGATCCTTGCACAAGACGGAGAGTACAAGAAAGCTGTAAAGCTTGCTGAAAAAGCAAAAGCTTTCGGAGAGAAAAACCCTGACGGTGCTTTCAACTACTTCAACGGTCAAGGCATGATCGATAAGGATATCAATACATGGAAAGCAAGTGCAAAAAAATAATTATTTTTGCATCACGCTTTTCTCATAAAGTGGTTTGGGAGCTGTTAGTTCCTAAACCTCTTTTTTTAAGTAAGCATCTGTTGAATCGTTGAATCGTTGAATTGAGCTTCGCTCGTTGATTCGAGTTGATTTGTTTATTGATCAATTATGATTGAGCATTCAATTAGAATTGAATCAGTCAACGGTTCAACTCGAATCAACGAGCGAAGCTCAATTCAACTCACCAAAGGTGAAATTCAACGATTCAACGAAACGAATAGTGTCATCACCACCAAGCTTAACTGTCAATGAACAAATTACTGATATTTTTTGGACTCTTATTTGGTTTGCTAAGTGCTCAGGCACAACACCAGCCAACTCCTAACCAATCCGCCTCTGAGATCAAGGCTGCACTAAAAAAATTAAATGTTCTGGGGAGTGTCATGTATCTGGCAGCTCACCCTGACGATGAAAACCAACGCATCATTACCTACTTTGCCAGAGGTAAAGGTATGCGTACTGCTTACCTCTCCCTTACCCGTGGAGATGGAGGTCAAAACCTTATCGGACCAGAAGTACGAGAAGAGCTGGGGGTTATCCGAACACAAGAATTATTAGCGGCTCGTCGTATTGATGGCGGAGAGCAACTCTTTACCCGCGCCAATGACTTCGGTTACTCCAAGAATCCGGATGAAACGCTGAATATATGGGACAAAGAAGCCGTATTGGCCGATGTCGTATGGGCCATTCGTAAATTGCGCCCAGATGTAATTATTACTCGCTTCTCACCTTATCGTGCAGGTAAAACACATGGGCATCATACTACCTCAGCGATTCTGGGTATGGAAGCCTTTGATGCTGCTGCTGACCCCAATCGCTTTCCAGAACAACTGGAATATGTAGATACATGGCAACCTAAACGTATTCTTTGGAATACTTCCCCTTGGTTCTACCGTTACACAGGAGAAACCTTTGATCCTTCGGAACATATTATTCTTGATGCTGGTGGATATGACCCTCTATTAGGAAAGTCCTTGGGAGAAATTGCTATGGAAGCTCGTTCACAGCACCGATGCCAAGGATTTGGAGCTGAACTATCCAGAGGTACCCATGAAGAGTATTTGAGACATCTCAAAGGGGACTCCGCTTCCAAAGATGTATTTGAGGACATCGACACCTCTTGGAATAGAGTGAAAGGAGGTGATAAGATTGCTCCCCTTGCTAAAAAAGTCTACGATGACTTTGACATGGAAAATCCAGCCGCTTCCATTCCTGAACTGACTCAATTACTACACCTATTAAGAGCGGCAGAAGACTCTTACTATGTACGTCTAAAAACCAAGGAAGTAGAACAGCTGATTCTATCTTGCGCAGGGTATTGGCAAGAAGCCTTGAGTAAAGAATATAATTTGGTAGCTGGAGATTCATTGCAATTGGCCCTAAATATTATTCAAAGAAATGCGCAGGTGCAAGTAGACTCTATTCAACTAGGGAATTGGGGAAGCATTGCGATTGATAGTGTACTGGAAAAGAATACGCTTACAAAACTGTCCCACAGCATTCTTCTTCCTACCTCTCTTGACTATTCTCACCCTTATTGGCTGAAAGAAAAAGAAACAAAAGGAATGTTTATTGTTCAGGAGCAAGCATTGAGGGGACTTCCTGAAAACCCTTATGCTATCCCTGCTACCATCCACCTGAAAGTAAATGGTACATCGATAACGACTACGATTCCAATCTTCTATAAGTGGATCAACCCCGCTAAAGGAGAACAATACCGTCCAATCGCCATTACTCCTACCCTAACTGCCAATATTGAGGAAGGAGTCATTACTTTTGCAGACGATCAACCTAAAGAAATCAAAGTTACCGTCAAGGCACAAAAGGATAATGCTTCTGGCAACCTATCGCTTCGTGTTGGTAAAGGCTGGAAAGTATCCCCTGATGTGGCTAGTATTGTACTGGATGAAAAATACGAAGAAGCTTCTTTTATTTTTACCGTACACCCTCCTAAAAAGCAAGGAGTCAGCAACCTATCGATTGCCATCACTACAGCAGATGGGCGAGCATATGAACAAGGATATAAAGAGATTACCTATGATCACATTCCTACACAAACCTTAATGTCTAAAACCAACACCAAGTTGGTCAAGCTGAACATACAGCGTGGTGAGCAAAATAGAATTGGCTATATCATGGGAGCAGGAGACCTCGTTCCAGAGGCTTTGAGAGCTGTTGGGTATCAAGTGGATATTCTAGGAAATGACGATATCACTCCTACAATACTACAACGTTACGATGCGATCATGGTCGGTATCAGGGCATACAATGTGAATAGCCGAATGAAATACCATCAGCCTAAGCTATTGGAGTATGTGAAAAATGGGGGTAATCTGATTATTCAATACAATACCTCCCACCGACTGAAAACAAAGGAACTAGGCCCCTACCCATTGACCTTATCGAGAGATCGGGTGACGGTAGAGGAAGCAAAAGTGAAACTATTGCAACCAAATCATGCGGCCATGCAATATCCTAACAAAATTACGCAAAAGGATTTTGAAGGATGGGTACAAGAAAGAGGGTTATACTTCCCTTCTCAATGGGATGCCCATTATACCCCACTATTCAGCATGCATGACCCAGGAGAAACCCCTAAGGAAGGAAGCACCCTAATTGCTCCATATGGAAAAGGCTATTATGTCTATACGGGCATTTCATGGTTCCGAGAACTTCCTGCGGGCGTACCGGGAGCTTTCCGTATACTGTCCAATCTGATTGCCTTAAAGCAAGAAGCTACTGACAAATCGAAATAATGAAAATGAAAAAAGAAATCGACACAACGAAAGAAGAAAGAGAGGGGCTTCCCTCTCTCTTCAAAAGCTGGAAACAGGTATACTGGGTAGTCATAGGAGAGCTATTCTTCCTTATTGCCTTATTTTATGGATTTACAGCATTTTTTTCTAACTAACTGTCAACATGCATTTACTCGACTGGCTCGTACTCGGTGGTACCATGACCTTTATTATTGTCTATGGGGTATGGAAAAACCGACAACAAAATACGATTGAAAGCTACCTGAGAGGAAACCGAGAAGCCAAATGGCTAACGGTAGCTCTTTCCATTATGGCAACTCAAGCGAGTGCCATCACCTTCTTATCCGCACCAGGTCAAGCGTATACGGACGGAATGCGATTTGTACAATTTTACTTTGGGCTACCTATTGCCATGATTGTACTCTCCGTGTTCTTCGTTCCTATCTACCATAAGCTAAATGTCTATACTGCTTATGAGTTTTTGGAAAAGCGTTTTGACCTCAAGACAAGAAGCCTGGCCGCTATATTGTTTCTTACACAAAGAGGACTGGCTGCAGGTTTTACCATCTTTGCCCCTTCTTTGGTCCTTTCCTCTATTCTGGGATGGAATGTTACCCTAACCAATATCATTATTGGTATTCTGGTGATTATCTATACTGTTATTGGGGGAACCAAGGCTGTTAATCAGACACAGAAGCTACAAATGGGGGTAATCTTTGTTGGTATGCTTGCTGCAGGGATCATGGTCGTCCAATTTTTACCCGAGCATGTATCCTTTGGGGACTCCTTACATATAGCTGGTAAAATGGGCCGACTTAACGTCGTAGACCTGGAATTTGATCCTACTAGCAAGTATAATATCTGGTCTGGACTTATTGGAGGTTTCTTCTTGGCCCTATCGTATTTCGGAACAGATCAGTCGCAAGTACAGCGCTACCTTTCTGGAAGTTCTATTGCACAAAGCCGTTTAGGGCTATTGTTCAATGGTATGATCAAAATTCCAATGCAGTTCCTTATCCTACTCATTGGTGCCTTGGTCTATGTATTTTTCTTCTTTAATCAACCGCCTGTTTTCTTTAACCAAGTACTACTAAACGAGGCTAGGGAAAAAGGATTTGAGACTGAGTTGCAAAAGATCGAAAATGCTTATACGGATGCTCATCAGCAAAAACAAGCCGCAGCCTTACAGCTTGTTGATGCCTTGCATGCGGACAACCAAGCATTGATAGAAACATCGACCATCACCTTACAAGAAAAAGCGCAACAAACAGAAACAATACGGGGAGAGGCTATTGCGGTCATCAAGCAAGCCATACCAGATGCAGACACCAACGACACCAACTATATCTTCCTTTCCTTTGTGAAAAAATACCTGGCTCCAGGTTTGGTCGGACTGTTAATCGCAGTAATCTTATCTGCCTCCATGTCCTCTACCGCCTCCGAGCTAAATGCTTTAGCCTCCACTTCTGTGATTGATATTTATAAGCGAATGATACACTCCAATGGAAGTGAGCAACATTATGTACGCATCTCTAAACTAATGACCATTTTTTGGGGATGTTATGCCATTTTATTTTCCATGTATGCCAATAGGCTAGGTACACTCATTGAAGCTGTAAACATCTTGGGGTCTTTGGTCTATGGTGTTATTCTCGGAGTTTTCTCTGTAGCATTCTTCTTCAAGAAAGTAGGAAGCAAGGCTGTATTCATTGCCGCTATTATTGCAGAGGCTTGCATTCTGGGGCTATACTTCTTTAGCGCAACACCTTTCTTGTGGTTTAATGTGATTGGTTGCTTGTTAGTGATTGGTATTAGTGTAATTCTACAAGCTTTATTTAAAGAGAAAAGCCTGCAATAGACTCTTTTTGTTCATGTTGTTTAATTGAGCTTCGCTCGTTCATGTTGTTTAGTTGTTTAATGGCTCCATTCAATTGTCTATAAAAAAACAACTAAACATCATCAACGTAATTGCCTAGCAATTACAATTAAACATCATGAACATATTATCCTTATACAAATAATATAAACGCGGTAATTTGTTGTATTCCAATAACAAATTGCCGTTTTTTGTTCGCAATTATTAACCTACTAACATAAAAATGAAAACTTCGATAAAATTCTTCTTATTCAAATTATTATTCTTGGTTCTTAATGTTTCCTATGCACAAACTCCTGCTTCCTCAGTAAGTAAGGCTGATATGCAGAACCAATATGTAGCTTTTCTTCAAGAAGAAGGCTTATTACCTAGAGTAGATACTTATGGGGATGTTCGCTTTGAGTTTCAGCAACAATCCTATTATATAGAAGTACATGAGGAAGATCCTTATTTTTTCCGTATGGTTCTGATGGGAGCCTGGAAGATGGAGAACCCGGAACTGATTATGAAAGTACAAGACAAGTGCGTACAAGTAACTTACGCCACAAAAGTTTGTACCGCTTTTATCAATGAAACAGAGGTGTGGTTCTCTACAGAGTCGTTACTCGCGGACCCTCAGGATTTCAAAAAAATATTTAAGAGAAGCCTGTCTTCTTTGGAGGCTTGCAAGATGACTTTTCTGAGAAGCATCGAGGAGCAAGGCTTATAGACCATTGTTCATATTGTTTAGTTGAGCTTCGCTCGTTCATGATGTTTAGTTGAGTTTTTTGGAGAGTCACCCCTTGCTACTATGGAAGGTTAACTCAGTATAAGCAGAGAACTCTCCGCTCTTAAAATAGGTCAGTGGTACGCTATAGCTTTTATAATTTTCAATGATCAATTTTCAATAATTAATACACTCTAGAACTATAGTAGTTAAGGTTGAAACTGTTGCATTTTCTGTTTAAAGACGCCATGTAATGGGTTATTGTTTATAAACGATAAGCGATAAACAATAAGCTGTATATTATTCGGCAGACAGCGACAAGATTAACTTGAAGTACTATATGAGTAGCCTTTTGGGTAATTCATTTTAATTAAAAATTGATCATTGAAAATTAACTCACTCTAGAAGCAGTTCAGAAAGCTATCTTACTCATAGACAGTTAACTACGACAAACTCTAATGAATATTACCAAAAACTTAATTAAATACTTCTTATGAAGTACTGCTATTTCATTCTCCTGCTCGCCTTATTCAATATCGGATGTGAAGAAGATATTCGACATATTGAATCCTATACTATCCCACCCTTTTCAAGCTTAAAAGCAAGTGGAACATTCCATATTGTTCTGAATACGACTAGCTCAACACTAAGTTTTGAAACGAATAATGAAACCCTTGAAGGTTTTAATTGGAAGGTGGAAGGACAAACGTTATCGTTAGAACGAAGCTCTTCCAGGGCATGGGAAGAGAGTCAACTCCCTACCGTATACCTACCGGCTACTACCTTAAAATCGCTTCAGCTCTATCATCACTACGGACAAGTGATAAATCACACGCCCATATCTACCCCTTCTTTTCAGCTATTTACCAATAGTAGCATGAGTGACGTACAACTTACCCTCCATAGTGAGAAAGTATCCGTACGGTCCAATAGTGGCAGTCCGATTACTCTGAATGGCTCCTGTAGTGAATTGATCATTTACTTTGATTATATTTCTGGTAACTTTTCTGCATCTAGTCTGTTTGCGGAGCAGTTACAAGCTAGCCACGTATTTATCACACATAAAAGTGCTGGAAATATCACAGTATTTCCAGTAACAACACTTCAGTCCGAAAACTTCTCTTTTGGAGATATTATTTACGTTAACCAACCCAAGCAACTGAACATTAGTAATCATGGAAAAGGAGAAACCTATTTCAAGCCTCAACGAAGGATTCCTTAGAAAAGCCTATACCACAGACGCCTCCTCCATTAGCGAACTAATTTTATACACTGCCCAAAAACAAAACTTCGAGGATTACACCCCTGAAGGACATCAAATTTTTCTACACGCCCATCAGGCGGACAGTGTCAAGCGACTAATGGAGATAGGTATTTCTTACTGGGTATACCTTCATAAAGACATGATTATAGGAGTCATCAGTGTAAAACAACACGCTCATATCTTTCACCTATATGTACATCCTTTGCACCAAAAGCTGGGGATAGGTAGTTTATTGCTCGAGCATATTATACAGCAGTCCCCCCACCTTTCTTTTTCTGTCAATGCCTCCAAAACGGCCATTCCCTTTTATAAAAAACATGGATTTTCACATTCTTCCCCTGCTCAAGAACTAAATGGGTTCAGATATTACCCCATGATTCGTCCAATAAAGCAGACATCCTTTCTATAGAATATTAACATTTCAAGAAAAATATTGCATATTGCAAGTGCTTTCAAGCAAAGAGACTATTCACTCATGCAATAGTCTGTCGCTAATGAATACATCCACCGTTCCTGCTTAAAATAAGACTTAAACGCATAATATTGAATGATAAGTCCTTATTTGAGAGGGTAATTTCTGGATTTACATCTTAATTTACGGAAGAAGATCTTTTGATAGAGGAGAAGGAGATGACAAGTATCATAAAGGAAATACTTAACGCTCCTTCGTTTTCCTATGTTTATAAAAATAATATAGTACTACAATAATAGATCTTTATCACGGATTGTATGCTCCTTGCATATTGCAGAAAGCACACTTTCCTAAAACATATAAATAGTAATGGCAACAGCACTGAAAAATCTTAGTGAGTACACTAAAAACAAAACAATCGACATCAGCAACAAGACTTTTGCTGTGGTAGTATCTGAATACAATCCTGAAATTACAGAAGCCCTTTACGAAGGTGTTACCGAAACGCTTTTAAAAGAAGGTGCTAAAGCGGAAAATATTTTCCGTGAAGACGTTCCTGGAGCATATGAACTGACGTTGGGTGCTCAATTCATGGCACAAAGAGACGAGGTAGATGCTGTCATCTGTCTAGGATGTGTTATTCAAGGAGAAACGAAGCATTTCGATTTCATCTGTGATGCGGTTGCCCAAGGTGTTACCAACGTATCTTTGAAATATAATAAACCAGTCATATTTGGACTACTAACGCCAAATACCCAGCAACAGGCTTTGGATAGAGCTGGAGGAAAGCATGGCAACAAAGGGGTAGAAGCGGCGGTTGCAGCTATCAAAATGATAGGATTTAACCAGTAAACTCTTTCTACAGTAGCCCTTTTTAAGCGCTCTTTCTTGATACAAGTCAGTATTTCATAAATACTGACTTGTCCACTAACAGAATGAGTGTTTGTCTTGTTTATACAACAGGCTCTAAAACCAGATAAATTGACTTTTTGATTCTATAGTAACTGAATAATTCAGACCAACAAAAACATGTGGAAGGAATTTGCACATTCTATTATTAGATATAGGCTGGCAATCTTAATCACCCTTGGTATATTAACCGCCTTTATGGGTTACCATGGGAGAAAGATTGAAATGTATTACGAATTCATGAGGATTATCCCTGAAGATGATCCAGACATGGAATATTATACGAAGTTCCGAGAACTTTTTGGTGAAGATGCGAATGCCTTTGTACTAGGTATAAAAGATGATCGTCTTTATGAGTTGGAGCAATTCAATAAATTCAAGGCTTTGGGAGAAGAGATTGAGCAATTGGAGGGGATCTCCAATATTCTTTCTATTGCCAAGGTACAGACCATCGATACGGATCGTGAAAACCAACGTTTCAACTTCAGACCTCTTTTCACAGAAAACCCCAAGAGTCAGCAAGAGTTAGACAGCTTGTTGGCTGTCGTTAAAAACTGGGCCTTCTACAAAGAGTCTTTATTTGGAAAAGACAACGCCACCTTTATGGCGATCAACATCCAAGATGACGTCCTGAACTCTAAGGATCGTACACCTTTGATGAATAAGATTATTGACATCGCAGAAGTTTATCAAGAAGAGACTGGTATTGAGTTGCACTACGCTGGACTTCCTTACGTGCGTTCTATCATGGCGCAGAAGGTTAAGGCGGAGCTACTGCTTTTCCTAGGACTTTCCGTAGCGGTCACCGCTTTGGTACTCTTCCTTTTCTTCCGATCGTTCTCTGCCGTATTTGTTCCTTTGGTGATGATTGGTATTATCATCGTTTGGATCGTGGGTACATTGGGTTTATTAGGCTATAAAATTACCATTCTAACAGGACTTCTACCTCCGGTATTGGTTGTTATTGGTATTCCTAACTCGGTATACCTCTTGAATAAATACCACAGTGAATACCTGAAGCATGGCAATAAGATCAAGGCATTGGCTACAGTGATCAAAAAGATTGGTATGATCACCCTGATTACCAATACCACTACGGCCATTGGTTTCTGTGTATTGGTTTTGACTGGTATTACGGCCATGCAGGAGTTTGGCGTAGTTGCGGGTATCAACATCTTTGTGACCTTTGTGATCAGTATCATGTTTATCCCGGCAGTATTCTCGTATTTGCCAGACCCTGATACACGCCACCTGAAGCACTTGGAGTTTGCGCCAACACAACGTATCATCCAATTGCTTGAAATCACCGTAACGAATTATAGAGGATATGTCTATATCGCTTCGGCCGTACTTATTGTGGTCGCCTTGATTGGTACTTATAAGGTCAAAGCCGTTTCGTATATGGTCGATGATCTACCAGAGGACTATCACGTACAGCAGCACCTTAAGTTCTTTGAAGAGCACTTTGAGGGGGTAATGCCTTTGGAGGTAGTCGTGGATACCGGTAGAGAAAGAGGAATGAGACGTCCGGGTACCTTTGAGAAAGTTGAGGAGATTCAAAACTTTTTAAGTGGCTTCCCTGAGGTAAGTCCTGCCTTGTCAGTCGTTACAGGCCTTAAGGCAGCTAACCAAGCCTTCTATGAAGGAGACTCTTCATTCTACCGTCTTCCTTCCCGTAATGAAATTACTTTCTTGTCCCCTTATATTCAGAGTCAATCAGACAATGGTTCTAGCTTAATGACCAAGTATTCTGATTCTACACAACGCTACCTTCGTATCTCTATGAAGATGGCAGATATAGGGTCTATTAAAATGGATTCACTTCTGGAAAATCATTTCAGACCGAAGATTGACGAAATACTGGAAGGATCAAGGTTAGAGGCATTTGTAACAGGTACAACCCTCATCTTTATCAAGGGTAATGAGTTCCTGATCAAAAACTTGAAGCAAAGCATGATGATTGCCTTCTTACTGATTGCGATCATTATGGGAACACTTTTCGGAAACCTAAGAATCGTATTGATATCTCTGGTTCCTAATATTATTCCGTTGATTGTTACGGCTGGATTGATGGGCTATGTAGGTATTCCACTCAAGCCAAGTACAGCGATTGTCTTTAGTATTGCCTTTGGTATTTCCGTGGATGACTCAATTCACTTCCTGGCAAAATATCGTCAGGAGATGAAGCTGCATCATCTAAACCTGAAACATGCGTTGATTGTAAGTATCCGTGAGACAGGTACCAGTATGCTTTATACCTCTATTATCCTGTTCTTTGGATTTATCATCTTCGTATTCTCAGCATTTGGAGGAACCATCGCTTTAGGACTTTTGACGTCCATCACCTTATTGGTTGCGATGATCACCAACTTGGTTTTACTTCCATCTTTACTGTATACATTTGATATCAAGCCATTGGACCTTGAGCCAATGATTGATGGAGCAGATGATTTTTACTTCGAGGATGAGGATGAGGAAATCAACCTGAATGAAATCAAGAAAAACGACGATAAAGAAGATTAATTTGCTGAGGCGGCTTACGCCGCTGGTTGAGCGCTTCGCTGTTGAGTAGCCCTTCGGGCTGTTGAGAAAGAGCAGTACTGCAAAGTCTCAACGTACGAAGTCTACACCATATAATAGCTCAACGGAGCGAAGCTCTACTCAACAACGAAGCGCTCAACCAGCGGCGCAAGCCGCCTCAACAACAGATGACACCCTGTATTTCGCAGGGTGTTTTTTTATGCACTATCTTCAAATAATTAAACTGAATAACTATATTGTTATGATTATAGTGAATATTCACTCAATCATCTATTAAGGTCTGCATAGACTATTTTTTATAGAAACCTTTTTCATTACTAACTACACACAATTATGCAAACATATGCTACCGCTTTAATGTATGCTATTCCGGGATTTGTGATCCTCATGTTACTGGAATATGCTTATGGCTATTTTAAAGGCTTCCATACCTTCAACGGCATGGATACCATTTCCAGCTTAAGTTCAGGAATGACCAACACACTCAAAAGTATCTTAGGAATCAGCATTGCTATTCTATCTTATGAGTGGGTTGAAAAGCATATTGCACTCACAAAGATCGATAATCATTGGAGTATTTATGTTATAGGGTTTATTGCACTAGACTTCGCAGGGTATTGGTCACATCGCCTTAACCACACCCTGAATGTATTTTGGAACCGTCATATTGTTCATCACAGCAGTGAGGAGTTTAATCTAGCCTGCGCCTTAAGGCAACCTATCTCAGGTATTTTAGCTTATCACGGACTTTTCCTTATCCCGGCCGCCTTATTGGGGATTCCTCCCAAAGTGATCGCCCTATTGGGACCACTTCATCTATTTGCTCAGTTCTGGTACCATACACGTCTTATCGGCAAGATGGGCTGGCTAGAATATATCTTAGTGACGCCTTCTCATCACAGGGTGCACCACTCTATCAACCCGATTTACCTGGACAAAAACCATAGTCAGATCTTTATCATCTGGGATAAATTATTCGGTACTTTTCAAGAAGAATTAGAAGAGGAGCCAGCAGTATATGGCGTGACGCGTCCGCTAAATACCTGGAACCCTTTCAAGATTAACTATAAGCACTTGGCTTTCTTGATCCGAGATGCCTGGTATGCCAAAAGCTACTGGGACAAAGCCCGTATATGGTTTATGCCTTTGGGATGGAGACCCGCTGATGTAGCCGAAAAACTCCCTGTAGACTATCAGGAAAATGTTCATAAGCAAGTAAAATACGATAGTCACCTATCCAAGTTTATGGGACTATGGGCATGGATTCAGTTTGTAGGAATATTTTCACTGACGACGTTAATGCTTTACCTTATCTCCAACGGAAGCTTAACCATGCCAGAGGTATACTACTTTGGAGGGATTATCGCTTTAGGCATTTACGGATATACTTCGGTGATGGATCGTGATTTACTGGGAAGTTGGGTACAGGTAATCAGTAGCTCATCGGCATTAGGGTATATGATATGGACAAAGGATTGGTTTGGCCTTGCAGCTGTCCATATGGGTATCGTGGGTATACTGGGAGTGTTTTTTGGCTTTGGGTTGATTTCTACGTTATACCTTATCTTTACCAAAAAAATCAAGCAACATGATGTTGTTGAGGCAGCTTACGCTGCTGGTTGAGTAGGGCTTTAATTTTTAATGATTAATTTTCAATTTTTAATATTGTGGGCCCTTACCTCACAGTAAGGGCCCACATACCATATCACTGGATAGGATTCTGTACAAAACTAGCCACCCTCGCCTGAGGCGAGGGCCTACATTATAATACTTCTACCTGTGTAGCCAATAGATCCTCGAATACTTCTCTTCTACGAATCAAGTGTGCCTGACCTTTGTATATCAATACCTCTGCCGGTCTGAAGCGTGAGTTATAGTTCGAAGTCATACTGAAACCGTATGCTCCTGCATTTTTCATGACCAAAACATCTCCTGCTCTTACCTCATTCAGTTTTCTGTCCTGACCAAACGTATCCGTCTCACAGATATAACCTACTACATCGTATACACGCTGTGTACCGGATGGATTAGAGATATTCACAATATCGTGATACGAACCGTACATCATTGGTCTGATCAAATGGTTAAGTCCGGAATCTACTCCGGCAAAAACCGCTGCTGGGCTATGCTTCACTACGTTAGTGCTTACACAGAAATAACCTGCCTCACTTACCAGGAATTTACCAGGCTCAAACCAAAGCTCCAGGTCCCTGCCATATTCCTTGCAGAATTTCTTGAACACTTTGCTCATCTCTCTACCAATCTCTTCGATATTGGTTGTGATATCCCCTTCTTTATACGCTACTTTGAATCCACTACCCATATCCAGGAACTTAAGGTCCGGGAAGTGCTGCGCCTCATTGAATAATACCTCTGCAGCCATTAGGAATACCTCGCTCTGCAAGAAATCTGATCCAGAATGCATGTGTAGTCCTACTACATCGATACCAAAGTTTTCAACTACTTTACGGACATGTCTCATCTGGAATACAGAAATTCCAAACTTGGACCCGATGTGCCCTACCTGAATCTTAGCATTTCCTCCTGCAGTCAAGTGTGGATTGACACGGATACAACAAGGCACTGAGTTGCCGTAGAACTCACCAAATTGCTCCAGAATATGGATGTTATCAATATTGATCATAACACCCAAATCTACTGCCATCTTGATTTCGTCAAAGGAAACACAATTAGGAGTATATAGAATTTCTTCAGGGGTAAATCCACAATGCAATGCCAACTTTACTTCCTGAATAGATACGGTGTCTACCTCCGTACCATACTTTCTCATCAACTTTAGAATGTTGATATTGGTTAAGGCTTTAGTTGCATACTTTATTCTCAGGTTTACTCCCTCAAAGGCATTGCGCAGACGCTCTACCTGCTGCCCTATCTTATCTGCATCATATACATATAGAGGAGTTCCATGATCTTTACATACTGACAGAAGGTCAACCCCCTGAATCTGATAGCGTCCGTTTACTAGTTCCATCACTGCGTATTGCTAAAGGATTATTATTTCTTTAAATAATTAATGACTACTCTATACAATGCCTTTAAAGCAATTAATAGCCATCAAAAAATACGTTTTCTTCTAAGAGTAGTGTTTTTCACTTTGTACTCCTGAATAGTAGTAGCTTTTCTATGAAAAATACATTTATATGATTTATCTCACCCCGAGAGAAACATCTGTTATGAATAAAGAGTTTCGTACAAGTGTACTTTCTAAATCGATTTCAAATTCTCATTATTCCTTTTATATTGCAATTAACACGTGAAATAATACTAAATATCACAACCCTGTTTTAAATGAAACACAACTTCAAGCAGTTGTCCTTTGAAGCACTCTCATCAACTACAAAGACAACAAGTACCAAGCAAACAACACCACAAGAATGGGAAACTGCAGAAGGAATATACATTAAGGGAAATTATCACAAGGAAGATCTTAAAGATGTGGAACACCTTGGCTTTTCAGCTGGTATTCCTCCTTTCTTAAGAGGTCCCTACCCTACCATGTATGTTACTCGTCCCTGGACAATCCGACAATATGCCGGATTCAGTACAGCAAAAGAATCGAATGCCTTTTACCGAAGAAACCTGGCGGCAGGACAAAAAGGGCTTTCGGTAGCCTTTGACCTTCCTACCCATAGGGGGTATGATTCCGACCATCCAAGGGTAACCGGAGATGTCGGCAAAGCCGGTGTAGCCATTGACAGTGTAGAGGATATGAAAGTCTTGTTTGACCAGATTCCTCTGGATAAAATGTCGGTATCCATGACCATGAACGGAGCGGTCATTCCGATCATGGCTTTCTATATTGTCGCTGCAGAAGAACAAGGCGTGAGTCCAGACCAACTGAGCGGAACGATACAGAACGATATCCTTAAGGAATTTATGGTGCGAAACACCTATATCTATCCGCCCCTGCCAAGCATTCAAATTATTGCAGACATCTTTGAGTATACCTCCAAAAAGATGCCTCGATTTAACTCCATTAGTATTAGTGGGTACCATATGCAAGAGGCTGGCGCTCCTAATGACTTGGAACTGGCCTATACCCTTTGTGACGGACTGGAATACTTAAGAACAGGAATCAAAGCCGGATTAGATATTGACGACTTTGCACCTCGACTGTCCTTCTTCTGGGCCATTGGCATGAATCACTTTATGGAGATTGCCAAGATGCGTGCCGGTAGGGTACTTTGGGCTAAATTGGTCAAGCAATTTAATCCTAAAAACCCAAAGTCCATGGCATTGCGTACCCACTGTCAAACCTCCGGTTGGTCCTTGACGGAGCAAGATGTTTATAATAATGTGACCCGTACGGCCGTGGAGGCTATGGGAGCTGCTTTAGGACATACGCAGTCGTTACATACCAATGCATTGGATGAAGCCATTGCCTTACCTACAGATTTCTCTGCAAAAATCGCAAGGGATACACAGAAATTCCTACAGGAAGAAACTGAAATATCTAAGGTTGTAGACCCTTGGGGAGGTAGCTATTATGTGGAGAAACTGACGGATGAACTAATCCAAAGAGCCTGGAAGCATATTGAAGAAATCGAATCCCTAGGAGGTATGGCTAAGGCTATAGAAGCAGGGGTTCCCAAGATGCGTATCGAAGAAGCCGCTGCCCGCAAGCAGGCCCGTATTGATGCCAAAAAAGATATCATTATCGGAGTAAATGAGTATCAAGTCGAAAATGACGAGGAAATTGAGTTACTAGAAGTAGACAATACCGTTGTAAGGGATAGCCAGATTAAGCGACTAAAAGATCTAAAAGCACACCGTAATGAAGACGCCGTGCAGGCAGCCCTAGAAAAGCTCACGACTTGTGCATTCCGTAAACTGGAAGATACTACCAATCACTCATTAGAGGAAGACAATCTCTTGTCGCTTGCGGTAGAAGCTGCCCGACTAAGAGCTACTTTAGGAGAAATCTCCGATGCGATGGAAAAAGCCTTTAAACGCCATAAGGCAGTCACCCACACCATACAAGGAGTGTACGCCAAGGAAGCTGCAGAGGATTCTTCTTTCCAGCAAGCCCAGAAACTTGCTGATGAGTTTGCAAAACTGGAAGGTAGACGTCCTAGAATTATGGTCGCAAAAATGGGACAAGACGGTCACGACCGGGGCGCCAAAGTAGTCGCCACCAGCTTTGCTGACCTAGGCTTTGATGTAGACGTCGCTCCCCTATTCCAAACCCCTGCCGAGGTAGCGATGCAGGCAGCAGAAAACGATGTCCATATTGTAGGAGTTTCTACTTTAGCCGCAGGACATAAGACTCTTGTTCCTGAACTGATCGCTGAACTGACAAAGCTGGGCAGAGAAGATATTATTGTCGTTGTCGGAGGGGTAATTCCACCAAAGGATTATGACTTCCTGTTCAAGGCAGGTGCCCAGGCAGTTTTTGGGCCGGGGACAATTATTGCGAAGGCTGCGATTGATATATTGGAGGGACTGTTGGAAGAAGAGGTGGAATGAATTGTTAATTTTCAATGATTAATTTTTAATTAGCTAATCAGTACTAGCTGAAAAATAAACCTGTAGGTTACTACTGGGTTGGTTATTTTAAGTGTAGAAGCGTAGAGTTTGAAACTTTACACTTCTACACTTATTAAATAACCGATGTAGTAAACCGCTTGGTCCAAGAACAATTCCTTACTCGTACCTCGTTCGGAATTTGAACTCTTGAACCAGTTCAGTCAGACCACTACTAATTGAAAATTAATCATTGAACATTGAAAACTAATAATGTAACTGGCTCAAAATCGTAGGGTCCTCAATCTTATCATCCTCTGAGAGCAACATGGCTTTGCTTAATACCAACGATAAACCACGATCCCCTTCAAATGGCAAGAATACTTTATCAGTATTGACTTCCTTCTTTCGGGCGGGTACGATACAGAGATATTGATCATTAGGTTCCATCAGGATATTCGTGCTTCCGATATGGATTTTATAGTTTCTAATTTTTCCTTTTACCTTTAGGAATTTCCCATCTACCTCTGCAACATTTCTGATTTTCAGACGAGGGATCAAGCGCTCTAAAATTGCTTTCCTGTTTTTGGCAACTTCTGTCAGATCACCGAAAGAATAGCTTTGCCAATAGTCACGGTATTGTGGTAGTCCACCGTTATCTCTCCACTCCGGATCATTTCCCACACTGCTGACCCCTACAAAGAGGTCCACATCTCTCATTACCTCTGAGAAAATGATTTTAGGGATATCCACCAAAGGGATAGGTTCTCCACCTTCTTCTCTGACGAACCTCACCTGATCGGTCGCCACATAATACCATATCCCTGCATCATTGAAAGAATCGTCAGTAGCCACTTCATTGATCCAGTATTCTACCTTTAATTTTCTTTCTGGTAAATGAAGCATCGCTATATCGTTCTCTCTTCCGTCATCATAGGCTCCCATGAGCGAATAGGTCCATCCTCTTGTGGATGCCAGCGCACTAAATTGATGCTGCTTGAGTAGATGGGCCGCCATACGATTACTATAGGTACGGGTATTGACTTCTGCATCGGTCAATAAATAAAGCTCTCGGAACACTTGCTTAATGGGTTGTTGCCACTCCAAGGTTTCCATACGCTCTCTCCAAGCCAATATAGTGGTAGTCTCCGCATATACCGGATGCCATAAAGATACTTTTACCTGCTCCCAATCCATCTGTACAACAGCTCCTTGTATATCCTCCCAACGTCCATCTCTCCACAGTGCCGATACCTCTTGCTCCTTGGAGTGTAATATCCATAGCATACGCTGCGCCAATACGGCTGTTAACCCATGTGTTAAATAGTACTTCTCAAAATTCTCATAGGTCCATTGACGTTCCAGTACAAAGGTTCTATCCAAACGATCTCTCTGAGCCGCATAGGTCTTTTGCAATTCCTTTACCTCCAGTTTTACCTTTTTCAACTTATCGGCCAACTTACTGTCATTTTTCACAGCAGTAGGAACCGTCTTCTGTGGCTTCCCATCCGGTTTTATCCATTGCTGTAACACCTTCCCATTGGATTGCAAGGTGATTTGTAAGGTATACTCTCCCAGCAACACTTCCTTATAGCCTTCTGTCAAACCATAAGAAGGTACGGAAAGGTCTCCGATCTCCTCTTCTGTCACCCCTAATTTACTCGCTGCTTCCTGCAAATACTTTCCGATGAGTTTACGGGTGTTCGCTTGCTTTATTCTCAAGCGAAGTCTGGATAAGTGGCTAATTCCTTCCAACCCTCTACTATTTGCCAAGACATAAATACAGGCATTTCCAACGCTGGCGGCGGCTGGCCCCACCCCCGGTATTTTTCGATAGCAACGTTCAGCCAGATTAGCCAAAATGGAAAGTGTCTTGGTATCGTGAAATTGTACCATAGACCAAACCATTCCCTTCAAGAGATTTGAATTGGTCGTATTCAAGAATGTATAATAATGCCATCGTTCCGTATCTACACGCTCTTCCTTCATATTGGTCACCGCCTGTAACCATTCCTGTATGGTTTCTTTAAAAGGTTCTTTTTTAAAGGCATCCACCAATCCTTTGGCCGTTTTCAAGAATTTCTGGGTAGGCTTCCCTCCATTGGCTGAGGTGATGTATCTGAAATAAGCAAACCACTGTACCTGCTCTTCTTCTTTTTTTTCTTTGATCGTTTGATTGATCATTCTACCCCAGGCATCTTCTTCGTTGAGGTAGTATGGCAGTACCTCAGGCTTTTCACTACTTCCCTCCATCAGAATCTCCTGTATATTTTGCTTTAGCTTTTCCATGTTGGTTCTCCAACCATAATACTTTGGGTTACCTTGAAAATCATCCCAAGAGAGCATTTCCCCTAAATAATTCTTCAATTTCGCAGAAGCTCCTTTTTGCTTTACCCTTCGCTCAATTTGCTTTACAAAGAACCCCAAAGGCCAATGTGCAAAGGAGTGATACCGCATCTTTACTGCCTTTCCATCACAGAATTTCATTTTTTGCATCAAGGCAATCCATTCCTCCTCTTCATAGTTGATTTTGGTTCGAAGCAATGCCTGCAGCAATAGCTCACAAAACCTTTTTTCTTTTCCCCTCAGTTTAATCTCCTCTGTGGTCAGCTCCTTATTCTTTCCAAAAATTTTGGATAAGACTCCGTCCCACCCTGCTTGTTGCCTGTCAGGCACAGGCAAGCTCAATGTAATAAAGCGATCAACACAGTATTCCACTGTTGCTTTCTTAAAAAAATCTCCTCCATTCTTGAAGGTCTCATACGTTGGAAGTTGAGTAATTGGAGTACCCGAATACAGTGTACCCTGCTGTTGTGCTTCTAAAAATAACTGTAGCCAAAGTGGCGTTAATTCGGTTAATATTTCTTTCATATCCATAGTATTTAGTTGAGCGCTACGCTGTTGAGCACTGCGTTGTTGAGAGCACCTTCGGTGCGTTGAGGGGGGGTAATTTTCAATGATTAATTTTCAATTTTCAATACAATGATTTTTCCATGGCAACAACACTGCATTACGAAAGGGTACTGATGAAAAGAAAGTTTTTAATTTTCAATTACAGGGCATGTCATTAAAATCATTTTCTATGCTGATACTACGATGTAGGCCCTTGCGTCACGCAAGAATCTGCGAAAGAATAGTATTTCGAAGACCTATAAGGCTTGTTGTATCTTTTATAAACAGGCTTTGTAAAAGAATAGAAGTCCGTAGAGAACCATTATTGATTCTTTCTCCAGTAGTATGTATAAACCTTAACCGATGTAGTAAATCGCTTGGTCCAAGAGTAATTTCTCACTCGTACCTCGTTCGGAATTTGAACTCTTGGACCAGTTCACTGCGATGTATCCCCGTAATATCCCTCTATTGAAAATTGAAAATTTCCTCAACGCACCGAAGGTGCCCTCAACAGCAAAGCGCTCAACAATGTCGTGCTCAACTCACCCTCCTACCAAAGGAGTTAATTTAATAAAACTGATGACCGTATGCTCTTGCAGCATTACTTCTTCGTGTAATTGTTCTGCCTGTAGATCATCTACTAAAACAAAGAAACCGTTTTTCTGAAAAGCCTCTAACGCAACGTACACCTGCTTCTCATAATCTACCGGTTGGATACGTTTCTTGACTGTAGCATTAAGTTGCTCCTCTTCCATTCTAGGCTGCACCAACCCACTGAAATACTCTGGTAGTTTTTGGTTATATGCTTCCACCTCAGCCTTTACTCTGGCTTCAATAAGCTCTTTAATGGAAATACATTCCTTTTCCATTTGCAATTGGAGTTCATGCAGCAACTCTCCCGTAGCAGACTCATCTTTAATAGTAATAGTTCTCATGGTTGGCAATGGTTTTCAATGATAATAGACAAATATAGAGGGGGAGAACGTAAAGGAGATAAGGAGTTCTTAATTTTTAATGAAGAGTGAGAAATTAATAATAGAGTTTATCACGGTTAATTGTCTATGATTAAAAAAGCCTACTGAACTGCTTCTAGCGTGGGTTAATTTTCAATGATCAATTTTCAATTTTTAATTAAAATGAATCACTCCAAAGGCTGCTAAACTAGTTCTAGCGTGTATTAATTATTGAAAATTCATCATTGATCATTGAAAATTATAAAAACAAATCTTGTTGGAAGTACTGATTATGGATTCTGTACACCCACCGGGCAGCCAATCAGCACCGAATTGATCAATAAAGCCTCAGCGGCTTCCTTAGACAGGACCCCTCCTTGATATTTCGGGTCAGCAAGCAAATCAAGACCTTCCAACTGATATAGAGGACCAACTACTGTCACATTGGCGATAAGTGCAGAGGTTATCGGCTGTATACCCAATGCATTAGAACTACCGATCTCAAAACTACTGGCACCTCCTTTATCTGCTGCAAAAGGATTACGAATAAAATAAGCAAACTGTACCGTCCCTGAATATCCTGAATCCATGTCCATATCATCATCCAGCGTACTAAAAGTCGCTACATAGGATATGTTCATTGTCCCTCCAAACCACTGAAAAGCATCATCTCCAGCATTGGCAATAATTATATGATGGGCCACTGTTTTGGAGCCGACACTTCCAAACGTTAAACTATTGATCTCATTGGAAGGGGTAATGGCAACCCCAGCATATTCCACTCTCCAGTAACTAAACGAGCCCGAACTATCCTCTGGATCATTCCCTCCGTACAAACCATCCCCCTCTTCCGTTCCTTGTATTCCTTCTACCAAAATATCCTCTCCTTTATTATTGGGTGCTTTACCAAGAAAAACGACACCTCCCCACTGTCCTCTATTCTTTGTTCCTACGGGAGCTGTTGTCGTAAAAACAATTGGCTCTTCGGGTGTGCCATTCGCATTAATTTTTGCTCCTCTATTAAATATCAATACTCCTGCACCTCCCGCTACTGATACAGAACCAAAAATTACAGTCCCTGCTTCTATCGTCAAAGTGATCCCATCCTCCACAAATACCTGTCCTGACAATAAGTATTTATTATCTTTTGTCAAGGTAATATTGGTATCAATGCGTCCACTTAACGTCACTACAGTAGCTGGATCATACCCATAATCGATAAACTGCGGGTCTAACACCCACCAATTGGAATTAACATGCCATGCTTGATCAACAAAAGTCCCAAAAGCCCCAGGATAATCTACCAGTTGTAAAGAAGTCCCTTCTGTACTTTCCAATACCATATCCAAGCCCGGCTTTAAGGTCGGAAAGTCCTCTAAATTATAAAGGTTTAAATCAGCAGGAGATGGCTTACCAAACTCTTCGTTTGAGATAAAATCCCCTACATTTTCAGATGAAAGATAGCTTTCATAAGAATCAGGATTTACATACAAGGTAGTCGTATCATTTTTCAGGAATAGTATAGAACGAGCATCCGTATTCCCTGTGCCTACTTTGTCTATTTTCTCCTCTTCTGGAGGAAGCAAAATCTCAATTTTATCACAACCTATGATCAAGCATAAGAGTAATATATAAATTAGTTTATAGGCTTTCATAGGCTAGAACTTATAGCTAACATTCATCGAAAAATTTTGATACCTCAACCCCTCTTGTACAACATTATCTACTTCGTCATCGATTTCTGCATTCAAGTTAACATCAGCGACCTGATTGAATACTGTATTTAGAATATTTCCTACACCCAAGTTCATCCCCCAATGCTTTCCAATCTTGTATGCCATCGTTGCGCTCAAAAAATGCTGAGGTTCTGTATACCTCGGGAAAGTCTCCACTCCATCAGCCACTGTAAAAAGGGCACTTCCCAAAAAATTATACCCCACCGTAAACACCCCTTTTTTATCTTCGGTAAAAAAGGTTAATCCTGCAGATGCTATCCAAGGTGTTTGCCCTTGCAAAGGACGGTTAGATAATACCTCATTCGTATCATCTCCCAGGTCAATATTACTAGCGATATAAGCTAAGTTTGCACTGAGTAATAAGTGACTTAATAAACTATTCTGATTATTACTCAGAAACTTAGAAAACTCCAGTTCAATCCCACTCACCTCTGCTTGTTCAGCATTTTGAAAAGTAAATAAAGGGACATCTGAACGAACAACATAGATCATCTCGATGGGGTCCTTAATTTGCTTGTAGAAAGGATTGAGACTCACATATTCATTATTTCCAAATTCGTATAAAAAGGCAAGATCAAAATTATGTAATTTAGCATCCTTTAAATCTACCGTTCCCTGTACATCTGAGCGGTAGTCAAAATCAAAGAAGATAAAAGGGGCTAACTCCCGAAAAGCCGGGCGATTTACTGAACGAGAATAAGAAAACTTCACCGCCATTCGATGATTGGAAGGTACATAGTTTACATTCACATAAGGTAAGAAACTGTCCGTATGATTATCGACCACTACATCTCCTGAGTTAAGTTTTTGGTTAAAATATTCATACCTAAAGCCCAAGGAACTTCTCCAGTTATCTGAAAATAACACCTCCCCTCCCGTATAAACCGCTACAAGTAAATTGCTGGCATCATACTCATCAAAAGGTGTCGTTCCATCTACAATATAATACCCTTCAGGACCAAAGTTTGCTGATTGATAGATATTGGGCAAGTCGCTTGCCAGCACCTGCAACAGGTCCGTAGAAGTTAAATTATCCTTAACGTTAGTAATTACACGCGCCTTAAAATCCCGCTGATAATAATCCATCATCCCTCCAAATCGGAATTGCAACCAATCCTGCTGTGTCTGTTGTGTAATATCCACCCTACCGGCATAAGACTGATCCAACATATCACTCCCAAAACGGGCACCAATATCTGACTTAGAGGTTTCCGGTATGATCAATAGAAAAGGAGTATCCTCTATGCTAAAACTACTTTGAGCTGCAACTCTCCTCAAATCGGCATCCTCTCTGGTGGAGTTATTAAACCCTAAACTCCACGATACCTCTGTGAAATCTGTCCATTCATGTTGCCCTGATAAACGAAATAATAATAATTCTTTTTCCAGGGGACCGTATTGTGCAAAGTAGGCTTCCCCATTATTTTGAAGATTCACAAAATACCTGGAGATCGTTTTGTTCTCCCCTGAGTGACTATAGATTGCTCCGAAGGTCAGCGTATTGGCTTCATCAATTTTCCAGTTCCAGGTAGAATTTAGTGCAAGGTCAGCCTTAATTGAAAACACTGCATCGGTACTATAATTTCTCAGAGTACTTGAAATTACATTTCCTCTTTGGTCAAAAACATACCCATCGTAACGAGCTCGATTAAAATGTATTCCTCCTTGAACACGTGAAAAAGACAAAGAATTAATCGTGGACAGCTGCATCTCTCCCTCTTTGAGAATCACCCTGCCCATCCCAAAACCAAAATTCAGATTAGGAATTGCGGTCGTAGTTTCCAATGCCCACGTATTTTGCAGCTTAGCTCCTTCTGCAGCGGCTTCATTTCGACTCATCGCCTGTAGCTCTTCCCGACCTACAATATCATTCTGAAAGTCTCTACGGTTGATTCCATATCCAAAAAAATCTACCAACTCACTGCCGTGCTCTTCATCCTTAATAAAATCTTGAAAGGTAAAGTTATGCTGATACCCCACCCCAAAAGCTAGTTGGGTAAAATTCTCGCTCAATGCGGCATCCGATAGTATATCGACCACAGCTCCTCCCCATTCCCCAGGATTATGATAATCACCAGACTTATAAACCTCAAAGGCTTGTACTGCTGCTCCAGGAACCAACCCCAAAGAAAATGCCTTGATATTTTGCTCGGTCACAGGAGCAAATAAGCCATTCAACATTACATTCGTGTATCGTGGATTTAACCCTCGTACAGAAATCAACGCACCATTAGAAAAACTAATCCCTGCATTCCTTTTTAAAAGCCCCGTTAAGTTACCACCCAATAAAGAAATTGCTTTTTTATCTACGATGTTGGTGACCGCATAAGAATCAATATCATTTTGCCGTATATGATAATTGAGTTGTAAGGAATCACTAACATCCTTGGTCTGTGCATGTAGTACACTTCCTAAGGCCATAGCCCCCAGTAACAAGAAGAATGCGTGTAGTCTTATAAACATAAATAAGGTTAAGGTGATGGGTTAGTGTGATAGTGAGCAGTGAGCAGTGAGCAGTGAGCAGTGAGCAGTGAGCAGTGAGCAGTGAGCAAACTATTTCGCCTTACTACCCTATCCAAATTTCTATTCACTGCCCACTGTTCATTGTTCACTGTTCACTTACGTAAGATAGGAGCACCTATTGTTTATTTCCATACACAACACCTGATAACCTTACATTGACATCGGTTGAACGCTACGCTGTTGAGCACTGCATTGTTGAGGGAATTTTTAATTTTCAATGATTAATTTTCAATTTTCAATTGCAGGACCTATTCTTAAAAATCATTTTCCATTCTGAACTGGTTCAAGAGTTCAAATTCCGAACGAGGTACGAGTAAGGAATTGCTCTTGGATCAAGTGGTTTACTACATCGATTAGGGTTTATACGTACTACTTTTGAACTAGAGATATATTCTTTACTCATACGAAATAAACCGTGATAAGCTCTAATGATTAATTTTCAATTACAAGCCTGTTCATTAAAAGAATAGAAGCTCGTAAAGAACGATTATTGATCCTTTATCCTTAAACCAAAAAGCACTTAACTGTATGTTTACTTGGCGTTTAGTCCACTAATAATATCCCACTATTGAAAATTAATCATTGAAAATTGAAAATTAAGCCTTCCCTCAACAGCAAAATGCTCAACAAAGCTTAGTTCATCGACTCCAACACACTGAAATTATAGTGATCGGCCGCTTGTACATAGGCATATACTTCCTGAGCAGTGGCCCCTAGCTTTTTCTTCTCTAACTCTGCCGTGTAGGCTAAATCCAATGTATGACAACCAAGTTGTTTGGCTCTTAATAATGTTTGATACAAGATCTGCTTATAGGTATTATGTGAACGTACATACGCATAGTCCAATCCCACAATCATCGCATTGTACAGATCCTCATTTACATAGCTAAACATCACACCAACCAATTGTGGAAATTCCGTTCCTGCTTGTTCTGGCTTTAGATACATTTTTATAATGTCATAGTTCGGATTTTGACACATGGCTTTAAAGTAGTCAAAAGGCAACTGGAAGACATTCAAATCCAAAGCTCTCTCAAACACCTTTATATATAACTCATAAAGATGTAACAACTCCTCTTCTGATTCAGGTCTATCGTAACTCAAGGAAAACATATGCTCATAACGCAAAATCTCTTTGCGAACATTATAGCGATACTTTTGTCCCAACTGACCTAGAAAATCATCCGTCGTTTTCCAGTTCAGATCAGTTACTACATAATTATTCAGCAACTGATAACGTACCAAGCCTAATTCCATCATCACATCTTCCAGTTCCTGATCAATCTTCTCTCCAAAGAAGTCTCTCAGCATCATCTTGGTGGCTCCCTTATCCTGCAAAGACGATTGCATCTGCTCCACCAACAATTTCAGTGCTTGTTTCCAATCTTTATGGGACTGATTCAGGTAAACCTGACTTCCCTTGGTAATCAATGTACCTGTCAGAATATTTTGGGAGGTCAAATAATAAGGATCCATCACCCGCTCTGCCTCTACCTTCTCAGAAACGTGTTTTGGAGAGAACATATCTTCCTTGGAGATCGCCGAAGTATAAAACGTTTTCAGGACCACTTCTCCCTGATTGTCTGTAACGACAAAATAATGGAAGTCCCAGTTATTCTCCGGTAATGCCTGATTGGTAAAGGTTTCTTCCAATAAAGTGATATTATCGTAATCCAGGTTTCCGTTTCCTTTGAAGTATTGATTCCAGCTTTCTTTCTTTATTTCATGAATAGAATGGAATAAACGAGTATTCAATGTCTCTACACGCCCCTCTTGTATTGGAGATGTTTCTTCTATTGATATAGAAAACTCCGAAATACCAAATACCTTACTGACCTCCTCGCAGCTACTTCCTATTTCATTAAGGGTCTTCAGATAATTAACCTGTAATCGCATCAGCATCTGATTAATATCTTCCTTGGTTAATCGGCTGTTCACCATAAAGCGCACCCCACCTTTCTTAATCGGTACGGCAGGAAAAGAGGCTGAGTTCATATAAAAGCCGTCATCCTTCATTTTCTTGATCACACTCATCGTAGGATCCGGCAACCCGACCGGAATAAAAAATATAGGAGTATCCGCTTCCAGGTACTGAGGTAAGGAAAGCTCTTTTAATCGCTGATTGGTATAAGCGATCAATTCTTTGAGATACTTTTGTCGTTCCGGCAGCTCATCTGAAAGGTGCAAACGTGCCGAAGCACAAGCCGCTCCCAACATAGGGGGCTGAATAGGGCCACAGAAAATGTAAGTTGCGCCACAATTACGCACCTTGCGGGCCATCATCTCATTAGGAAAAACAATACATCCACCCGCCGTTCCAAAAGATTTATTGAGCGATACTGCCAATACCATCTTATCATGGTGGGCCATATGATGACGTACAACCCCCATTCCGTTCTCTCCTTCCCATCCCATGCCATGGGCATCATCGATATATAGATGAAATTTCTTGTAACGATTCAGCAGCTTTTCGATTTCCTCAAATGCTGCCTTATCTCCATACATAGAGTATACTCCATCTGCCAGGTACCACACCTTATCGTGCTTATTGCTCAATAGCTTGATCTTCTTCTCCAGAGACTCCATACAGTTGTGACGAATCACTGAAGTGGTGATACGTTTGGCCTTCAACTGTTGTGCCGTCATCTGCATACTAGAGTGTGCTTGCATATCAAGGATTACCGCATCATTCTCCCCTACAATCACAGGAAGTGTTGCCAAGTGCCCCAAAGTGGTACTCGCAGAAACAATTACAGGCTTACGAAATATTGCCTCCAAGTTCATTTCCAGTTCCTGATATAACCCTAAGGATAAATAGGTACGGGAAGAAGAAAACTGCGTACCGTATCTGGTCACCGCATCAATCACTCCTTGCTTCAAGGTTTCTTCATGCTCCAAACCTAAATAACTACAAGAACCAAAGTTGGTCATCTCTTCTCCTGCAATCGTTACTTGGCTATCGCCTTCCAGTATTTGGTCTTGGGTATAGTTATGTACCATCTGATTGGTATAGCCATGCTCTATCAATCTATGAAGGGTATCTAGTGTATTTGACATCTTAGTAGTAATGGATATATTTTTTTAACTCTTCTGGGTAAAACGCATAGTATATCCCGCAAATAAAAATTCTCCTTATTGTTTTTTCATAAAATAGCAAGGGACAATGGGTGGACAACATGTGATTTATTATTTGGAATGGGGAATAATAATAGAGAGGGACTGAATTATATTCTGAATAAAAAATACAATTTATTCTTCATCCAATACTGTAACTTTTTACCTTTTCCGTATTATTAGAATATCATCAAACAGAAATCCATAACCCCTAAATACTATGCAAGTACTGACAAAAAACATTTGGCTATACATTGGTTTTAGCCTTTTACTATCCCAAGTGCTTCCCAGCTGCAAATCGAGTCAAAAAGAAACTGATACTCCTCCTACCGTACAGCAAACTCCTCCCAAACCAACAGATTTAGAGATAGAATTTGCAGAAGAAGTAGAGGTGGCCGATGAAATGGTTGTAGGCGCTCCGGCTCCCGCCCAACGTGCATACGAAAGAAAAGTAAAAGATGCTCCCATGGCTCCTCCACAAGATTCGGAAACTTATCATATGATCGAGGAGAATACCTTCCTATCTGTCAATAGTCAACCTCGTTCCACCTTCTCTATTGATGTGGACAAGGCCTCTTATGCCAATATGCGTCGCATGTTGAATATGGGACAGCAACCCGATAAAGATGCCGTTAAAATTGAAGAGCTGATCAATTACTTTGACTACGATTACCCACAGCCCAAAGGACAACACCCTATCGCTGTGATTACAGAAACGGCTACCTGTCCATGGAACACAAAGCATCAGTTACTGCATATTGGTTTAAAAGGGAAAGAGCTTCCAAAAGCAGAGTTAAAACCCAATAACCTTGTCTTCTTATTGGACGTATCGGGGTCTATGTCAGACTATAACAAACTTCCGTTATTAAAATCCTCTCTGGAGATATTACTGGATCAACTGAATGAAACCGATAAAGTGGCCATTGTCGTTTACGCAGGTGCTGCCGGCATTGTACTCCCCTCAACACCTGTACAAGAAAAAGATAAAATTCTTGCAGCCCTCAATCAGCTAGAAGCCGGAGGGTCTACCGCAGGTGGGGAAGGTATTGAGCTGGCCTATAAAGTAGCCGAAGAAAACTTCCTGAAAGAAGGGAATAATCGTATTATCCTGGCAACGGACGGAGACTTCAATGTAGGCGCCAATAGCCCAAGAGAGTTACAGGATATGATTGAAGAAAAAAGAACTTCAGGGATATACCTTACCTGTTTAGGCTTTGGGATGGGGAACTATAGAGATGATATGCTAGAAACACTTTCCCAAAAAGGAAATGGTAATCACGCCTATATCGATACCCGTCAAGAAGCCCTGAAGGTATTAGGGACAGAGTTTGCAGGAACACTCTATACCATTGCCAAAGATGTCAAGATACAGGTGGAGTTTAACCCTGCCACCGTACAGGCCTACCGCCTGATCGGATATGAAAACCGTAAGCTCAATAATGAAGACTTTCAGGATGATAAAAAAGATGCAGGAGAGATCGGCGCCGGCCATACCGTTACCGCCTTATACGAAGTGATTCCTACTGGCGTAGAAAGTGAGTTCCTAAAAGATGTAGAGGACCTGAAATATCAGGAAACCGTACCAACAGGAAACCAATCCGAGATAGCAACCGTCAAGTTTCGTTACAAGCCACCACAAGGAACAAAAAGTATCCTGATGGAAGAAGTCGTTAAAAAACAAGAACAGCAATGGAGCAAAAGCTCAGAAAACTTCCGCTTTTCGGCTGCGGTAGCCCTATTCGGCATGTTGCTGAGGGATTCCAAGTATGTTGCTGAGGGAGATAAAAAGCTGGTCTCAGAGCTTGCTACTGAAGCAAGAGGGAAGGATGAAGAGGGGTATAGAGCGGAGTTTATACGATTGGTGAGGGGGTATTAGAAAGGCAGTAAGTTTATCGGTTATTGTTTATCGCTTAATTAAGGTTGAATAAATAACCGACACACTTCTTACGTGAAGAGATGGGTTGAAGACTTACCGTCCCTACCCACCTCTATGTGATGTCATCCTTTCGGGATTATACCATAAAACCCTGAAAGGGAGACATTACATAGGGGCGGATTTTAATCCGTCACTATACGGAATATGACAGATAAATATTCAAACTTAATAAACCCCAGGCTCTTTTAGAAATACCGCTTTGGACGTATTGGTGATGAATACGATTAATCAAGGCCTGTTATTAAAAATAAAATAGGCCTTATAGCTATCCGAAGCACTGCTCTTTCGAGGACCCTCGCGTCACGCGAGGGCCTACGTTGTATCATAATGAATAAAATAATTTTTATAAACAGGCCCTACTTTTACCTTATACCTCTTACCTTTTACCTTCTACCTCCTCTCCTTTTTTCCAGACATATGTAGGCTTTAACCTTCCTTGCTGGTAAAGAATTTCCTGATAGGTCTCACATGGGAAAGCCACCATATCACCTAGCATTCCTTCTGCCAAACGACCTCTGTCATTTAGGTTTAAGGCTGCTGCTGCGCGGTAGGTTATACCGGCAAATACTTCTGCTGAGCTTAACTTCTCTGAGGCGCTCAATACGGCTGCTTGCATCAACAGATCTCCCATAGGTGCTGAACCGGGGTTCCAGTCTGTCGCAATTGCCAAACATGCTCCAGCATCCAACAGCTTTCGGGAAGGGGTATATTGCATCCCCAGTCCTAAAGAAGCTCCCGGAAGTGCTACGGCTACCATATCAGAATCTGCTATTAATCTAATTTCTTCTTCTGTACTAGACTCCAAGTGTTCTACAGACACCGCTCCTACTTCTTTGCCGACAGCACTTCCTCCAGTAGAGAACTGGTCAGCGTGAATGGTAATTTCAAAACCCATAGCCTTTGCTGCTAATAAGTAAGAAACTGATACCTCCTCATTAAATGCCGTATCCTCAATAAAGATATCAACACGATTCGATAAACCTTGTTGCTTGATTTCCGGCAGTAGATTTTCCAGAATATACTGAAGATAAGCCGCTGCATCTCCCTCAAAATCCTTTGGCTTGATGTGCGCGGCCAAACACGTAGATACCAAGTCTGCTTTTACTTCCCGATCGGCATTTTTAATGGCCTTCAACATCTTCAATTCATTTTCTACATCCAAAGCATACCCACTTT
The DNA here is from genome assembly GCF_039543525.1 of Algivirga pacifica. Classification (NCBI taxonomy): domain Bacteria; kingdom Pseudomonadati; phylum Bacteroidota; class Cytophagia; order Cytophagales; family Flammeovirgaceae; genus Algivirga; species Algivirga pacifica. The sequence goes on from NZ_BAABJX010000020.1 coordinate 41,485, forward strand.
TCACCTCAATAGTAGTAATGCCATCCGCAAGGTGACGATTTGCTCTCTGGATTGTAATATTTGTCAATTCCCCCTCGGAAGCAGCACGGGTCTTCGTCACAGAATCCCAAATACCTCCTCCTGCACGGGCAATCTCCAGATAAGGCTTACCCGCAATACGCATGGCATAATCCCTAGCCCTGTTGCCTCCCCAGCAGATGTGCGTATGGCAATCTACAAAAGAAGGTAGCAATACCATGGATTCTTGAATCTCGGTCACTGCTACCTCAGGGTTTTCTTTTTGTAATTTGTCAAATGTATCCACTGCCAGAATCTTGCCATCTTCTAGCAATACTCCTGCCTGTTCTATAATTTTTAAATCCTCATCAGCAATCGCTCCTTTCATTGGAAGATCGGCCAATGGGAGCGCTTGTGTAAATGGTCCTATTAGTTTCATGTTGAATCGTTGAATTGTTGAATTTCACCTTCGGTGAGTTGAATCGAGTTGAAGCGTTGATTTGAGCTATATCAAAAAACAATTCAACTCAAATCAACGATTCAACCAGTAGCGTAGCTACCTCAACGATTCAACATTAAATTAACATATCGTTATCATCACCTACTTTTTTCGCAATGTCATACCCTGCATCCGCATGACGGAAGATACCCATGGCAGGGTCATTGTAAAGTACTCGACGGATACACGCTTCTGCACGATCTGTACCGTCTGCCAGAATCACCTGACCTGCGTGCTGAGAGAAGCCCATACCTACTCCTCCACCGTGGTGGAAAGACACCCATGTTGCACCACCTGCCGTGTTGGACATTAAGTTTAGTAATGGCCAGTCTGATACAGCATCTGAACCGTCTAGCATAGACTCTGTCTCACGGTTTGGAGACGCTACAGATCCACAGTCCAGGTGATCACGACCGATTACGATTGGTGCTTTTACCTTACCGGTTCTTACCAATTCGTTGAAGATCAAACCTGCTTTTTCTCTTTCGCCCATACCTAACCAGCAAATACGTGATGGCAAGCCCTGAAAAGCAATTTTCTCTTTTGCTTCGTCCAACCATTTGATCAAGTGCGTGTTCTCTGGGAACGCCTCTCTCAATGCCTGATCTGTGACATAGATATCCTCAGGATCTCCTGAAAGTGCTGCCCAACGGAATGGTCCTTTTCCTTCACAGAACAATGGACGAATATATGCTGGCGTAAATCCAGGGAAGTTGAATGCGTTCTCACATCCACCTTGTCTTGCAAACTCACGAAGGTTATTACCGTAGTCAAAGGTAATTGAACCTCTTTGCTGAAGCTCCAACATAAATTCTACGTGTCTTGCCATACTCTTCAGTGAAAGCGCTTTATACTCTTCAGGGTTTTCTTTACGAAGCTTGGCCGCTTCTTCCAAAGAAAGTCCATTAGGTATATACCCATTTACAGGATCATGTGCGGAAGTCTGATCCGTCAATACATCTGGCGTGATATTATCCTGGATCAAACGCTCCAATACATCTCCGATATCGCCTACCAAGCCTACAGAAACTGCTTCACCTTTTTCTTTTGCTTCCATCACCCACTGAATCGCCTCTTCATAAGAGTGCGTCATCTTATCGATATAGCGCGTCTCCAGACGTTTCTCAATACGTGTAGGGTCAATATCTACGCCAAGGAATGTGGCCCCTGCCATGGTCGCTGCCAATGGTTGTGCTCCACCCATACCACCAAGACCACCTGTCACCAAGAGCTTATGACGAAGGTCGCTGTTGAAGTGCTTTTGTCCACAAGAAACAAACGTTTCATACGTTCCTTGCAGGATCCCTTGTGTTCCGATATAGATCCATGAGCCGGCCGTCATTTGTCCGTACATCATCAATCCTCTTTCCTTCAACTCATCAAAGTGTTCCCATGTTGCCCACTCCGGCACCAGATTACTATTGGCAATCAACACTCTTGGCGCCTCTGGATGTGTACGTACCACTCCAACCGGCTTACCAGACTGTACCAATAGGGAATGGTGTTCATCCAGCTCCAGCAATACCTCGATAATCTTCTCTAAAGATTCCCTGTTTCTTGCTGCCTGACCGATACCACCATATACGACCAACTCTTCAGGAATCTCCGCTACTTCTGCATCCAAATTGTTCAATAGCATACGAAGAGGAGCCTCTGTCTGCCATGATTTTGCATGTAGCGTATTTCCTGTTGGTGCTTTATATACAGGATGCTTAGCGTATTTCTCAATAAATTCCGAAGGTGTCATTCTCTTTTCCATTTATATCAATGTTATTTTCTTGTGCAATTTGATTGGCTGCTTCTACTAATTTCTTATTCCTGATCAGCGTCTCCAACGTATTTAGATCATAGGCAAAGATGCGGTCCTCTGGAGCGAACGGAATATGCTCACGGATCATCTCATGTACTCCATCAATCACAACACTGGATTTCAATGGCCTCTTGAAGTCCAATCCTTGTGCTGCTGAAAGTAACTCCACGGCTAAAATTCTCTCTAGGTTCGTGATAACCTGATTCAGCTTACGACCACTCACCGATCCCATGGATACGTGATCTTCCTGTCCCAATGAAGTAGGAACACTATCCGCACTTGCAGGGAAACAAAGTGTCTTATTTTCCGTCACCAATGCTGCAGAGGTATATTGAGGGATCATAAATCCAGAATCCAATCCTGTATTTTCCATCAATAGTTTTGGCAATCCATAACGTCCCTCAATCATCATATAGCTACGACGATCTGAGATGTTCCCCAACTCCGCTGCTGCGATGGTCGCATAATCCAAAGGAAGTGCCATAGGCTGTCCATGGAAGTTACCACCACTGATCGTATTTTCTGAATCCAGAATAATCGGGTTGTCCGTTACCGAGTTCAGCTCAATCTCTGTCATCTCCTTCAAGTGTAACCAAGCATTTCGAGACGCTCCGTGTACCTGTGGCATACAACGCAAGGAATACGGATCCTGTACACGGTCACATTCTGCATGAGAGGTTAAGATCTCCGAGCCTGCCAATAGGTTGCTTAGACGATTAGCTACATACTTGGTGCCTTTGTAAGGACGAATGCGATGCAACTCCTCAATAAAAGGTCTTCCCGATCCCATTAAGGCCTCCAGGGAAATCGCGCCAATAATATCAGCGGTATCTAATGCATTCTGCAAACGCTCCACAGCTCTCACAGCAAATGAAAGGATAAACTGCGTACCATTGATCAAAGCCAACCCTTCTTTTGGCCCCAATTGGATTGGCTCAAGTCCCTCCTTCTGCATCACTGCCTTCATTGGCAGGGACTCTCCTTTATAATATACTTCTCCCAAACCAATCAATGGAAGGAATAAATGTGACAAAGGTGCCAGGTCACCAGAAGCCCCAACAGAACCTTGCTCAGGAACCAGAGAGATTACATTATTATCTATATGCCATACAATACGCTCCAACGTAGCCAATGCAATACCAGAATACCCCATTGCTAAGGCATGTACTTTGGTAATCATCATCAACTTTGCTACTTCCTCAGGAATCGGATTCCCCATCCCTACACTGTGGCTTTGAAGAATTTTATATTGTAACGTAATGGTATCTTCTTCCGAAATTGTAGTCGTACAAAGTGGACCAAAACCTGTATTTACTCCGTAAACTGTCTTTTTGCTTTCTACAATAGTGGCTACATGTTGTGCACTTTGCTGCACTTTCTGCTTCACCTCTTCTGTCAGCACACCCTGAATATTCCCTCTGGCAATATCCAAGGCTAAGCCTACGGTCAAATGGTCATGCCCGTAACGAAATGTGTTATTATTCATATCTGATTAGTGAAGTTTATTCTATTAGAACTTCTATATATAGTTAGTATGCTTATTTTGCTTAATTAGTTCAGTGCAGGAACTTATTTTATATAAGTGCTTATATATTTTAACTTAAAAAAAGAATGTGGCCTCACACATTCTCTTTTGAAATACTATTCCATTCGTCCGAGGACTCTTTCATAAAGAGGTCGCTCTTCCATACTTTTCTCTATTTCACTCAATCCATTTAACAGATGCTTGCTATGTTCTCCTTCCGTTAGCAATTCATCCATAGTCTCTTGTAGGTGTACCCATATTTTACGCACCTGATTCTTCATTACTTTTCCTTCATCAGTCAAAGTAATCAGCCTTCTTCTTCCATCATCAGGATCTTTTTCCATCTGTACCAACCCTTTCTTTTCCAAGTTAGAAATTAACTGGCTGATTGCAGAATGGCTTACCTCCAATTTATCCGATATTTCAATTAAAGAAATATGATTTTTCTGATCCAGTAAATAAAAAACTGGGAACCAAGAGGCGTCAAAAGGAACACCCTCTTCCTGATAAATTTTATTAACCTCTGCTAAAAAGCGCTCACTTAGTCGTCTTAAACGACTTCCAAAAATCAACGCACCTAAATCCTGATAAAAATTCATTGGACTATTAAAAATATAAGTACTTATATATCTATAACGCTATTATAGAAAAAAATCTTCAAAAAACCATATTGGAGCTGCCTTTTTGTTATATACATATATAATATCTATTTAGTTCGGCGTTTATTATCTAAATCATCGGTATTCTAAACGTATAAAATATGGTAGAGGCTATCACCCACGACATTCGCGTAAGCATAGAAAGCTCTTTTCAGGAAGAATATGCCAACATCCAACATTCTAACTTTGTATATACCTATGAAGTCACCATTGAGAACTTAGGGGATTACAGTATACAACTCATCAGTAGGGAATGGTACATTGTTGATGCCAATGGCAAACATACGCATGTTTCGGGGGAAGGGGTAATCGGCCTACAGCCCATAATTGATCCACAAGGTAAACACTGCTATGAATCAGGATGTCATCTTTCTGCCGAAATGGGGAAGATGTATGGAAAGTACTTTATGAAACGTCTAATTGATGGGGCAATCCTAGAGGTAGAAATTCCTGTTTTCTTTCTGATTCCAAACTATAAACTCAACTAATTCTTTATTACTTATTCCACAACCTACACAATCCATATTTCTCACCTTTTTCCTCTTCTGGAAGCAGCATCCCACCACTTTTAAATTAATACTTAAAATAGTCCTATTGACAACATAAAAAGGGAAGGATATTTTCCCTCCATGTATTAAAATAGGTAAATTCTACATGTTTTTTTTTAAGATTCATTTTATATTCAAATATAATCAAATGAAAAAAAACATTTCTAAATCAAGAAATTAAAGATAAAGCCGAGTAGCACACAGAGTAGTTCATCAGTTACAGATTGCATAGAAAGGCAGGTCTCCGTGGGACTTGCTTTTTTTTTGTGGTAAAAAACAAGGGACATATAAGTAGAGAGGATACCACAAAATTCCTATAAGTCAAAAGGATGATTATAAGTAGGGACAGGCTCAATGTTGTCAACTTAAGGAAAGTGCATGTAGAAAGAGTAGTACAAACCCGCTGCAGGCTGTATCATGACATACGTGACGCTACAAGCAGTTTCTACCTCACTTACTGTTCATCAAACGACCACAAGGGTCCTCACTACTTGAGGGAAATCTTATTACTACGATCAGTAGAATCTGCGAAATACTCTTTCAGCTTCTGTCTAATCTCTAATGTAGAAAGATTATGAAAAATACGTCCACCACGTATATAAGACATTTGACCAGTTTCTTCAGACACTACTAATACTGCGGTATTAGTTACTTCTGTCATACCAATACCAGCACGGTGTCTTAAGCCCATTGTTGCAGGGATATTCTGATTTTCTGTTACAGGCAAGATACAACGTGCGGCAGTAATTCTATTTTTATAGATCAATACTGCTCCGTCATGAAGGGGACTATTCTTGAAAAAGATCGATAACAAAATCCGTTTAGAGATCTTAGCATCCAGATGATCCCCTGTGTCGGCATAATAGCTCAAGGCATCATCTTTGGAAATCACCATTAAGGCTCCTGTTGCAGAAGCCCCCATTTCTTTCATCGCTTCCACAATTGGAGAAATATCTAGTTCAGTATCCTTATCCTTCCGGCTTCTAAACAAGCGTAATAGAGGGAAATTTTTGAAATCGGTGGAGTTACCTACCAACATCAAGAACTTACGTATTTCTGGCTGAAACAAGATAATGGCTGCCATCACCCCAACCTCCATAAACTGTCCTAAGAGCGCAGAAAGAAGCTCCATTTCTGTCGCTTTGACCACCTGATAAACCAGGTATAGGGAAAGGATTCCCAAAAAGATTTTCAGGGCAACACTTCCTCTAATCAGCTTATAGAGATTAAACAATAGTATTGATACCATAAGAATATCAATAATATCAACCATTTCTATCTCTAGAAAGCCTATCTGAAAGAGCAATATTCCTCGATGAATCTGTGCAAACAATCTATTGTATTTTTAATTGGTGATAATCGGAATGGTAAATAAAGACTGACCACAAGGATCAATTGTATTCTTAACAAAGGTAAAGGATATTCCATGGAATATCTATTCTCTCAACAATTGAATCACCTGTTTGGCTTCTTTTACATCGTGAACCCTCAATAAGCTTGCGCCATTCTGTATTGCGATTGTATTCAATACAGTGGTACCATTCAACGCTTCAGCAGGGGTGATATCCAGCTTTTTATAAATCATGGACTTACGAGAAAGCCCAGCCAAAATAGGATAATTCAAGATCCGTAGCTCACCTAAACAATGCAGCAACTGATAATTTTGCTCCACCGTTTTAGCAAAACCAAACCCCGGATCAATGATAATATCTTTACCACCTGCAGCCAGGAACTTATCTGCTTGTTGATGAAAGAAATCCAACAGTTCACCAACCAAATCGCTATATTGTGTCTTTTGTTGCATTGTTTGCGGTGTTCCCCTCATATGCATCATAATGTATGGCACTTGCAAGCCCGCTACAACTTCCAGCATTTGTTGATCCAATTGTCCACCAGAGATATCATTTACTATATGCGCCCCTTGCTGAATGGCAGCCTCTGCCACTTCTGAACGGAACGTATCTATAGAAATCAATGCCTGCGGAAATGCCTCAGACAAGGTCTTAATGATCGGTAAAACTCTTTTCTTTTCTTCTTCTACCGATATATCCTCTGCGCCAGGACGAGAAGAGTATCCTCCGATATCCAAAATGTCCGCTCCTTCTTCCAGCATTTTTTGAGCCTGTTGAAAAGCATAATCTATGTGGGCATGCTTTCCCCCATCATAAAATGAGTCTGGAGTGACATTCAAAATCCCCATGACCTTAGGAACTTCCAAGGATACTAGTTTTCCTTGAATACAAATCGTTTTTCGCTCAGTAAATTCGTTAAACTTGTACACTGTCTGTAACCTTTATTATTCTGTTACTCCAAACACTTACTAAAAAAGTTGTTCGGAATACTTCTTTAAATATTCCAAGTCTGGAATAAGTTTCTCTAACATCTATTTTAAATGAGTATAAAAAGTCAGTACTCATCTAAAATAAAGTTAAAGGTACGTTATTCTCTTATCATATTTACTTTCCTCCATAACAATTCAATGCTCAGGCCTGTATTTACTTTGGGAAAATGATTTTAACCATAAGTTTGAAGAAATACTCCTCTAAATTTAACATTCCCGATCTATTAATATTAGAATATTCGTAAATTCGAGCCTATTTATTATATTTTTCAATCAAACGGCAGTAATACCCCTTATCCATGGAGAAGAATACGGAGCTAGAGTACAAGGCAGTGATTAGCAAATGCAAAGCACTTTTTGAGAAGAAAACCTCTGATTATGGTACAGCTTGGAGGATTCTACGTTTGCCTTCTATTACCGATCAAATTTATATCAAAGCACAGCGCATCCGTTCTATACAAGAAAAAGGTACTCAAAAAATTGAGGATAACCTTCAAGGTGAATTTATTGGCATCATTAACTATAGCGTAATGGCGTTGACACAATTAGCGCTAGAAGGAGACGATCGCCTGGAGCTTACAACAGAAGAGGTGATGGAACATTATGAAAAGCACGCTCAGGAAACTATGGACTTGATGCTCAACAAAAACCATGATTACGGAGAAGCATGGAGACAAATGCGGGTGAGTAGTATCACGGATATTATCCTGATGAAACTTCTGAGAGTTAAACAAATTGAAGAAAACAAAGGAAATACCTTAGTATCGGAAGGAGTAGATGCCAATTATCAGGATATGATCAACTACGCAGTATTTGCGCTGATTTTGATGGGATTTGATAAAGAGAAGTAATAGGCAAAAAGTAGAAGGTAACAGGTTACAGAAAACAGATTAACTTTAACAACATGATGCGATTGACAAGCAAATTACTAACATTTTTTGTAGGAGGCACCTTTATATTCTCAGGACTGATCAAGGTGAATGATCCAAAGGGAACAGCAATCAAACTAGAAGAATACTTTACAGTATTTGCAGATGATGTATCTTCCTTTGCTCCTTTTTTGGAAGATTTCTTTCTGGGGCTTATTCCCCTCGCCATGATCTTCTCTATTGTCATTTCATCGTTAGAAGTAATTCTTGGTACCGCTTTACTTTTTGGTTACCGTAAAAAATATACCCTTAAGGCAATACTGGGACTACTTCTCTTTTTCGGGTTTTTAACCTTCTACTCTGCTTACTTCAATAAAGTAACAGATTGCGGTTGTTTCGGAGATGCTATTAAGTTTACCCCTTGGGAATCCTTCACTAAGGATCTGGTGTTATTGGTCGCTACCCTGTTAATCTTTGCACATCCTTACAACAGAAGTGCTAATTATACTTCTTTGTTTTCTACCGTTATGGTTGCTGCAAGCACCCTTGCTTGTGCGGGTATTGCTGGATATGCCCTTATGCACCTTCCTATTGTAGACTTTAGACCCTATAAGATTGGAGCAAATATTCCAGCATTACTATCTCCCACTACTCCTTGTCAGTATGTCTATATTATGGAAAAAGGTGGAGAGGAGTTTGAGTTTCAGAAATATCCAACTGAGCCTGGATATAATTATGTCAGTTCTCGCCTATTGAATGAAGAAGCTTGCATCTCTCCCATTCCAGATTTCAACTTCACCGATGCAGATGGTAATGATTATACCAACACATTACTTAGTGGAAATAAATTAGTCATCATCATAGAGCTCGTTAGCAAAGCCAACCAGGCTCCTTTTGATGATTTTGTAAAATTACAAAATTCACTAAAAGACAGTAGTATTGAGGTTGTCACTCTGACAGCAGATCCTTCACACTATAAGGCATTTGCTCAGGAAAAAGGGCTTGAATGGCCTTATGCTATAGGAGATGCTACCGTACTAAAAGCCATGATTCGCTCTAACCCAGGTATTATACTATTAAAAGATGGTGTAGTTGCAGGAAAATGGCATTACAATGATACGCCTTCTGCAGAGATCCTCTTGCCTTTGTTATAGTCATTCCAGAAAAGCTTTGATAAGCTAGGAAATAACTTATCGGTTATCGGTTATCGGTTATCGGTTATCGGTTATCGGTTATCGGTTATCGGTTATCGGTTATCGGTTATCGGTTATCGGTTATCGGTTATCGGTTATCGGTTATCGGTTAAGAAAATTATTTTAACCATAAACGGTAAGCTATAACCGATAAATAAAGAAATATACTAGATAAAAAAGCCTTTCGTTATTTGAATAACTGATCATACACAACAAATCTTCTCTTATGGTAAAGTTTATCGTCCGACGTCTTTTTAACGGCTCCCTGGTTATGTTTGGAGTGGTCGTGGTCACCTTCCTGCTTTATCACACCCTACCTGGTGACCCCGTAAATATGATGGCCGGAAACAGTTCCTCCATGGAAACACGTCAACATATGAGGGAAGAGCTGGGACTAGATCAACCATTGCTCCAGCAATTTGTGATCTACATCAATGACCTATCAGTGGTAAGCGTTCATGCCAATACGGAAGAAAATAAGAGCAAATATGACTATTGGTTACTGCTGCCTTTAGGAGAGCATGCCTTGACACTGAAATCTCCCTATTTAAGACGTTCATTCCGTTCCAATAAAAGGGTAGACGACATCTTGTTGGAACATCTACCAGGTACCTTATGGCTCACCTTGGTCTCCATTGTATTTGCAGCAATCGTTGGGATTGTCATAGGAGGCATTGCCGCCTTAAACTATGGTTCTTACATTGACAACTTTCTGATGAGTAGTTCTGTCTTAGGTATCTCTACTCCATCTTTTGTGTCTGCCATTGTTATCTCCATTACTTTTGGGTACTACCTGTCTGACTATACGCACTTAAACATGACAGGATCTTTATGGGAAACAGACCCTATCTACGGGAGGCAGTTACAATTAAAAAATATCATTCTTCCAGCTTTAACATTAGGGATACGTCCGCTGACGATCATCGCACAACTTACCCGTAATGCCATGCTGGATGTACTTTCTCAAGACTATATCCTTACCGCCAAAGCCAAAGGACTCCCTCCTTTTACGATCATCGTTAAGCACGCTCTTAAAAATGCCCTAAACCCGGTTGTTACAGCTATTTCGGGGTGGATGGCCTCCCTGATTACAGGTGCATTTTTTGTAGAGTATATTTTTAAATGGAAAGGAATAGGCATGAAGACGATACAAGCCGTAGAATATCTTGACCTTCCAATTATTATTGGTGCTACTTTAATGATCTCTGGAATCTTTGTACTCATCAACTTATTTGTCGACATCCTGTACGCAGGACTAGACCCTCGTATCCGACTAAACTAAACATTCATGCGAATTTACTTAATTGGAATGCCTGGCTGTGGAAAAAGCACAGTAGGGCATCACCTAGCAGAGGCCCTCAACTATAATTTCCTTGACTTGGACCAAGCAATCGAAGAAAAAGAAGGGAATAGTATTCCTGATATTTTTTCCACAAAAGGAGAAGACTACTTTAGAAAAATAGAGAAAGAGGTTCTGGAAACTACATTACCAGAAAACACCGTTATTGCTACTGGTGGAGGAGCTCCTTGTTTTTTCAATAATATGGGCTTTATCAAGGAGCAGGGACTTGCCATCTTTTTAGATACACCTACGAAGTTATTAGCCGAAAGAGTCCTTCAGCAAAAAGGAAGTAGGCCACTGGTCGATGATCAGCAAAGTCTAGAAAACGTACAGAAAGCATTAGAAGAGAAAAGAAACGACCGGTTAGCTTTTTACATGCAAGCAGACTATCGTATAGATACCTCAGAAGGCACCCCATTACAATTGTCAGAGAGAATTAGTGCTTTCGTCTCCAAGCATTGTTAATTATCGGTTATCGGTTATCGGTTATCGGTTATCGGTTATCGGTTATCGGTTATCGGTTATCGGTTATCGGTTATCGGTTATCGGTTATCGGTTATCGGTTATCGGTTAAGAAAATTATTTTAACCATAAACGATAAGCTATAACCGATAACCGATAAACTTTTTTTAAGCGATAACCGGTAAACGATAAACATTTTTAAGCGGAAAGACTCACTAACAACAATTGTAATAATCCTACCATAAAGCCCAAAACAGCCCCCATTACCTCAATAAAGGTTAACTCTTTTTTGATTACCGACATCAATAGGTCTTCAAACTTTTCATCCGAAAATTCCATTACTTTTTGAACGACCATTTGCTCGATATCTACTTGATCAATCTTCTCAGAGATTTTGACCGTCATTTGAGGAACCATCTCATCAACCATGGTTTCTACTTTTACCTTAATCTGGGTGACCATTTGATCTCCACCAAACATCAATAACATCGCCTCAGCTCCTTTCAGCTTTTCTTCCAGAAAGGCATCCAATTGTTCCATAATTGCTCCTTTAATCTGGTCATGACTTTCATTGGAATTAATCTTGGCACTAATCATTTCCGGAGAGAATAAATCCCTGGCTACAATACGTCCCAACCGTTGGGCTAACATCGGTTTACGTTTAGGAAATATACCATGAAACGTAAAGAATAAAACTTTTACCGGTCTTCTAGGATGAAACAACATCTTAATGGCTACATAGTTGGTAAACCATCCGATTGCAGCGGCAATAACAGGTAAAAAATAGTTTAGCATAATGGTTCAATTAATTGGTTTTATATACTTTTTTCAAAAATAGAATCGCTACTTCTCATATGAGATATATGGCTTAAGGTAAGTATAAAGCTTTTCAGTAGGAAGCCCCATAACATTAAAGTAACTTCCTTCTATTCGCTCTATCCCTATTAACCCTATCCACTCCTGAATACCATAGGCACCTGCCTTATCGTACGGCTTATAGGTCGAGACATAATAAGCAATCTCTTCTTTACTCAAAGAACGGAATACGACTTCTGTGCAGTCCGTGAAAACCTCCTGATGGTCAGCTGTGGCCAAGCAAACTGCGGTATATACCTGATGCTTTTTTCCCGACATCCCTGCAATCATTTGTAAGGCTTCTTGTTCATCTGCTGGCTTCCCTAATACCTTACCATCATTTACGACTACGGTATCAGAAGTAATCAATAGTTCTTCCTCCACCAATGTCCCCTCAAATGCTTTTCCTTTAAGGGATGCTAAATAGGCTGCTACATCTGCTGCTTCAATTTCCTCAGGAAAAATCTCTTCCACCTCTTTGGTTCTTACCTCAAAAGAAAGTCCCATCTGCTCCAATAATTGTTGCCTACGGGGAGACTTGGAAGCCAGAATAATTTTTTTACTTACGATTAAGTTCATTTTATAGTATAAAATAAAAACGAGACAACCTCATAACTCCAACAAAAATGAAAATCATTCAAATGAGATACGTTGTTGACGTTGAAGGAGAAAGGATGAAGAAAAGCACCCTTTTAAAAGGTATTTTCCTTCATCCTTTCTCCTTTTATCCCTCTGAAAATAATTTCACTTAACAGTTCGTTATGAGACGGCCCCGCTTCATAATAATTTTTCTTACTTATACATTTGGAGTTGATGATTCAATCAACAAACTCTACCTAAAGACCTACTACACACCATAATCCTTGGCAAAGGATATCGGTCTGCTGAATTTCTCCTCCAAAGAGATAAAGGTTTCTGTTCTTGAAATCCCTGGTACTCGCTGAATTTTATCATGGAGTACTTCTCTCAGGTGGTTCGTATCTCTACAGGCAATTCTCACAAAAATACTATAGTCACCTGTCGTATAATGTAAGGTTAAAATCTCAGGAATCTTCTCCAACTCCTTACTCACTGTATCGTACAAAGAACTCTTTTCAAGAAAAATACCCAAAAACGCCGTGATATCATATCCTAATCGGGCAAAATCAATATCCAATGTCGCCCCTCTTACAATACCCATTTTCTCCAGCTTTTTCATACGAACATGAACTGTTCCACCAGAAACTGGGATACGCTCAGCGATCTCCGTATAAGGAGTCTTGGCATCCTTGAGAAGTTCCGTAAGAATCTTGACATCAATTTCGTCAATCTCTAAATGCTTATCCATTCTATTGTAAATTTTTCAAAAAACGATCCCTGCCGCAAAGATATAATTTATCCGGTATGAATTTTCATTGTAAGTGTTTTTTTGCCCTTTAAAAAAATATAAAAATGAGTAAAGGCTATAAACGTACCCCTTACTATTATTCAAAATATAGTATAACATACCAAAAGACCGCAACACTGTATTTAAGGGGTTTTATGACACTTATTTTATTGATTTTGTTGACCAAAATCACCCTGCGTTTTTTTATTTAATAAGTTTAAATTCCTTTTTTTTCATGGATGAGTACCTTACATTTGTAGTGTTATCAGAGAATAATTCTCTAAAAAATCAGCCCGAGGAGGGGTATATGGGGTGCAATCCCTCACTGATTTCAAGCATGTGTTTATTTTATGTGTTGTTTATTGGTTAAGGTTAAAGGTATATGAATGTTTCATGTACCTTTTTTTATACCCTGAAATCTATAACTAGGGAAACTATAGATTTGTTTCTTTTTTATGCTTTTGTTGAAAGATTTTATGTGAATTTCTAGCAGAAGGCAAGCGTAACCAAAAAGTTGTTCCTTCTCCCTCTACACTATCCACCCAGATCGTACCGTTATTTTTCTCTACAAACTCTTTACAAAGCAATAGTCCTAGTCCTGTACCTCTTTCCTGCTCTGTCCCCGGTGTACTCACCTTTTCATCCGCTCTAAATAGTTTGTCCTTGATGACACTCGGCATACCTATTCCATAATCTTTTACTGCGATCAAAACAGTATCCTGTTCTTCTACGGCACTCACTTCAACCACTTCTTCTCTATTAGAGAATTTAAGTGCATTAGACAACAAGTTTCTTAAAACTGTAGCCATTGCATTTACATCAACCATTACCATCAAGTGTTCATCTATTAGGTTTTTGATGGTAATCTGTTTTCCTTCACTAAGATTAATTAATAAAGCCTTGGATTGATCTACCAATACTTTCAAAGAGACCTCTTCAAAATGCAACTCCATACGACCATTTTGGGCTCTCGACCATTCCAATAAGTTTTCTAGTAGCTTATAAAGATTATCTAAAGAACCTCTTAGCTCATAAGCCATTTCATGGATATCTTCTTTTGACAATTGCTCAATATAACTCACCAGAAGTGTAGTAAAACCTTGTAAACCATTCAAAGGTCCTTTGATGTCGTGTGCTAAAATCGATAGGAATTTATCTTTTGCCTTATTACTATTCAATAACTCTTGTTTTTGGCTTAACAGATCACAGTGTTGTTGACGAAAAACATGTTCTATTTTTTTACGATGAGAAATATCTACGACTAACACAATGTACTCTAAAGCATTGGTTTGGGTATTTCGGGACTTGGTGAAAGTACACATCCCCCACATATTTTGTTGTTGACTCCCTCTAAAGCATAGTTCCAGGTTTATAGCACCTTCTTCTTTGAGTAATTGTACCTCCTGTTTAAAATAGTTTACAGAAACAGCATCCAACACATCATCTATTTGCAAAACTCCTGATTTACCTTTTTCATACCCCAAAAAGTTTAACATGAGCTTATTCATGTAGGTGATTTTACCCGACTCATTAACGGTCATCACCATCATAGCGGTATCCAATGCTTTAGCGCAAGCCTCCACAGAAACGGGTAACTTATCCTGCTCCCTCAACTTACTCTTTGACAAAACTGCTCCTAGTATAAAAGTACAACTACTCAATATAGGCATCACAACCTCTAAAGGTAGTTCCACAAGAAAAAATGATAAAGTAGTTGTAGGGCTCATAACAAGTGCAATAGGGTTAATAAATCAAAAGGCATCTACAGCATGACCTGTAAAAGTAACCTTAGGTTATTGTATCTTATTGGGCAGCAATCCTTAATAACAAGCTACCCTTCCAATACAAATTAATATTATTGCACTATTTAATCGTAAGTACGTAGTTTTCCCCCTCGAAAAGTTGAAAAAATGGGAGGTTAGTAAATTAATAATTATTATATCACAAAAATAATTATTAGCAAATTCTTAACTCCCCAGATCAAGACGTTGCAATACTTGTGCTTTGGAGATATCTCTCAACCTGCCTTCTTCACAAAAAATCACTCTAGAAGGGTGCATTTTCAAAAAATTGTGATAGTGTGTTGCCATAATTACGGCAGTACCCTGTTGATTGATCTTAATAAATAGTTTCAAGATATCTTGAGCGACTACAGGATCTAAGTTTCCCGTTGGCTCATCAGCCAACAATAGTACAGGATCATTAATTAAGGCTCTGGCAATCGCTACACGTTGCTGCTCCCCACCAGACAACTGATGAGGATATTTCTTTCGATAAGCTTCAAGGCCTACCAAGGTCAAAAGATCATCCATACGTTGTTGCATCAAGGATTCTTTTTTCCAGCCAGTCGCCTTCATCACAAACAATAGGTTATCTTCTACTGTTCGATCTGTCAATAATTCAAAGTCCTGAAAAACAATTCCTAGCTTACGTCTTAGATAAGGCAGCTCCTTCTGTGGTAACTTAGCTAGCTCATAATCAGAGATAACAATAGTACCTACACGAAAAGGCAGATCAGCATACATGGTCTTAAGAATAGAAGACTTACCACTTCCTGTCTTGCCCAATAGATAGAGAAACTCCCCTTTGGCAACATCAAAAGAAACCTCTGACAATACCGAATTGCCTTGTTGCTCTACTGTTACCCCTCTAAAACTGACTACCGTATCCTTCATATCTCTAAAGGTTGTAACTTCCCAAACGGAAGCTTCTCAATCAGTGATTGTAAAGCTTCTTCCTTACCTTCTAAGCCATATTTCTCTAACTTTTTCAATGGTCGGTCTGCTCTGAAATATGCTACCAAGACAAAATTCTCGTCACGTAATTGAATGTAATCTGGAATTTTTGCCTTCCCCTTCACCTTAATGATATACATAGTTATGCGCTCCTTTTATTAATGAATACTTTAATCAGTTCCTACCTGTATTTGATAAAAAATATTTCCTATTAACACAGGATTGTCCTATTTCCTTACTAAACAAATATTGGAATAAATGTTCCTTCTTGAAGGAAAGAACATTCATTCCAAATACTATTTAACGCACGATTATACTTCCATTTTCTTGGCATCAGCCAAAAACTTCTCTAAACCAATATCGGTCAATGGATGCTTTAATAAACCTGTGATCACATTTAGTGGACAAGTAGCCACGTGAGATCCCAAACGCGCAGCTTCCACCAAGTGCATGGTATGTCTCACCGATGCAGCCAATACTTGTGTCTCGAATCCAAAATTTTCATAGATCTCTACGATATCCTGAATCAAAGCCATTCCATCAGATGAAATATCATCCAATCGACCAATAAAAGGAGATACGTAAGTCGCCCCTGCCTTAGCCGCAAGAATTGCCTGCCCAACGGAAAATACTAGCGTACAGTTTGTTTTGATTCCTTTGCTTGAAAAGTACTTAATAGCCTTTACACCATCCTTAATCATAGGTACTTTCACTACGATCTTAGGGTCAATAGCCGCTAGTGCTTCTCCTTCTGCAATCATCCCTTCCAAATCGGTAGAGATTACTTCAGCACTAACATCTCCATCTACAATATCACAAATTGCTTTGTAATGGGCTTTTTGGTTTTCTAAACCAGAGATTCCCTCTTTAGCCATCAAAGAAGGGTTCGTGGTTACACCATCCAATACGCCTAACTCATAAGCTTCCTGGATATCCTGAAGATTAGCTGTGTCAATAAAGAATTTCATGTAGTTTATGTTTATGTCGTTTATTTGAAAAACAAATATAGGACAGATCACAAAAGATACATGAAAATAGGGGGAGTTTTTTATGGACAGAACGTCCTAAGAAAAGGGGAAAATAAAAAAAGCCAGGACGCAATGCTCAACCAAATACCCTTGCTTGCTTCCGCACCTGGGGGAGTCATTGGGAGCTATTCGCCCTGACAGGTGACAAAGGTAGAAACTTTATTAATTAAATCCTACCACACATAAAAATAAATACAAAAATATAAGGATGCACTTCCGCCCATAACAAACAAATGCCAGATCGCATGGTTAAACGGCAGCTTTTCCCAGATATAGAATATCGTACCTAGTGTATAAAACAACCCTCCTATCAGAATTAAGCTAAATCCTTCCAACTCCAAAGCCGTCATTAATTCATTATAATACGCCATACCTAACCATCCCATTCCTAAATACATCATCAAAGACAGTTTCTTGAATTTTCCAATAAAGAATAACTTAAAGATTACTCCCAATACTGCTAAAGCCCAAATAGAGAAAAACATCACAACTCCCTGCTCCCCTTTTAGCGCTACCAAAGAGAATGGCGTATAGGTCCCGGCGATCAAGACATAAATAGCGGAATGATCCATCAACTGGAAGAAGCGATATAGTCTAGGATTTCTAAAGAATGCATGATAACACGTAGAAGCTAGGTATAAGACAATCATACTTCCCCCGAAAATGGAAAAGCTAGCGGTTTTGAGAGAATGAAAATCGGGGTCTTCCCGATATAGCAAAGCTAATAACCCCACAATGCTAAGTACTACCCCCATGCCGTGTGTAATAGCATTGGCTACTTCTTCACGGGGAGTTTCTGGTTTAATTACTGACATAGCTGTTAACTTTTAATCTGGTTATTAAGTCGTACTGTTATTTACATTTATTCAATCTGTCTTATTTTTCAAGAAAAAAAAGGGCATATGAGAAACCTCATACGCCCTTCTTACTTCCATCCTATGTACATAAGTTTTCCATAGAATATTTCTAAATACAGTTCCTAGTCACGTTTCCCATGGGCGATACTTTCTTTTAACCCAAGGGTAGACATTTCAACAAACTCTACATTACCTTTTAAGGCTTCAATCGTCTGAGCGCCATTATAGGTCATTCCAGAAGCTAACCCTCCCAGATATTTCTTAATAATAGGCTCCACAGGACCTTTGTAAGGTACCAGTGTCTTCTCTCCTTCTACACTCACTACTTCCGTCACCTTCTGCTTATCCTTTTTCATTTTACTGACTGCGGCATCAAAACTAGCCATTCCCCTATATGTTTTATAGGACCTGCCTTCTACCGTAATCATCTCTCCTGGTGCTTCATCTGTACCACTAACGATTGATCCAACCATGACGTTATCTGCTCCTGCCCCAATCGCTTTCACTATATCTCCAGGTTGCTTGATACCACCATCAGCACAAATAGGAATAGCACCATTAGTTCCTTTGAATGCCTCATCAATAGCAGTCAACTGGGGAACCCCACAACCTGTCATAATTCGAGTCGTACACATGGACCCCGGCCCAACTCCTACTTTCAATGCATCTGCCCCCCAATCAACAAACTCCTTAGCGGCATCTCTACTCGCTATATTCCCTACCATCACATCGATGGATGGGTAGTTCTTTTTAATATAATCCAAGGTCTCTTTTGCCATTACAGAGTGACCATGGGCAATATCCAACACAACAATGTCCATTCCTCCCTCTGCCAAAGCTTCTAATCGGGCTTCATAATCCTTGATTCCCAATGCTGCCGCACAAAGTAACCCTTCCTCCTTTACAGCCTTCACCTCATTCACTTGCTCTTCAATAGTCAGGAAACGATGTATGACACCTAATCCCCCTAATTTCCCTACTGTAATTGCCATAGGAGCCTCACAAACCGTATCCATGTTTGCGATCAGCATAGGAATTCCTATATTATGATTTTTCGAAACCTTGGTTTCAAAGGTAACATCCCTCCTTGAGCGAATCGCATTATATTTTGGAACGATCAACACATCGTCAAAACTATAGGCCTTCCTAATGTTCATAACCCAGTACTTTAATAGATCTACAACAAATAAAACATTTTACAAGGATAAGCCTTGCGGCCAAAGCTACCCTTATATTACTCAGGAAGCTATAAAATCTATCATCAAATTGAAATGACGTTTGTTGGTAAACGCAAAAAGGCCTCTGCTTTCTTACGTTAGCAAAGGCCCTTAACTTAGGTGAAAAGTAAGAGGTAAGAGGTAGAAGGTTGTTAACTCTCTCCTTTTATCAAGACAGCTATAAGAGTTGTTTACCCTTCATCCTTTATCCTTAATCCTTCATCCTTTCTCTGGAAGCAACCACAAGAGTCCCCTCCCTCTAGCTTCCTATTTTCAGTTCAATAGAAGCTGATACCGCTGATGATACATTACCCGCCTTATCCTTGAATTTCACAAAGACTTTCTTCACACCATTCCTCGTGTCGCCCAATTTCCAATGACGAACCTCTGGAATGTAAGGTCTCCAGTTGGCGCCCTGAAATGCAGGGTTATTACTTATCTTCATAAACATAGCTCCTTCTGCATGTATGGACAAGTGTACTTTTCCTTCATCATTATCGGTTATTTTTTCTCCTTTATTAATTTGGATGGATAAATTCTCAGGAGGTGTTAGGTCCAATACAATATTATCTTGTACTATAATACTCAGGTTCCCTGCCTTATCTTTGAATTGAGCAAAAACCTTTTTTTCTCCATCTCCCTCGTTAAGGGTTAAGGTATCAGCATTAATATAAGATACCCATTTTTTCTTTTCCAACTCATGCTCACTTTGGGCAATACGCATAGAGTCTGCTTCTATGGCTGTAAACTTCAGTCGAACTACCTTATCTTGCATGCTGGTAATGCGACTGCTATTATTGATATTCACACTCACCCCCATAGGAGGCATACGGTCTACAATAATTTCATCCTTTACAATATGACTCACGTTACCTGCATCATCCTTAAACTGTACAAACACCCTTCTAATGCCATCATCTCCTTTCTCCAGTTCCCACTCGATATAATCATTACGATACAGTTGCCATTTCAGCATACTAAAATTGGACGTATTACTCACCTTGTAATACTTAGCGTCATGGGCCATTAAAATGACACCTATTTTCATACTATTTAGATCTGTATGAAAACCAGAAGGACTATCAAATTGTACAAAGGGCTCTATTGGAGGTTGGGTATCCAGCAAAACGGAGGTCGTCACTACTGGCGAAATATTTCCTTTATCATCTTTGAACTGCCCCATGATCTCTTTTTGTCCATCACCTGATGATAAATGCACTTTAATATGTGGCTTAAAACGAACCCACACAGACTTATCAAACTGACTAGACTCTCCTACTTTCATCCAAGTAGCTCCTGCCGCCAAGGCAACAATCTGCACATAATGATGATTCGTCTGCTTGCCATCTTTTACAAGAATACTCACTTTTTTCAACTTAGAGGACTGTGCATATCCACTAGCAAAAATCAACATCAACAAAGTGGTCAGGTATATTCCTTTCCTCAAAATTCTTTTACTCATTAGTTAAATGGTTTTACAGAACAATACTCTTTTCCTCAGATTTATTTTATAAACTATAAAGATGGCTTTTAAGCCTTATATCATTGATATGAAATAACTGTGTCTACAAACAAAGGTTTCGACCCTGGAGACAATAAGAGGACAATTTACTAAGCAAAAAGGTCAAACCACCGACCTCACAAAGGTTTACAAAGAATAAAACGGCATTGTTTCCTCTACAGTATACAATAAGATATTACAAAGATTATTATTTTTTTAACTTTGCCCAGCACGAACAGAAAATTATGGCACAAATATTACAGTAGGGTTACTTTATATAAAGTAATTCACCCGTGCAGCATTAAAAAATATATCATCGTCATCATTCTTCATCAGAAGAAGCTAAAGCAAGATCCTCAAGCCCAAGAAAATGACTAAGAACAGCTCATTTACTTGGAATAAATAAGAGTCTTGACATACTAAAAGTACTCCAATTAAAGTTACAAGAAAAAGGAACCAACATTATTCACATGAAACAGGTATATCCGTTATTATTCCTCCTATTTTACTTTATCACATTTTCTACAACTACCGTGGCACAAACGCTAACGGAAGGAAATTGGTATGCAACTGCTCAACTGTCACAAGAACCCGTCAATGTAACTAAAGAGTTATACCCTACGGGATCGATGGAATCAGGAGACAGTACGCTTACTTTATATGGAGAAAGCAGCATCGATTTCAAGATCTACTTTATCAACGGTGATCAGTACGATCCTGTTTTTAACCCTAACCCCACTGGTATTATTCTCAACAATCAAGAATTCCAATTTTATTGTGGGATGGAAATGTCTCTAAGACAAAACTATAGTAACGTTCTTCAGGCTAATGAATTTTCCTTTCTTGGAAAGAACTACCTTGTCCTTATCTCTTTCCGAGAAGATTGTTTAGGCGATAACTGCCGTTATAGATGCTATAATTTATTCGACATTACCAACCCCAAACGAATCGTCCAAACTTCTTTCTCCAGTATCTTTGAAGGAGTAGAATCTTTTGGAGAGTTTAACAATGATGGTCAACTGGATTTTGTACGTTTTGCTCCTAAAGCTCCTGAGGGAGGTACAGCAGCCGATGCAGATACCCATTACCTTATCACTTGTTACAATGTAGGTAATGGAACTCCTAAGCAACTTTCTGATCAAGGAAACTCTTATTACCTATTTGCAGAAGGAGATGAAGGAGCCAATCAATTTCAAATCCTTAAGGCTTATTGGTTCTTTGATGTAAAAGGACAGAACAACCAGTCCATCGAGAAGACAACTTATTTCACAAAGTATATTTCTTTTGACCCTTACCATACTTACCTCTATAATCCCGAGGGAGTTCGTATAGAAAAGAATCAATACTCTGTACATGTAGAGGATTTTGGAGATCTAGAAGCCGCCCTTACTTTTTGTAATATGATGATGGAATACTTTGATGATGTATATATCATGATTGACCAATACACTGGAAATATTTCCTATCAGGTATATATTGGCAATTTCACTCATAGACAAAAAGCAGAGGACTATCAGCGAAAGCTTTTGACCTTTGGTATGCGAGGAAATGTTTCTCACTTTAGAAAGAATAATTAAATACCTTTTTGTTTATCGGTTATTACTTATCGTTTACAATCAGTAAGAAGTGATAATCGATAAACAAAAATATCTGTTTCATTCACAGACATCCAATATAGAATAATGAGATGCTGTGATATTTTTTTCTTTTATTTCTCCTTAAGTGCACAAAAATTGATATAATTATATCAAAAATAGGATTTATTGCTGATCTACGTACACTCCCTTTTACGTTGAAGACACATAGGTATATATATCTCACCTATTTTTCACCTATCATGGTATATGTGGTGTACCATAGAACTACAAAGCTAAAATTTCAATAAAAAATGAAAAGAATACTACCCCTAGCCTTGGCATTGGTCACAAGCCTTTTTATTTCTTTACAAGCACAGGCGCAGGTTCAGGAATTAATTGATCGCTCTCAATTTATGGTGGAGAATAACCGCTATGAAGATGCGATTATCATGCTAAACAATGCCATTAAGATTGAGCCAAACAATGCCGAACTTTCCTACAAAAAAGCCAGTATTTACAGCTCTATGGCACGCTTTCCTGAAGCTATACAAGCCTTAGAAGAAGCAACGGAAAAAGATCCCGCTTATACAGAAGCATTTGGCCTAATGGGTGACCTATATTCTCAATCTAAAGATGTTGCCAAGGCGATCGAAAGCTATGACAAGGCATTTAAAGCATCAAAAGAGATCGAGTTTCAATATCATTACAAGCTTAAGATCATTGATCAATTGGAAAGTTATGGGATGATTCGAGACTTGAAGAAACATGTAGAAGATGCGAAAAAGATCATTGGAGATACTTTCGAATTGAGCTATTATGCTGCCATGTACTACAATGAAGTAGGAGACCATGAAAAAGCATTGGAACTTTCCGAAAAAATCGTTCAAGATATACAACCCGTTACAGGTACAGAGATGTATTATGAGCAATATTGCATTGCCCTAATCAACCTAAGGGAGTTTGAAACTGTACGCAAGTTACAGGATGAACTTCCAGGGAACATTACTTTTCACCTACAAGACTTTACGGATACTTATTACCTATCATTAGCCAATGCCTACACTTCTATCATGGACTACGATGAAAGTATAAAGGCTTTAGAGATTGCTATTGGCTTAAATCCTCTAAATGATGAGGCTGCTCAATTGCACAAGAAGCTAGTCAGCATGAAAGATAAGGAAAGTGATAAAGTGATTGACGCTTATATCAAAACCCTGGCTTCAGAAAAAAATATTGCGGACAAGTCAAAAAAACTATTAAGTATTGCTCAATTACTTTTTGAGGCAGGTGATTTCAGCGGTACTGTAGAATACATTAATCAATATCAAGAACTTTCATTGAGAAATGCACGTGACATCAACGTCGTATTCATGAGGGCTTCTGCAGAAATGCAAGCCAATGAGAATGGATTGGCTATCGAGCAGGTTTCTAAGATTGTTCGTAATCCTCAATTCTCCTCTAAACAAAAAGTTACTTTTTACCTTTTACTAGGTGTAGCCTACAAAAAGGCTGGTGACTATGATGCTGCTGAGCAAGCCCTTAAAAATGCTTATGCCGGAGCTTATAAGAATGTCGTAAAACACGAGTTTAAGGCTATTCGTAAACTTAGAGGGGCACAACCTCAATAGTTTTTTAATTTGGAGTTAGGAGTTAGGAGTTTAATATTCAAACTACAAACTCCAGACTCTTAACTCCAGACTTCAAACTAACCACTACTTTCCTTCCCTTTTTATCTGATCCACCAGCTCTATCAGCTGCTCCTTCAGCTGCTCATCCACAATAGTTCCCTCCTTAAAGTTATCATAGAAGTTAGGTAGTGAAAATGTGGCAATCACATGCCCTCCATTATAAGGAAAACGCTTTTGAGCCATTTCCAGTACACTTGCTCCTCCCCTCGCTCCAGGTGAAGTGGCCATCAAAAAGATTTTCTTATCGCCAAACGCTTTACGCTCTGGCACTCTGGACAACCAATCAAATACATTCTTAAATGCGGCAGAATAAGCACCATTATGTTCTGCAAGCGATAATAAGATCATATCAGAATGATCGACTTTTTCTGCTAGTGTATATGCTGGCTGAGGCACACCACTTTCTTCCTCTCTATCGGCTTTATAGATAGGCATCTCAAAATCATTAAGATCTAATAGTTCCACCTCATGTTCTGAAAAAAGCGATGAGGTATACGTTACTAATTGTCTATTAATCGAAGTGCTGCTGTTAGAGCCTGCGAATGCTAATATTTTCATTTGGCTTTATAGTTTTGTGGTTTTCAAATACCATGTAATGCTTTACGGAAGTTATAGGTTATCCTTTTTAAATAAAAAAAATGGGTAGGAAACTTATGACTTCCTACCCAAACAGTCACCCCACTAGGGAGGTCCTTACATATTACGACGATACTGCCCACCTACTTCAAACAATGCCTGTGTAATTTGTCCCAAAGAACATGTTTTAACGGCTTCCATCAATGCCTCAAAAGCATTTTGATTCATCACTGCTTTCTCTTTCAAGGTTTGCAAATGACTTTCTGCGGCTTCTTTATTTGCCTGATGTAAATGCTTGATTCCTTCAATCTGCCCTTCTTTCTCTTCCTTTGTAGAGCGAATGACTTCCTGAGGAATAATCGTTGGAGAACCTTCTTTTGACAAGAAAGTATTTACCCCTATAATTGGATACTCTCCCGTATGTTTCAGGTGCTCATAGTACATAGACTCTTCCTGAATCTTGGTACGCTGATACATCGTTTCCATTGCTCCTAATACTCCTCCTCTTTCTGTAATACGATCAAACTCTCTCAATACTGCTTCCTCTACTAAGTCCGTCAGTTCTTCAATAATAAACGCCCCTTGTAATGGATTCTCATTTTTAGCTAACCCCAGCTCTCTGTTGATGATCAACTGTATAGCCACAGCTCTTCTTACCGACTCCTCTGTTGGAGTTGTAATGGCCTCATCATAAGCATTGGTATGCAGAGAGTTACAGTTATCATAAATCGCATACAATGCCTGAAGTGTTGTTCGGATATCATTGAAGTCAATTTCCTGCGCGTGCAAGGAACGACCTGAGGTCTGTATATGATACTTCAACATTTGTGAACGAGCACCTGCTCCATATTTATGCTTCATGGCTTTTGCCCAAATTCTACGGGCAACACGTCCGATCACCGCATATTCAGGGTCCACTCCATTCGAGAAGAAGAAAGAGAAGTTTGGTGCAAACTTATCAATATCCATCCCTCTGCTCAGGTAATATTCCACAAACGTAAACCCATTGGCTAAGGTGAGTGCCAACTGCGTAATAGGATTCGCCCCTGCCTCCGCAATATGATACCCTGAGATAGAGACGGAATAGAAGTTTCTGATGTTCTGGTCAATGAAGTACTGCTGCATATCCCCCATCAAGCGAAGCGAAAACTCTGTAGAGAAAATACAAGTATTTTGTGCCTGATCTTCTTTAAGGATATCTGCCTGTACGGTTCCTCTTACCTTGGAAAGTGTCTCTGCCTTAATTTGCTCATATACCCCTTGTGGCAATACTTGATCTCCAGTTACTCCCAATAGCATTAAACCTAGACCATTATGTCCTTCCGGTAAGGTTCCATTATAAACTGGGCGAGGTACCTCTTTCTCCTGATAGATTGCTTCTATCTTTTGATTCACTTCCTCTTCTAGTCCATGCTCTGTGATATATTTCTCACACTGCTGATCAATAGCCGCATTCATAAAGAAGGCTGTCATTGCGGCAGCAGGTCCATTGATTGTCATAGAAACCGAAGTAGTCGGTGCCGAAAGATCAAACCCAGAATATAGTTTCTTG
This sequence comes from Algivirga pacifica, assembly GCF_039543525.1. Taxonomy (NCBI): domain Bacteria; kingdom Pseudomonadati; phylum Bacteroidota; class Cytophagia; order Cytophagales; family Flammeovirgaceae; genus Algivirga; species Algivirga pacifica. Next base: position 67,682 of record NZ_BAABJX010000020.1, read on the forward strand.
GCATCATCCAGACAGCTCACATTTACTCCTGAGTTACCAATTTTACCATAGATATCCGGACGGAAGTCAGGATTCTCTCCATAGAGTGTCACCGAATCAAATGCCGTAGACAAACGTGCTGCCGGCTGTCCTTTTGATAAGTAATGGAAACGCTTATTGGTACGCTCAGGATTTCCTTCTCCGGCAAACATACGGGTAGGGTCTTCTCCCTGACGCTTAAATGGGAATACCCCTGCCGTATACGGGAAACTACCTGGCACATTTTCCTGCATACTCCATTTCAGAATATCTCCCCAGTTACGGTAAGACGGTAAAACGACCTTCGGAATATTCGAATGTGAAAGGGATTTGGTATGGGTTGGCACCTTAATGTCTTTACCTCTTACCGTATAGGTAAAGATCTCTTCCTTATAGGCTTGTCTTTTCTCTTCCCAGCCCTCTATAATTTGCAAACTCTCCGAATCAAGTTCTCTTTCTTTAGAAGTATAAGCTTGCCCCAAAACGTTCAGCGTATCCTCTCCTAATTCCTGTGCTTGCAATACTTCAGAGGAACGTTTCAGACTATAGAGCTCATCTGCTTTCTTTGCTTGCTCCTCTACCCATTGATCATAGTTTCTAATCGTCTCACTGATCTCTGATAGGTAACGGGTACGAGCCGGAGGAATAATATACACCTTCTCTGATTCAACCGTAGTCTTCTCCATATGAGAAGTCCATTCGCCCGGAAACTTCTCACCTACTGCCTCAATAATCGCCTTGTAAAGATTATTCATTCCCGGATCATTGAACTGGGAGGCAATGGTTCCATAGACTGGCATTTCTTCCAGATCCGAAGACCACAACTGTTGGTTTCTTTGGTACTGCTTTTTGACATCCCTCAAAGCATCCTGAGCACCTCTTTTATCAAACTTATTGACAGCGATCAGGTCTGCATAATCCAGCATATCAATTTTCTCCAGCTGAGATGCCGCTCCATATTCTGGGGTCATCACATACAATGACAGATCCGAATGGTCAACAATTTCCGTATCGGATTGTCCAATACCCGAAGTCTCCAAAATCACCAAATCAAATTGTGCCGCTTTCAGAATATCAACGGTTTCCTTCACATGTTTGGATAATGCCAGATTGGATTGTCTCGTTGCTAAAGACCGCATATATACCCGCTCATTGGAAATGGCATTCATTCGAATACGATCTCCCAATAATGCTCCTCCTGTTTTTCTTTTGGATGGATCTACGGATACAATGGCCAGACGTTTATCCTCGAAATCATTCAGGAATCGACGAATAAACTCATCTACCAAGCTGGATTTACCAGCCCCTCCTGTTCCTGTAATTCCCAATACGGGCACCTTTGCCTCAGCGGCCATGGTATGAACTTTATCCATGGATTCGGTAATCGTTTCCGGATAATTTTCTACGGCAGAAATCAGTTGGCCAATGGACTTCATATCCTTTTCCTGCAGATGATTCATGGCTCCATTCACAGAAGCCCCTGTAGGGAAGTCACACTTCTGTAGCATATCATTGATCATTCCCTGCAAGCCCATCTGCCTGCCATCATCTGGAGAATAAATTCCATCGATACCATAAGCATGCAATTCTTCGATTTCAGAAGGCAGAATGGTTCCACCACCACCTCCAAAGATTTTGATATGGCTACAGCCCTTTTCCCTTAGCATATCATAGATATACTTAAAGAACTCTATATGCCCTCCCTGATAAGAAGTGATCGCAATGGCTTGCACATCTTCCTGAATGGCACATTCTACAATCTCTTTTACGGGACGGTTATGTCCCAAATGAATTACTTCAGCGCCTGAAGCCTGAATAATTCTACGCATGATATTAATTGCCGCATCGTGCCCGTCAAAGAGGGACGCTGCTGTCACAATACGAATCTTGTTTTTCGGTTGGTAAGCCTTAATATGGTCAGTTTGCATTTCGTTAGTGAAATAGGTTGAAAAAAAATTTTCATCTTTTGAATGTAAAATATCATTATCCTACGAAATGTACAAAATACAATTATAATTTTTCCGAGATAAAAAAACTCCCTTACCGCATCGCCGTAAGGGAGTTCCACATCATCCACTTAAATTAATTATACCCAAAAACTATTTGTTCATTTGCTGCTTTCTTTTTGCAATACTATTTGTTAGCCTAGTTCAAAAACCTATTCGAGGTTTGTTTGTCTGTTTATTAAAGTGAAAAGAGACTCGCTCTTTCTTCTTTGTTTTGTCTTATCTTTTGTTTGTCAAGTTCAACTATAAGACAAAATCCGAAAACGATTGGTTTTCGGATTTTGCGAACAAGAATCAATGATTTTGAAGGAGTGTTAAGGGATTCAACCCTATTCTTAACCTCCCATAGTAGTAGCTGTGAAATATTACATAGTCATGCCATTATTATCTCACGAATGTTGGAGGAAGTGTTCTGTTTTGCATATACATCATCTGATACCAATTCGAGTTAGGTTTATAAACGCGTTCCGTATACCCTTTGGTCTCTAAATAGATAGGAAGAATAAACTCAAAATTAACCTTTTCTTTCTGACGCTTTACGGTCATGTCTGGCAATATAGAAAGGTATTGCATCGCGCTACCCGTCAACACATAATCTATATTTCGTTCTAATCCTTTGAGTAATTCGACCTTCTTTGTTCCGTCTCTTTGAATATTAACCTTCAGTAAAATAAACCCCTGAACTAGCTCAGGATTTGTAATGGAAATTGCTAAACTTTGAGAAAGGAAATCAGATAAGGCCTCCATGCTTATTTTGGGACGATACCCATCAATATACATATACGTTTTTTCCTCCGATTCATTCAAATAGTAAACCTCTTGAAGCTTTGTTGTTTCAAAAATCCCTTTCTGCTGATTTTGGTAACTATAGAACACCTTGTGTTCTCTAATACTATCATAATAAACATCCTGCCTTGAGGGGTTATTGACAAAGTGTACTTCGCTTCTACTCTTATAATAATTGATTCCTTTAGCTACCTGATTAACCAGTGTATTTTCTAATGGATTGATCCCATCATCACCTTTTTTTACTTGACAAGTATAGTTAAAGACTTCTATCGGCTCCTCTTCACTATCATAAATCATATATTTTTGACGCAATTCACTTCCATTTTGCGTAGTCATTACACTCTTCCTAAGCTTTCCTTCCTGATTATACCAGACTGTCTTTCCTCCTACCTGATGAGGAAATAAATCCTTATAAGTAATCGTCTTTATTTTATCCCCGCTCAAAGAGTAATATGATATTTTATAGCTATTTCTCACGAATCGATCAATAATACCATAGTGTGAAGCTTTCTCTTTACCCTTCACTTCATAACCATATTGATTAAAAAAGATTTTGGATTGATTGTCAAAAATCTTCTTGTAACGCACGAAATTAAACCACTTTGAAGTATCCATATCCTTGGACTTTGAACCATATTTACTAGGAATATACCTTTCAATTCCTCCATTAATTAATGCATTGATTTCACTTTTCCTCTGTACTATATCTTTACTCAAAAGCTGAAGCATTCCTCCTTTTTTATATAGATAATAAGAGGAGTAATCTTGTCTTATTCCTGAAAACATATACCTCAAAAGATCTAGATCTTCAATATTATTGACCACCTCAAATATTCTACTTTCTTGCTGGCCTACATTCTCGGTTACTGCAGAGTGAAAATAAAAGTTACGCATCACCACAAAAGAATCAAGACCTACAGAGAAGCTTTGAATTTTATCAGGACTTACGCTTCTTGCCCTATTCTTCCCTTTGACCATGACTTTTCGCCCATCCTGAACAGGTTTGATTGCCACACTTCGAGCAGTACCATTCGCATAATAAACATTCCCCAATGAGTAGTTTTTACTTAAGTCATAAGTAAGTGTAGCCATACGCTCAGGCATATAAACCGCATCGTCAAAATCTCCCCTCAAAGGTTGTCCAGCTAAATCAAAATATTGCCCAAGAAAAGAATGCTGTTGTGCACTTAGAAGAGAGGTAGTTCCTATAAAAAAGATGAAAAATAGTATTCTCATAAATTCAGGTTATTAAAAAAATTATTGAAATAGTTTTATTGGTTTAAATATCAGATTAGCTAGCAAACACCTCTTCCATGTTCTTAAAAGCCTTGAACTCTATAGGGTTACCACTATAATCCAAGACAAACATGGTACGCTGCTCTCCCGGCTCTCCTTCATATCTTATATAAGGAGCCACTACAAAAGGAATGTCATGCTTCTCCAATTGCTTTTGTATGGTTTCAAACTCCTCCATAGAAAGTATACATCCGAAATGAGGTATAGGCACTTTAATTCCTGCCACTACTCCACAATAATCTAAGTCAGGGATATACGCACTAATATGAGCCGATAATTGGTGTCCAAAAAAGTCAAAGTCGACCCATGTATCCGTAGATCGTCCCTCCTGACACCCCAAAATATCAATATAAAAAGCTCTGGTCGACTCAAGGTCTTTTACCTTAAATGCCAAATGAAAAGGGTTTATCTGCTGCTTTCCCATTTTTAACTTATTCTAGTTTCAATTGAATTATTTTGCTTCAAAATAGGTAAAGCGTAATTCTTGTCCAACAAACGATTATGGCTTATTAACCCCAAGTCCATATGATTACCTTCTTCCTCCCTTAATTGGTTACTCAACAACCTCTTATAACCATGAAAACGAAATCTTCACCACGCTATATTAACCCTTTCACCGACTACGGTTTTAAACTGCTTTTTGGGACAGAGAGGAATAAAGATTTACTTATTGATTTCCTTAACGCACTACTACGGGAAGAGGAAGGACTCATCACAGACATCACCTATTTAAACAAAGAACAAAAAGGAAAGAATAAAGAAAGCCGTACCTCTGTTTATGATATCTATTGTGAAAATCAAAGGGGAGAACGCTTTATAGTGGAAATCCAAAAAGCAAAGCAAGATCACTTCAAGGATCGAATGGTTTACTATTCGACCTTTCCCATACAAGAACAAGCTAAAAAAGGAGACTGGAACTACGAATTGAAAGCCATCTATTCCATTGCTATTCTCGATTTCAGACTCCCTCAGTCTGACCCCTTAGATAGGGATATTATCAGTGAAGGAAAATTGTATGACCTCAGAAAAGGCAAAATCATGTACGATAAATTGACCTTCATTTACTTGGAAATGCCTAAATTTGGAAAGGAATGGCATGAATGTTCCAACCATTTCGAAAAGTGGCTGTACCTCTTCAAAAATCTAAACCAACTACAAGAAATGCCTGTTGGTTTAGTAGAAAGACAGTTCAAGAAATTTTTGAAAGAAGCCCAGATTGCTAACCTAAGTAAAGAGGAATATACTATGTACGAAGAAAGTTTGAAACGGTATAATGACTTAAAAAATAGCTTGGATACAGCTAAAGAGGAAGGTCGTGAGGAAGGTCGTGAGGAAGGTAAAAAAGCAAGAGAAATAGAAATTGCTAAAAAAGCTAAGGCAGAAGGTATACCTCTAGAGACCATTATGCTCTTGACCGGCCTTAGCAAAGAGGTCATCGATAAACTGTAGCTTATAAAAAACTCCTTTACCGCATTGCCGTAAAGGAGTTCAACATCATCCACTTATTTAATTATACCCAAAAACTAATTCGAAATATCAGTTGTCTTTAATCTCTTTTTGAAGTTTGCTTGGTTACCTAAAACCTACTCTTTCAATCCTTGATTTATGTCTATTAAAGTGAAAAGAGACAAGCTCTTCTTTCTTTGTTTTGTTTTATCTTTTGTTTGTCAAGTTCAACTATAAGACAAAATCCGAAAACAATTGGTTTTCGGATTTTGCGAACAAGAATCAATGATTTTAAAGGAGTGTTAAGGAAGGAAGCATTCATCTTTAGGTAATCCTACAACGACTTTCCTTTCTGTAATTGATCAAGCCATTTCTACTTTCCCTGTTTTGATATCAACACTTTGTTTTAAATGCCAATAAAGGGTCAAAGGTAATAGAGCATGAGGTACCCTCAACAGCATCTGTGGACACCAGTAAGAAATCGTATCGAATAGAAAAGCTTCTTGAAAATGTCCGGTGATTCTTGCCAGAGATGTCACTCCTCCCCAAAAGGCCATATAAAGCAACATTGTTTGAGCAACCCGAGGTACAAAAATTCCTATAGCCACGACAAAATCCAATACCCCGGCAATATGTAAAAATACCTTTGCTTGCCCCTCCGTTACATGCAACGTCTGAATGGTCATGTCCACAAAGCTTCCTGGCAAAGGATAAAATCCTACTGCATAAAGCCCATGGCAAACAAACGTAAGGGCTACTAATCCTTTTGCTACCAATACTGGAAACTTACGCTCCTTCTGTGTCATATATAGTAAGAGGAAAGGTGTTCCCACTTGTGCGGAATATTCCAGCAATTGCCCTAGTTGAAAAAACTTTTCCTTGGAATAAAGTACCGCAAGAATAAAAAGTCCTACCCCACTAAAAAGTACAATACCTTTGGCTACATACTTATAGGGCTGATCTGCTTTCAAAAAGAAAACAGCGATAGCCGCCATGATATAAAGTACTCCTGTCCCTGTAACCATTCCATTAATCCAGGAATCCATCACCGGGCTAGTCACATAGTAATGCCAATTTACTCGAAATAGTCCTTCTACCACCGGTTTCAGTAATGCTTCGTCCCAAAAAAAAGTACGAAAGGGAGCATCCCAAAAAATATGTTGTATCCCTCTCCCTATAAATAACAAGGAGGCTGAAATTGTTAACCAAGATACTGTAAGCTCTTTGCGGTTCATTGTTATGGTTATTTAAAAGAAAACATCAATTCAATAGCCGGCAAATTACTTGCAATACATCAACTGAAAGTCAATGGATGAATAAGAAACAAAGAGCATTATGTTACATCCGTGAACTCTGCAAAAATGGGGGCACTTTGTTAAGCCGAGAATAAAAGTAAATCAGCATTATAACGTCATTTTGAGACAATGATCAGGTCATCTTTGATGTGCTATTTCGCAATAGAAAGAGACTTATAGGATGTCCCATTTTTTGAGGAACCTCAGGCATTCTACAATACTCTATTGAAAACCTTTATTTACTTTTAATTTCACTGTAACGTATGTTTACTTCTATTATCAGGACTTTAATTGTCCTGACTTCCCTATGCTTGCTAGGTACAAGCATAGGTACTGCCAACACGGACAAGTACCGCCTTGTCTTAAGAGATAACCCGGCAACAACCATCACCATAGGCTGGAACCAAATCTCAGGAAGTAATCCAGTGGTCTATTACGGCACAACAGACCAGGGCACCAACTATGCTGCTTACACCAACAGCAAAACTCCGAGTAGAACAGCTTCTTACGCAGGCATGAATAATCATTTTGCTCGTTTGACAGGACTTATCCCTAACACTGCTTACTACTTTGTGATCAGGGACAGTGAAGGGAGCAGCCAACGTTTTTGGTTTAAAACTGCTCCATCTACACCTGATCAAAGGTTGTCTTTTATTGCAGGGGGAGACTCTAGAAATAACCGTACACCAAGACAAAACGCCAACCGTATCGTTGCCAAACTTCGTCCACATGCTGTGTTATTTGGAGGTGATATGACGGACAATGGCAGCAATAGCCAATGGCAAAACTGGTTTGACGATTGGCAATTAACTACAGGAACCGATGGGCGTATGATCCCTATCATTGCAGCAAGAGGAAACCACGAAAGCTCCAATGGTATGATCTATAATCTGTTTGACACCCCTTCTACTGATGCTTATTATGCCATTACCTTTGGCGGCAGCTTAATCAGGACATATACCCTAAATACAGAAATGTCTATCAGCGGTAACCAAACCACTTGGTTGTCCAATGACCTTTCATCGAGCAGTAATGTTACTTGGAAGACTGCTCAGTATCATAAACCAATGCGACCACACGTAGGGAGCAAGTCAGAAGGGAATACCCAGTATAGCAGTTGGGCCAACCTGTTCTATCAGCACCAAGTAAAGTTAGTCATCGAATGTGATGCCCATACCGTGAAAACCACTTGGCCAGTTCGTCCGTCCACTGGAAGTGGAAGTGATGAAGGCTTTATTCGTGACGACCAGGGAGGAACTATTTACGCAGGAGAAGGCTGTTGGGGCGCTCCATTACGCTCTAACAACGATAATAAAAACTGGACGAGAAATAGTGGGATGTTCAATCAGGTAAAATGGATTTTCGTAGATGAATCACGCATAGAATTACGCACCATTCGTACTGATAACGCCACTCAAGTAGGTACCGTAAATGATCAAAATATCTTTGCTGCTCCTGCTAACTTGGATATTTGGAATCCTTCCAATGGATCGGTCGTAACGATTGAAAACCAAAATGTAAGTGCTCCTACTATAAGTATGACCTCCCCTGCTGATGATACTTACTACGCTTCACCACAAAGTATCACCCTATCAGCCAATGCTTCTGATAGCGACGGCTCTATCAGTAAAGTGGAGTTCTACGTAAACAATACATTGGTCGGAACAGATACCTCAAACCCTTACTCCAGAAGCTATACACTACCTAGTGAGGGAGTATATACGCTTACGGCTAAGGCTACTGATAACGATGGCAACACTACCACTTCAGAAGCGATCAATATCAATGTAGGTACTGTACAACAAACTATTAATGTGAGAGTGAATAATGGGAATGATGACGTAGAAGAAGGTGAGTCTGGTGCTATGTATATGAATAGCTCGGACATAGAATTAGTCTATGACGCTCATAACTCCCAGAACAACCAAACGATTGGGCTTCGTTTCACCAACTTATCTATACCTCAAGGAGCTACCATCGATCAGGCTTATATTCAGTTCACTTGTGATGAGACAGGCGGAAGCAATGGGACTTTAAGTATTTATGCGGAAGACACAAACGATGCTGCCGCTTTTGGCACAAGCAACTTCAATGTTTCTTCTAGAAACAAAACCTCTGCATCTGCTAACTGGAGTCCTGCCGCTTGGAATAGCGTAGGGCAAGCTGGCACAGCACAACGAACGCCCGAACTAAAAGCTTTATTGCAAGAAGTGGTGGATAGAAATGGCTGGTCTTCTGGCAACGATGCCGTCTTTATTATTCAAGGCAATGGAGCAAGAACAGCAGAGTCATATGACGGCGTTGCAGGCAGTGCACCATTATTGGTGGTTACCTACACTACGGGGGGCACAGGTACTACACCTCCTCCAGCTCCAGAAGAATATACACTCTCCATCAATGCCACAAATGGCAACGTTAGCAAGACACCAAATCAATCTTCTTATACGGAAGGTAGCAATGTTACTTTAACTGCAACACCAAATAGTGGGTATGCTTTTGCAGGATGGAGTGGTGATATCAGTGGCTCTCAAAATCCTGTAACCATCACGATGAATACCAATAAGGTCATTACTGCTAATTTTCAAGCCATCAGTACCACCACTACAATTAACAAGAAAGTAGTCACAGGGAATGACGATGCTGAAGAAGCTGAAAATGGTACGATGTACCTTACCAGCTCCGATCTGGAATTAGTATATGACTCTTATCAAACTGCAGGCAACCAGAAAGTCGGCATTCGTTTTACGAACCTTTCGATTCCTCAAGGGGCTATTGTGACCAATGCCTATATTCAGTTTACCTGTGATGAAACCAAGAACGATAGCGGTTCCCTAACAATCTACGGAGAAGACACGAATGATGCCGCTGGATATAGCAGCAGTTCAAGCAATATCTCTTCCAGAAGCAAAACGTCTGCTTCCGTCAACTGGTCTCCAGCTTCCTGGAACTCCGTAGGTCAAAGAGGTAGTGCGCAACGAACGCCTGATCTAAAAAGTGTTGTTCAGGAAATTGTGAACAGATCTGGATGGAACAGTGGTTATGATATGGCCTTTATTATCCAAGGAAATGGACGTAGAGTGGCAGAATCTTACAATGGTTCTAGCAGCAATGCCGCTGAACTGTTCGTGACTTATCAAAGTGGCGGCTCAGCACGTATAGTAACAGCAAGGCGTAATTCTTTGGCGTTCTACCCTAATCCAATTGGTGAGTTAACTTACCTGCGAATGGACGCACCACAGGATGGACGTGTAGAAGTGAGTCTATTTAATCTTCAGGGAAAACAAGTGTATTACAAATCTTTTGAGGTTAAAAAAGGAACACAATCATTAGAGATCGAAACCGCTACACTTCCTGCAGGAGTTTACCTGGCAGAAGCAAAGGGTATTGGACTCAAAAAGACTGTTCGTCTTGTTAAATAATAATCACGGTAAGAGCACACTTTCTTTTTTAAAGAAAAACCAATAAAAAAACTCCCTCGTTGCAATGCTACGAGGGAGTTTCACATCATCCACTTATTATAATTATACCCAAAAACTAATTCGAAAAATCAGTTGTCTTTAATACCTTTTGAAGTTTGTTTGGTTCCCTAAAACCTATACTTTCAATTCTTAATTTATGTCTATTAAAGTGAAAAGAGACGAGCTCTTCTTTCTTCGTTTTGTCTTATCTTTTGTTTGTCAAGTTCAACTATAAGACAAAATATGAAAAGGATTGGTTTTCGATTTTCATTAACAAGAATCAACGATTTTGAAGGAATGTTAAAGAAAGAGTTATTCACCTAAAGACACCTCAAAAAGATCTTGAGATAAGGCATTTCATCAGTAAGGAGTCAAAATAATAAGTCATCAATACTAATAAGATAAAAAACTCCCTTACCGCATTGCTGTAAGGGAGTTCCACATCATCCACTTATTATTATACCCAAAAACTATTTCAAAATCTGTTTGCTATGAATATTATCTTTTTGAAGTTTACCTAAGTCCTAAACCTCTATTTGTTTGCTTTGCTTATTAAAGTGAAAAGAGACGAGCTCTTTACTTTGTGCTATTTTTTGTTTGTCATGTTCAACTATAAGACAAATTCCGAAAAGGATTGGTTTTCGATTTTCATTAACAAGAATCAACGATTCTGAAGGAGTGTTAAGGAAGGGTTTATTCATCTAAGGAAAGCTCAAAAAATCTTGGAGACTTTTATGTTTCAGTGAGCAGTGAGCAGTGAGCAGTGAGCAGTGAGCAGTGAGCAGTGAGCAGTGAGCAGTGAGCAGTGAGCAGTGAGCAGTGAGCAAAATTATTTTACCCCTAAACGACATACAATATCCTATGGGTATTTTTTCAATCTTTTTTAAACGGTAAGCGATAAACATTGCATGGCCTCCACAAGTAACTGTATCTTGAAACACGGTTTATCCTTCTTCCTTACGTCGGGGCGACCACAAGGAGCGCCCTTCCTTTATCCTTTATCCTTTATCCTTTATCCTTTATCCTTTATCCTTTATCCTTTATCCTTTATCCTTTATCCTTTATCCTTTATCCTTTATCCTTTATCCTTTATCCTTTATCCTTTATCCTTTAAAAGCTAATCTCAACATTCGCCGACACAATAGGTATTTCCCTTTCAAACTTTTAATAGGTCAAAAAAGTCAATATCTTTTCCCTTCAAAAAACTAGACCAACAACGTATTACTCATGAGCAACTCTCCATACGATCACCCAGACGTCAAACACTTTTCCTCAGAAGACCAGCGCATGACCAGCGAACAAGCGACAAAAGAGCTACACGAGGGCATGAAAACATTAGAACCTTTAGGCCCTTGTGTTACTATTTTTGGTTCAGGAGGAACAGAAAAAGACAGTCACTACTACAACCTCTCAAAAGACATTGCTTACCAAATAGGCAAGGCAGGGTATGGTATCCTTTCCGGAGGAGGCGGTGGTGCCATGGAAGCAGCCAATGTAGGAGCTCAAATGGCTCAAACCCATTCCGTAGGCCTTAAGGTTAATTTACCTTTCCCCCAACCTGCCAATGACTATATTGATGAGGGAAAGCTGCTATACTTTGAGTATATCCATATCCGTAAGATGATGTTCATAAAATACTCCAAAAGTATTATTGTCATGCCGGGAGGAGTAGGTACTTTGGATGAACTCTTTGAGATCTATGTTTTGGTAATGACCATGAAGAAGGAACGCTTTCCTGTTTTTTTGGTGGGTACAGACTTCTGGAAAGGCCTATTGGCCTGGATGGAGGAGCAACTACTGAAGGAACATAATTATATCAATCCTATTGACCTGACATTGGTGAAGATGGTCGATAGCGCAGAAGAAGTCGTCGAGGAAATTGAGCGTTATTACGCTTGTTCATGATGTTTAGTTGAGCTTCGCTCGTTCATGGTGTTTAGTTGTTTTATTTAGAAGGTTTCGTGAGTTGCATTTTAAGGGACTACTCTACTAAAGGTAAGAATTCAAAATACTATAAAATGAATTCAACTAAACATTATGAACGAGCAAAGCTCAACTAAACATCATGAACAAAAACTTATTCTATAAAAATCCGCTCAGCCAATCGAAATGTGTTAGCATGGGCTTCTACCACTCGGGCAACTCTTTCGGAATACCCTCCTCCCATACTGACACACACCGGAAGATCTCTCTCCTTACAGTGTTCAAACACAATTTGGTCCCGCTCTTTACAGCCTTGCATACTCATGGATAATCGTCCTAGCTTATCAGTTTCCAGCACGTCAACACCAGATTGATAGAACACAAAATCAGGCTGTACCTTATCCAGTAACATCGGTAAATGAAAACGAAGCGTTTTGAGATACTCTTCATCAGTCGTGCCGTCGGGCAATCCAATATCAAGATCAGATGTTTCTTTCCTTAAAGGAAAATTATGAGCCCCATGCATACTAAACGTAAACACTTGATCATTGCCCTCAAAAATACTAGCCGTACCATTGCCTTGATGTACATCCAAATCGATCACCAATATTTGCTTGAAGCCTTTATATTTTAGTAGATAATTAGCAGCCATCGCAATATCATTCAATAAACAAAAGCCCTCTCCGCAATCTGAAAATGCATGATGTGTTCCCCCTGCAATATTCAACGAAACCCCATACTGCAAGGCATACTCTGCACACATAATCGTCCCTTGATTAATCACTCGCTCCCTCTTCACCAACAAATCCGATAAGGGAAAACCTATTCTCCTCACCTCGTGTCGCTCCAAGGCTAGCCCATTCAGCCTATCCCAATAGTCTGCATCGTGGGTATCCAGGATATATTGCTCCTTCACCTCCTCCGGCTCAAAAATGTTTTCTTGGGTAATCGTTCCTTCATACAGTAATTGCTCAATCAGTAGTTCGTACTTGATCATAGGGAAGCGGTGTCCGTCCGGTAGAGGGTGTGTGTAAAGGGGGGCGTAGGCGATTTTCAACATGACTGGTCGGTTTGTTCATCAATGTATTCGACAATATTACTCAGATGCAATATTAACCAATCGGGAGAAAGTTATGTTTATGGAAGGGGGAAAAGATATAGGTGTACGGAAAGCGGATTTATGTAATCTCTGGCTATCATGGCGATTGTTCATTCAATCTACCACTAACCTCTATTTCTCATTCTTACCACCCGAGCGTGGACGCTCGGCGAAAGCGCCTTTGGGTCTTAGGGAGGACCCTAAGACCAGTGTCTGACCAGTTTCTACAATTACTCAACAGAGCGAAGCTCTACTCAACGGGCGAAGCCCACTCAACCAGCCGCGTAAGCGGCCTCAACAAAAAAGCCTACCAAGACCCTGTCAGTCTCAGTAGGCTTTCTACTGTATTAAACAAAAAAGCTAATTACTTCTTCGTAATGCTACTCTCTACCCAATCATTCAACACATCGGTTGCTTCTTTGATGTATACATCCTTCACCAACTGCTCTTTCCAGGTGTTGGCGGTACGAACGATCACAGAATCTGGCTCGTCGGTTGCTACGTGGCTTGGCATTACGGCGATATCCAGTCCTTCGTGTTCTTTCTCTAGCTTGCTGAACTTATCCGACTCCTCTTTCAGCATTTGCTGTCTGGAAGCAAACTTATCATAGTTCAAGGATTGCAAGGTCATATCGCTGTTTTCCTTCATGCGCAAAGCATTTTGCTCAATCATCTGAAAGACTTGGTTGCTTTTAACACGCTGCTCACTGCTGCTTCTCAATTTCTTCAAGTCTACGTTACGGTTCCATTCCATATAGTTAGCTTGCTCAATTCTATCCCACGGCATAACGTTTGGTAGATCTTTCTCCCCTACGTCAAGGTAAGCATAGGTATCTGGCAATAGGATATCCGGTTTTACACCGTTTACCTGTGTGGCTCCACCGTCTACTCTATAGAACTTCTGAACCGTTAGCTTAATTGCTCCAAGAGGCTTAAATTCTTGCTTTCTTGAGTTCACTAAACGATCCAAATCAATGAAACGTTGTACCGTTCCTTTTCCGAAAGTATTTGACCCTACGATTACGGCACGGTCATAATCTTGTAAAGCGGCTGCCAAGATCTCTGAAGCAGAAGCACTGAACTTATTCACCATCACCACCAATGGGCCATCATATACCGCTCCCTTGGCGAAATCTTCGTGTACTCTGGATGAGTTCATACGGTCACGTACCTGTACGATAGGACCTTTATCGATAAACAAACCAGACATTTTCACGGCATCTCCTAGAGATCCACCGCCATTATTTCTTAGGTCAAGAATGATTCCATCCACATTCTGTCCTTTCAGTTTCAGGATTTCTTGCTCTACATCCTCTCCGGATGATCTTCCTTTACGGTCATTGAAGTCAGCGTAGAAACTTGGCAAGTTGATCACTCCCCACTTTTTGCCTGTTGCCTGATCCTTGATCACTGCTGATTTAGAATAAGACTCCTTGATGATTACGACATCACGGATAATTGGCACTACTTCCAAACGTCCATCAGGCTTACGAACACTTAGACGTACTTCTGTTCCTTTAGGACCTTTGATCAGCTTTACGGCATTTTTCAACGACATGCTTTCTACCGATACAGGCTCGTCTGTACCTTGTGCCACTTTAAGAATAACATCTCCTTCTTTCAGCTCTCCTTGTTTCCATGAAGCACTTCCCGGAATGATTTGCACTACTTTAATTTCGTCTCCAGACTGTTGCAAGCGAGCACCAATTCCTTCAAACTTACCTGCCATTTCCTCATCAAACTTCTCCTTGCTTTCTGGAGGGAAGAATTCTGTGTGTGGTCCATAGATACTCACAATAGCGTTTACATACGTAGAGAAACGGTCTACATCATCCATTTTCTCAAATACGCTAAACATATTGCTATAGCTCTCCTCTACTTTTTCTCGTGCCTCTACCTCGATCTCTTCAAAAGTCTTAGGGGTAAACTCTTCCTTATTTTTCTTTGCATCCTCTTTCTTCTTCTCCTGCCCTGTCATCTTGTCGTTGACTCTAACAAGCGTTGCATACTTTACTTGCTGTCTCCAGCGGTCTTTCAATTCTTTTTTGGAAGCTGCAAAATCAATCTTATCAGCATCTAATTCTACTTGCTCTTCCTTGGAAAAATTCATCGATTCTTTTACGACCTCTTCCATATATTGCTCTGCCTCTTCATGACGTTGCTTAAGGATACGCTGAGACTCCTCAAACAGAGGACTTCTTGCTCCTTTCAGGTCATCGTCAATACTTCTCTTGTACTGGGAAAGCAACTCAATATCTTCTTTCAGAAAATAACGCTTATTTGGATCCATGCGCTCGATGTAAGCATCAAAAGCCTGCTCCGAGAACTTATCATCTACATTGATATTATTGAAATGTGCTTGTCTAAGGGTAATATATAGCAGCTCCTTGATCACAGACTGCTTATCTGCATTCATACCGGAATTCAGGATGTTATCCTGAAGGCCTATAAAACCAAATATAACGACCAAGACAGCTGGTACGAAAATGAGTTTTCTTTTTGACATAGTCTGATGTTTATTTTGATGGATGATATGGAGTAAGTGGTCTCCCAATATCACTCCGCATTTTTGTTAATGGTATTTTTTATTGTATTTCTGCAATAAGCTTAGCAATTCCTCTGCCGAATGTGCCCCTGCCTTGACTTCCAACTGTTTTCCGTCAGGAGAAATAATCAACAATGAAGGATACCCCCTCACCCCTATAGATCTCACAAAAGCACGATTAGAATATTCCTCTCCTCTAAAGTTTAGCGTTTCCTCCGCTTCTGCATTCAACTTGACCGAAACACAATACTTATTCATATACTCTATAACCTCTGTATCTGTAAATGTGTTTTTATCCATCACCTTGCACCAATAGCACCAGTCGGTATAGACATCTACAAAGACAATTTTATCTTCTGCTTGCGCCTGCTCCATGGCTTTGTCAAAGGAAGTCCACTGAATACTGTCTGCAGCCTGATAAGAAGTTAACAATAAGGATAGGGCTATACACACCCCCAAGAGGTACTTATAATTCATTTTTTCAATAATGAGTTAATTTAAATAAAGAACGAATCCACGGAAGATCACTCCCCAAGGACAATCAATAGGGAGTACTCGTCACTTTCTCCTTACATCGTTTTTAGTACTTTTCCTATAAAGGACCATTATATAGTATTTGGCTTAATAAGGGAACAATTGAAGGAGGAAAAAAGAGAATCCTTAAAGTAATTTAACATTATTGGAGAAAAAAACAGTATTTCTATGTAAAATCGGCGGATAGGTCCAAATATTCGTTGTCCTTGGTGGGTATGGAAAGCAGGAAGCCATCAGCTTTGTTGAATCGTTGAATTGAGCTTCGCTCCATTACATGGCGTATTGAATCGTTGATTCGAGTTGAACTGTTATTAGATATAGCAAAAATCAGACAACATATCAACTCGAATCAACGAGCGAAGCTCAATTCAACGGTTCAACGATTCAACAGTATTTCTCTATTGAAACTCCGGAAAACGCCTCAAATCCTCCTCCCTATCCAAATCAGAACATACGGGCAATAAAGTATAAGAACGTTGTGTTTTTTCTAGTTTTTGAATGGTTGTTGAAAAGACAGTATCTGTACTCCATACGATATCCTCAAACAGTATAGGGTCGTATTGCCTCATTCCTAACAGATAGTACCCTCCATCAGTAGCTGGGCCAATGACTACCTCTTGCTGCTCCAATGCGTCAAAAGCTTCTTCTAATATGGTAGTCGTTAATTCGGGTAAGTCACTCCCAATGATCACCACTTTCTCCGCTCCTGAGCGAAAGCAATCCTGAAAAGCTGATGCCATTCGCTGTCCTAGATCTCCCTCAGCTTGTAAGTGCTTTTCATACCCCTCGGTATCCCATAAATCATCTGGATTAACAAAGTCCCCATAATAGACCTTTTTGGTGAGCTGTAAAGCATGTGTTACCTTATGGGTATAGGCCAATAATTTTCGATAGACCTCTACGGCTTTAGCATTTCCTATGGTTGCTCCTAATCGAGTCTTTACTTTACCTTTTATAGGATTTTTCACGAAAATAATCAACTGCTCCTTTTTCAACATCTCCATTATTTTGATAATGTCACGACGCTACTATCGACTTTTAGGTTAGTCATGTCGCTTTCTACGAAATAACGTGTGGTTTATCGGTTATCGCTTATTGTTTATAAACGATAACCATGTATCATGCTACAGATTCAATCTCAACTACTATAATGATTAACCTCTAAAGTTTCGGATAGGTACTATATGGAAAAGGATGAAGGAGGAAGGAATCTAGACTCCTAGAAAGGATATTTATCCTTCATCCTTCATCCTTCATCCTTCATCCTTCATCCTTCATCCTTCATCCTTCATCCTTAAAAGACCAACAAAGACGGGATAAAGAAGATCAGCAATAGTGGTAAAGAAAGGAGCGCAAAGAAAAGCTTACGTCCCAAAGACCATTGGATAGTTGTAGCCTCTACCTCCCCCTTACGGAAGTACATATGGTAAGGTATCTTGATATAAAAATACAGGGCTATAGCCGTACTAAGTAACCCCACTAATAACAAAGCTACTTTTAGAGGACTACTGTCCACTTGATAATCTTGCCAAAGGGATGAAAAGACAAAAAACTTTGCTGTAAACCCTGCCGTAGGTGGTAAACCTGTCAAGGATACCATCACCATCACCATCAGCGCTCCTATATAAGTAATATTGCGCCCTACTCCTTCAAAGCTTTTAAAATGATCTGTTCCACGGGCTTCCTCTACCAAATCAATAAAGAAGAAGGCTGCAAAACTTCCCAACATATAAATAGCCATATAAAAACGTAATGCCTGCCATGCCAGATCTCCGTTGATGGTCGTCACAATCAACATAAAACCAATATGTGCAATGGTCGAATAGGCCATCATTCGCTTGGATGATTTCTGCCATACGGCAGACAATGTTCCCCAAAGAATACTCAATAGGGCAATACCCAATATGGTTTCTTGTACTCCTTCATAAGTCAACAGTCGACTCATCTCCAACATACGCGCCAATACAGCCAATGTCACCACCTTAGGCACTACTGAGACAAAAGCTACCACAGAGGTTGGTCCTCCCTGATAAACATCCGGTGCCCAGATATGAAAAGGTACCGCAGAAAGCTTAAACAAGATTCCTCCCAACAAGAAGAATAACCCCATATAATACATTCCATCAGCCTCCATCATCCCTGCGGCAAGTCCTTCAAAGTGAATATTTCCACCAGACAAACCGTATAGCCAGGAGATTCCATAAATCGTAATCCCTGAAGCTACTGCTCCGTACAGCAAATATTTCGTTCCTGCCTCTGCGGCCTGCTTATTAAAACGGAATAACACCAATAAATAAGAAGGTAATGAGATCAACTCTATAGACAGAAACAGCATTAAGAGATTGTTGGACATCAATAAAAAATGTCCTCCCAACAATACTGCTGTCACCAACACAAAAAACTCCCCATCGCCTGACAGTGCCAAACCTCGCTCAGAAGGTGCTTGTGCTATTTTATCATTGCCCAACCAACGAAAACCCAATAAAATCACGCCTGATAGCAACAATAAAAACTTATAGAAGTGCATCGTCCCATCAACATACAACGCTTTCAGGAACAGGTGTTGCCCTTCCTCCATGGGCATATTATAAAGAACTAGCCCACTTCCTATTAACCCTACAACAAACAAAAAGGATAGTACGGCTAATTTATTTTTAACGATAACAAGATCGGCCACGACCAACAAGAGCAACATTGCCAATAAACTTATCTCTGGCAATAATACTCCCACACTCTCCGTAATAACCGTCAGCTGTTCTTTTAGCATACCTTGTGAATTCGATGATTCGTTGAAAATTTTTATTACTAATATAGATGAAGGATTATCATCTTTATACCTCCTTTTAATGAGGCCTCTATATGGAAAAGGCGACCACGTAGAGTCGCTCCCGATGCTGTCAACCTAAGGAAATAGTGCATGTAGAGAGCGTAGTGCAAACCCGCTTTAGGTCTTAGGGAGGACCCTAAGACCAGTTTCTATGTTTTACTTTCGGCTTAAGTTGACAGCATTGGAGTCGCCCCTACCTTTTTCACTGTTCACTGTCCAGCCCCTACCTTTTGTCCGGGCGACCACAAGGAGCGCCCCTACCTTTTACCTTTTACCTTTTACTTCAATAGCGTTCCTAAATAAAGCGGTCCCATCTCATTGGTAAAATCGATGAATACCTCTACCGATGCACTCATCATATCGATCAGGAACTGAGGATATACCCCAAATACAAAGGTGGTAATTGCCAAAGGCACCATCATCAACATTTCACGAGTCGAAAGATCAATCAACTTGGATTCATCCTCTTCTACCCTTACCTGAAACTTGCCCAGGAACATACGCTGTAAAGCCCATAGATAATAGGCTGCACTAAGGATCAACCCTAAGGTAGAGACAATCGGCATCCAGCGAGGCAATAGACCGTTTACGGCATTAGAACTAAAGGCTCCCAAGAAAATAATTACCTCGGCAATAAACCCGGAGAACCCTGGTAAACCTAAGGAAGCAAAGAAGCCTATAGTTGCCAGAATCGTATACCTTGGCATTTTCTTATATAAACCGCTATAATCATTGATCTCCAAGTTCTTGGTACGATAGTATAATACACCTGCCAATAAGAACAGTAGAGAGGATATAATACCGTGACTAAACATCTGATAGATGGCTCCCGTCACTCCTTCTCCTGTTTGAGAAGCAATTCCCAAGGCTACAAAGCCCATATGGGAAACTGAAGAGTAAGCAATCAAACGCTTCAAGTTGTGTGTACCCAAAGCGACAAAAGCCCCATAAATGATAGAGATTACACCAAACAAACCGATCCACCAGGCAAAGTGATAGCCTCCATCCGGGAAGATGCCATAAGCCATACGGAGCATACCATAACCACCCACTTTCAATAGGATACCCGCCAAAACAACGGAGATAGAAGTGGGCGCCTCTACGTGGGCATCCGGCAACCAGGTATGTACCGGCACTACCGGTAACTTAATTCCAAAGCCAATCAATACCATCAGAAAAGCCACAAACCTCACTTTCGTTCCAAACAGCATATAAGAAGCATCAATATTCAATAAGCTATCTGGAATATAATTCTCTGCCTCCATCATACGCAGCACGTTGAAGGTTCTAACAATATACTCTGAAGAAATCTGTCCCGCAGCCAGCATTTGCTGCACCTGCTCTACCACTGTAGTTGGCACCAATTCTCCTGCATTCGCTAAGCCTAACTCTATTGCCGTAGCGGCTGGGTCCATAACCGATACCGATAACCCAATCATTACGATAAGGATCAGGATGGAACCAAAGAGTGTATAGATAAAAAACTTGATCGCGGCATATTCGCTGCGCTTCCCACCCCATAAACCAATGAGGAAGTACATCGGCAACAACATAAACTCAAAAAACAGATAGAACAGGAACATATCCAAGGCCACAAAGCATCCCATGATGGTTCCTGCCAGTAATAAGTACAAGGCATAGAAACCTCTCTGCTTATCTTTTATTTCGAAAGAGGAGATGGCTCCAATCATCATCACTATGGCGGTCAATACTACCATCGGCAAACTGACGCCATCCAATCCAAGGAAAAAGTCTGCTTTCAGCTTTCCGAACTCCCCTAATGAAAGCGTGATCCAATCCGTTTTCGTGATTAATTGGAAGTTTGCTTCGTTGACCACCCCTGCGGCTTCTGCTCCAATATCCGTATGGTATATCCCCAACAGCATTAAGGAAATCAATAACTGTACGGTCGTCGCTCCTATTGTCAAGCCCTTGTACATGCCATAGGATCTGCGAGGAAGCAATAATACCACTATAGCCATTACGATTGGCAAAAACACCAGAATTGGAAGTAACAAATCTGTCATTTGATCTATGTTTGTTTGTTTGTTAATTTCTATCTATATCAAGTTTCTTAATGCTTATATAGTGCTTCAAGTTAACTCTGTAGCTGTCTATGAAATAAAACACTGCTTATTGCTTATTGATTATCGTTTATAAACCATAATCCGATCTCATGTTACAGCATTAACCTTAATCACTATAGTATTATCCAGAGTAACCCTATCAATAGTAGGATACTCCAAACGATATATACTTGTACTTTGCCGTCTTGTACGGACTTGGTTACTTTTCCGGAAAAACCAGTCAGGTATACGAGCCCCTTTACGACACCATCTACAAAATAGCGATCAAAGAAGGCTAAAAGGTGAGCCAGTAATACATTGATCACCCCTACAACCCTCACCAGGGCATCTACTACACCATTATCAAATCTTCTAACTACTACGGAACTCCACAAAGTAGTACGCACGATAATGCCATCGGCTGAAGGAACACTATTGAGTAAAGCGGCCATTTTGGTAATGGTATTTACGCTTCCGGCATACAGTTCATTGAAGTAGAAAAAGTGTGTCGATAAGCTTCTCAAGACAGATGGCTTTCGAACCAACTGCCCAAAGGCATCTTTCCTGAGGTATAACCACCAGGCTAACCCCAACCCTATGGCCGTCAAGAATATGGATAACACTTCGATCTCCACTCCTACAAGACTCCAGTCAAATGCATCAAACGATAAGTTATGATGTAACCAACCGTGAACTCCATGGATTGGATTTAATGAAAAGACAATTCCCAAAGAGGCTACCGCTAAAATCACCAAAGGATAACGCATTCGTTTCCCTGGGTCAGTAATTACCTCTCCATGCTGCTGTATCAACTCAGAAGGCTTCACCATGAAGATTCTAAAAAATAGTCTTCCCGTATAAAAAGCCGTCATCAAGGCCGTAAGTAACCCAATCACCGGAAGTAGGTAAGTCACCCCTCCTTCGGCCATTGCATAATGCCAGGAAGCAGAAAGGATCATATCCTTGGACAAGAAACCAGAGAATAAAGGTATCCCTGCCAATGCCGCCGCACTAACCATAAATGACCAAAACGTCACAGGCATACGGTGCCTCAAGCCCCCCATGATACGGATATCCTGAGCATCAAAATGCGTATCACTATGATCGTGTAGTTTGTGAAGCTTATGAATGATAGCTGCAGCTCCCAAAAACAATCCTGCCTTGAAAAAGGCGTGTGTTACCAGATGGAAAAAAGCCGCGTCAATCGCTCCTACGCCTATCCCTATCACCATATATCCGAGCTGGGAAATTGTGGAATAGGCTAATACTTTCTTGATATCGTTTTGCCCCAAAGCAGCATAAGCCGCAAAAAAGGCTGTCATCAACCCAATAAATGCCAATACCTCTTGTACCTCAGGTAGCAGCAAAAAGAATACTCTCGCCAAAAGATAAATTCCCGCAGCTACCATGGTCGCTGCGTGAATCAAAGCCGAAACAGGCGTAGGACCTTCCATGGCATCAGGAAGCCAAACAGAAAAAGGCCATTGTGCCGACTTCGCCATCGCCGCCAACATCAACCCTACACCAGCCAGTCCTACCCACCATACGTTTTCCGGATTAGCCAATACGGTCAAGACCTGTCCTGAGAGTAGTTGTAAATTGGTCGTTCCAAACAACCCAAACAAACACATTAAAGCGATCACAAAGCCAACATCCCCAATACGGTTCACGACAAAGGCTTTCTTGGCCGCCCTTACCGCCTTGTTTTTCTCTCTCCAGAAACCAATCAGCATATAAGAACAGAAGCCTACCAGCTCCCAGGAAACATAGATCAGCAGTAAGTCCGTACAGAGCACCACTCCATACATCGCAAAAGTAAACAGCCCTAGAAATGCAAAAAATCTTCGATAACTAGGATCATTCTTCATATAAGAGGATGAAAACACCTGTACCAAAGAAGAAATAATGGCCGTCACCATCAGCATCAGAAGGGCTGGGAAATCCTGCTGAATTCCTAACGCTACGGTGTAATGGCCTACATTAAGCCAGTCAAAAATATAGGGAGACAAAGCCTCCTCCTGCTGCAGTCCCATGACAAAAGCAGCCACAGCTAACAACGCAGAAGAGATTTGCATCAACACCCCCACCATATCGGACTTCTGGGGGCTTCTCCAGAACAATAGAATTATAAAACTCGCCAAGGGAAAGAAAACACTTCCCAAAACGGTCCATGTGAGCATATTCAAAGTATAAGAAGTTTGTTTTTCACATACCTAAGAGAGCGTTAATCCCCTAAGCTGTTTAGTCGGTTTAGTTCAATGGTTTCAAATCGCTTGAACAACTGTATAATAATCGAGAGTGCAACCACCGCCTCCGAGGCCGCCACCACAATCACAAAAAGTGCAAACAGTTGTCCATCCAGTTTATCCGGGTACAGACGATTGAACGCTACTAAATTAATATTGGCTGCATTGAAGAGTAATTCTATCCCCATCAATACCACAATGACATTTCTCTTAGTCACGATTATGCCTATTCCTACACAAAAGAGTAACATGCCTAGTACTAAAAAATAGGACAAAGGTATCATCTCATCATTTAATTATCACCTAACCATTTGTTTGACAGATGATTTCACCAAGGATCACCCCCTAGTAATCATCATCTGATAATTTCTGTGCCGAGTATTTTCTTAGAGCAGCGTCATCATCCTCTAACGCCCTGATAATCTCGACATCTAATATATCATCCCCTCTTTCCAATGATTTCAGCACTCCGAAATCTTCCCGCACCACTTGTCCTATACAGGTATGAAACCCATCCATATGATAGGTATGTTCTCTACCAAGACAAATATAGAACTGTGTACTGACCATATTGTTGGCTATCGCAGCCATTCCCAACACACCAAAGTCGTGTCGTTGCAACTTCGCAGCATGCCCCTCTCCCTTCAAAAGGAAGCCAGACCATCCCCCAGGCTTGTTCGTTGGGCTTCCGGCTTGCAGCAACGCATTCTTGATATACTTAAAGATTTTACTATTCTTGTATACATCTTGCTCTGCTAAACGACAAAAGTGATCCACCGTTTCCGGTACCTCCTCCTCGAACAACATGACGGTCAATACCCCTTTATTCGTGGTTATCTTAGCAAATTTCATATTTATTCTTCAAAAAACAACAGAAATACAGGATAAACCGCTAGTATACAAAAAATGGCCATAACTCTTAGTTATGACCACTTCATTCCTTGGAAAATATTGGAGATAAATCAACTATTCAGTAAGCTATTCCAAAATGCAAGGTATACGAGGGAATATATTCTTTCCTCTATTATTGTTTCAACACCCAGATATCAGGAATATTTCTACCACGACCATCATAGTCCAAACCATACCCTACGACAAAACGAGGCTCTATTTCAAAACCTACATAATGTACCGGTACTTCTACTTTTACAGCCTCTGGCTTGAAAAGCAACGACACCACTGTCACAGAAGCTGGATTAAACTGCTTCAGGTCTTCAATCATTTGATTCATGGTATATCCCGTATCCACGATATCCTCTACGATCAGTACGTGTTTATCCGTTACGTTATTCGTAAAACCAATAAGCTCCTTCACCTTTCCTGTACTTTCTGTCGCCTGATAAGAGGCATAGCGTACAAACTGAATCTCTACCGGAAGGTCAATCTCTTTACAAAGATCTGAGGTAAACATAAATGAGCCATTCAAGACCCCAACGACCACAACTTCTTTGTCTTTGAAATCTTCGGTAATCTTTTGTCCCAATGCTTGTACTCTCCCTGCAATCTCTTCCTTACTGATAAACGGTACGAATTCTTTATCCCAAACTTTCATTTGAATTATTGTATAGTTCTAATATGGTCATTTTAGTATATCCCGCAAACATCGGAATAAACCCGCTATTCCACAATGATGAATTGTATGCTTCTCTTAGTTTCTGAGCTTATCTCAAAAAAATATTATTTTAAACTATGTAAAATTCAATGACAATCCTTAAAATTGAACTATTGTATTAAAGGAAAGGGTAAACAAAATAGAAGTAACAACAAGAGATTATTAGGAATATTACTTCTTTATAATCCCCTTCCTGCTTAACATACATTATATTTCCGTTTGTACTTATAAACTATAAACCATGGCTGAGAACAATAAACTGACTGATTTCATTGAGAATATCGAAGAGCATATTAGTAACCTGATCAACCTGGAAGTCAAAACTATTGTAAGTGATTACAAGGTAGAAGGCGAAAGTACTATCGTTCGCAAAGAAGCTGCCGACGAAAAAGTAATCAGCAGCTCCATCAACCTGCTTCAAGGAGATGTTACCACACATGTTAGCGAAAGCCTGATTCAGGACAAATACACTTGGCTAAGAGAATTTCACTCTCGCAAGGAAGAGCAAGGTCATATGATTGTAGAAAATAATATCCGTGCGATCTATAGTCTTTTTGAACTTTACACAAAGACAAAAGAAATGAGAGCGGGAGAAGAGCAAAGTCACGCCAACGCTCAAGGCATGTAAATCGGTTAAGAAAATTATTTTAATAACAGACTTTATCACGGTTAATTTAGTATAAGCAGAAAACTCTGAGCTATTAAAATAGGGCAGTGGTACGCTATAACTTTTATAATTTTCAATGATCAATGATCAATGATTAATGATTAATTTTCAATAATTAATACACGCTAGAACTAGGCCAGTAGCCTTTTTGGGTAATTCATTTTAATTAAAAATTGAAAATTGATCATTGAAAATTAACTCACTCTAGAAGCAATTCAGTAGGCTTTTTTACTCATAGACAATTAACCGTGATAAACTCTAATAATCGATAACCGGTAAACAATAAACTTTTAAGCTACAACGCTCTCTTCTGCACACTACTTGAAGACCACATTATGGACCAGAATTACTTAAAGAATCTAGCTGGAGAACTACTCAACCTGGAAGTCAACACCATTGTTAAGGAAAATACTACCGGTGCCAAGATGCCTACCAACCGAAGGGTAGCGCTTCTGGAAATTGCCAATGAATACCGACATACCTTGGTCGCTTATGGACTTTGTGCCTATGCCAATGGCAACCCCGCTCCCAAAGGAAGTGATGGAAGAGAGAAAAAACTTCTTCGTTGGCAAGGCGCCGGAGAATACTCTTTTAAGGAAATCAAACATGCAGCCACTGCTGGAAAAAACTACTATGAAGAGATTGTCCTGACTCTTAGTGAACAAAAAGATCAAGACGCGCTTAATAAGCGCATAAAAATACTTCAACGTATTGAGGCACAATCCGCTGCCATGATTGGCATCTTCAAAAGTAGACGACTACGTTATAATGTAGGGCCGGATACCCTAGAAGATGGTCTAAGGGATATCCCCATGGTAGAAATGGCAGGTAGTCCATTAGCTCCCATTCCTTCCCAGCTTCCTTCTTATATTTGGAACAATGACCTTACGCTAAAGGATGTCAACTTAGTAGAAGACTTGGAACTAACACCGGATAACCTCACAGTCATTCGCAAAGCATGGGAGTTGGGAACACAACAAGTGCTACTACAAACCATCGTGCAGATTGATGGAGATGTGACCAACTACTTGACCAACCACTTTATCAACCTCCCTCCAGAGATTCGTAAAATTGCACTGGAAATGCATACCGATTCCACTACGGCTGCCACCAAACATTGGAGCGAGTTATTTAAGACCGTAAGCCAGTTGGCAGGAAAAGCTTTGGGACAGATTTTTAATAAGTAAAAAGTAAGCGGTAAAACATACTCCCCTTGCCTGAGGTGAGGGGCTGCAAAGTATCATTCATCAATATGCAAGGCATCTCTTCGTACAAACAATATATCCCTTCCTGGTCCGAGTTGTCGGACCAAATGAGAAAAGAGCTTAAGGCTCCTTCCCAGACCTACGCCGTATTGGAGGTCATGCTGACAGAAGGTGCCTATATGGTGAATACTTCTTTTGACTACAAAGACAAAACTTACCACTTTACTACCCACCTGCAATTAGATGCTGATGTGATCAACTATATCCCTGACACCAAATGTACAGAGGAGGAATTTATTCGCCTGTGGAAAGAAAATCACATACTACATCTACAAAAAATACACGAGGTTACTCAAAAACTAAAGGGAAGCGAACAACTATTGGAACGATGCTTTGATGCCATGCTCCTCTCGGCCAATGCCCTCCCTTTTTTCGCGTTACTGGATGGTGCTACTACACAAGAAGGTCTTACCTCTACACTAATGGCAGGCAGTTCTTTCCTTACCCGAAAATACCTGAAGCACATCATCATTGACCAACTCCTTAAAATCGTTTTTAAGTTTATACAGTGGAAGATCGGAAGCTCCTTTAAGTTAGGATAAACGGCTAGCTTTTTGTTCATGCTGTTTAATTGAGCTTCGCTCGTTCATAATGTTTAGTTGAATCTATTCTGTGACTTCAATTGAGCTTTGCTTACCAAATCGCCCATTATATGGTATGTGTTTTATTGAGGAACTCAGTAAACAAATCATGCATCCTATGAGAATTAATCAAACAACTAAACAACATGAACGAGCGAAGCTCAATTAAACAATATGAACAATCCTGCTAGCAATAGTTCCTGCACTTCATCGTTAAAGAACAATAGACTTCATTTGTTAAAATTAAGAGTATCTCTTGCTATTTTATCAAGAAATAATATTCATTTTAAATGAAGTGTTTTATATTTTTAGGATGAAAAGCTCAATATTTGAGCTTTATGTTTAGAATAAAAGCAAGCACAACCTGTTATCCAATTGATGCTCAAGAGGTAAGCAAAGAGCAAGATCACTTCGTACAGGTTCATCAACTATATACAAGGCATCACCAAGCGTAACTATGGGAACTAATACCGTTAAAAAAAACACCTATAAACGTAAACCTTCCAATAAGAAAGAAGAGAAGAAATGGAAGGCACCTTCCTTTAAGGTTCCTAGCATCTCTTTGGCCTTTATGAAGGAGAAACGTTTTAAGATGAGTGTCGGAGTCTTAATGATTGCCTCATCACTAATCATCCTACTATCCATGATCTCCTTTATTTTCACAGGAAAGGCGGATCAAAGTGTGATCGATCAGGCAGGATTAGGCAATATGCTTTCTTCTGGAAGAGAGGTACACAACTGGATTGGACTTGTAGGAGCATTAGTCTCTCATATCCTGATTTACAACACCTTTGGAATCGGTACGATTGCCTTGGTTCCCTTACTCTTTGTCAGTGGATTTTGGCTATTGACAGATAAAGAACTTCTTCCTGTTGACAGGGTTATTAATACTACGCTCTTTACCATGATATGGAGTAGTATTTTACTTGGATACGTTGTGGTCAATAACGAAAACCCTATCCTATTGAACTTCCTCTGTGGGTACTTGGGACTACTATTGGCAGATGGTTTCCATAACCTGACAGGATGGGGTACTATTCTTATCCTAATCGCAGCAGCGGTGGTATTTGTCATTTACAACTTCAAGGTGAATGACCTGGATAAGAAAATAGAGTTGATGATCAAAAACTTATTCCAAAAGAAAGAAAAGGGAGAAGAGGAAGACTCTTTCACAGAAGACGACGAAGAGGACTCTTTGGAGACAGATAACATAGAAGAAGCTCCTTACAAAGAAACTGGACTAGTCCCTTATGGGTCAAATAACACAGAGGAAGACGAAAAAGTAAACACTTCTGAAGGAAAGAGTATTGTCATACAACACGCCAATGTTTACGTGAACCAAGACGATACACATATTGTCAAACAATCTACGACCTCTTCCGAAGTCACTTTCGATGTCAACTTCCAAGGAAAGCCTGAGCAAGCACCTGCCTCATCAGTGCCCGCTCCCAATCCTACGGAGCACCCGGCAAGTCCCACTCCAACCCCTTCAACGGAGGAGGCTTCTACAGGGCTTCAGCCACTAAGTGTCACTGATACCTCTGATGTTGATCAGGCGAATATTCAAAGCCTTCACACTAATGAGCAATTGATTATTGAGGACATGGACACCTATGATCCTAAGCTCGAGCTCAGTCGCTTCGAAAACCCTGACCTCAATCTACTTAATGAAACACCTCAGGGGAAAATCAAGGTAACAGAGGAAGAACTTACGGCCAACCAGACGAAAATTGTAGAAACACTAAAGCATTTCCGCATCAATATTAAGTCCATTTTTGCGACCATTGGCCCTACAGTGACCCTTTATGAAATTGTACCTGATGCCGGAATCAAGATTTCCAAGATTCGAAACCTGGAAGATGATATCGCCTTGAGTCTTGCGGCCTTGGGCATTCGTATTATTGCACCTATTCCAGGAAAAGGAACGATCGGTATCGAGGTACCGAATGAGAATAAGGAACTGGTAAGCATAAGATCAGTCCTAGGCACGGAGAAATTTATCAACACCGATAAGGAACTACCGGTCGCTTTGGGAAGAACGATCTCCAACGAAGTATTTATTGCCGATCTAGCCAAGATGCCTCACTTGTTGATGGCTGGTGCTACTGGTCAAGGTAAGTCCGTAGGGATCAACGTCATCCTAACTTCTTTGCTTTATAAAAAGCATCCTTCGGAACTGAAGTTTGTGATGATTGACCCTAAGAAGGTAGAACTATCTCTTTTCAATACCATTGAAAGACATTACCTGGCTTGTTTGCCGGATGCTGAAGAAGCCATTATTACCGATACCAAGAAAGCCATTCATGTTTTGAATTCTCTTTGTATCGAAATGGATTCCCGCTATGACTTACTGAAAAAGGCTGGTGCCCGAAACATCAAGGAGTACAACAAGAAGTTCAAAAACAGAAAGCTCAATCCAAATAACGGCCACCATTTCTTACCATATATCGTACTGGTTATTGATGAGTTGGCTGACTTGATGATGACGGCTGGAAAGGAAATTGAAGCTCCTATTGCTCGATTGGCGCAGCTTGCCCGTGCGATTGGCATTCACCTGGTCGTTGCGACTCAGCGTCCTTCCGTAGATGTCATCACAGGTATGATCAAAGCCAACTTCCCTGCCCGTCTATCGTTTAGGGTGACCTCTAAGATTGATTCCAGAACTATTCTGGATACCGGAGGCGCAGAGCAGCTGATTGGACAAGGAGACATGCTTTTATCCAATGGTAACGATATCATTCGTTTACAATGTGCCTTTGTCGACACCGATGAAGTCGAACGTCTATGTGACTTTATCAGTAGCCAACAAAGCTACGATACCGCCTATATGCTACCCGAATTTGAGGACGAATCCTCTTCAGGTTCTGGTGTACCTTTGGATGACCGTGACGAACTGTTTGAAGAAGCGGCCCGTCTATTGGTCAGACATCAACAAGGAAGTACTTCCCTGGTACAGCGTAAACTCAGCCTGGGATACAACCGCGCCGGAAGAATTATTGACCAATTGGAAGCTGCTGGTATTGTAGGACCTTTTGAAGGAAGCAAGGCCAGACAAGTACTGGTGAGTGATGAGGTGATGTTGGAGCAAGTGCTATCTACGTTGAATGGATAGTGATGAGTTGTGAGTTATGAGTTATGAGTTATGAGTTATGAGTTATGAGTTAAACAAAATTAAATGTTATCACTCATAACTCATCACTCTTCACTTAAAACTGGCTATTCCTCTACATTAGAACCAATATCTCCTTGGGCAACAATGGTTGACAGTTCCTCGGCAGACAAGTGTACATTGATATAACCATTATACTCCAGTACATCTTCGTAACCAAAAGCTGTACTATCATCCAAGGCTGCCACGTGTGTCGTACTCATTCCTGTAGTACCATCTACTGGCGTAAAGGTGAAGGCAATATCCCCTCCTTCTGCTGCAGAATTCATATGGATATGCGCCGGATGTATCCCACCTTCAGGAGTTCCTTCTAGCATAATGGTTGCCAACGCCTCTCCGTTGGCACGCTCATAGAACGTGGCTGTACCGCTAATACCTTCCACATCCAAAGTATTCAAAACATACTCTGTGGACTCACCCGTCAGTTCATTGCCTCCAATATCCCCCTGAGCAATCACACTATCCAAGTTACCTGGTGATTCATAGACATTGATATGGCCATCGTAGCTAATAAAGTCCTCGTAGGTAATAGGCGTTCCATCGCTGGTCTCGGTAATGGTAATAGCCGACTCTCCTGCCGTACCACTCACCTCTCCCAGAGACAGCACAATATCCCCTCCTTCTGCTGCAGTGTTCATCAGGATATATACCGGATAAGGCTCCGCTCTTTCAGGCTCATCAAATAATTCAATACGCACTTCTGTAGAAGCTTCGTCTAACCTAATAAAAGTCACTTCAGCTGATATCCCATCCTCACTCACAGACTCCAACTGGTAAACAGTTTCTTCGTCCAATCCAGGAATATCCGAGGTATCATCATCGTCATCACAACTTGCAACAAATGCCAAAAAGGCTAAAAACATAGTAAATTTCAATGCATATTTCATAGTTATTTGGTTTGGGTTTTGAATTAATAATTGTCTCTTAGGTATATCGCTATATCCTGAAAAGACTTCACTGATAAAATCAGTATATGAGCGCTTACTTGGAATACTGACCCAGATAAGCGCTTATATTTTCAAATTGCGAATTAGGGTCTTATACTTTTCAGTTTTCCTCAATGACTTCAAGGCTGGCTCCTCCTCTATTTCCGCTGCCGTAAGGTCTGAGTACTCTATCGCTCTTTTTAAGTCTTGAATAGAGGAAGGGATATTCCCCAGCAAAGCAAAGGCACAAGCCCTTTGCCAATACGCCAGATAATAGGTAGGGTCAATCTCTATCGCCTGATCCAGTAATGATATCGCCCATTTGATTTCCTCCATATCCAATAAGCTATCCGCCTTATAAGTCATCGCCTCCACACTTTTGGGGTTAACCGTCAGGATTTGATCGTAGATATGTACTTTCTCCTCCACCTTTTCTTCAATCGCTGCTCGTCTCCAAAGGCTTTGTACCTGATTGGTCACGGCTAGCTTTTCCTGAGTTTGCAAGAGATCCTTCGAACGCTGCTTTAAGTTGCTTTCCAACTGCGACAATCGCTCTTCATACTGCTGGGTGACTGCATCTATTTTCTGTGCGGTGATGGATTCAATTTTGTCCTTGATATCACTAAGCGACCGCCAGCCCAATATGACCAGAATAGAAGCCGCAATCGTGATGATATAGAATATATTGGTTGTCGTATCCGTTGTATACCGGATCGCCCGATCGGCACTTTTCAACTCCAGATTAACAACCTGTTCATGGATATTTTTCTTAAACACTTCTTGTTCTACTCTCAGTTGCTTCAACTCGTCCAGTATATAGCGCTCAATCAAAGGTTTATACATAGGTTCCTTGAACTGCTGCAAGGAGTCTTGCTGCACTTTTCCCAAAGCTCCTGTATTAATACAACAGAGTATCCCTATGGCCATACATAACCCAAGTAATATGGAAAGAACCTGTACTTTCATAGTATAAATGGAGAGAAGCTAGCAATTAAAACGATACAAGGATTTACAAATATTATTTACTGCATTGCTCCCATAACATGAAAGGCCTTCTCAGAATTTCATGGACTCTATAATTTTCATCAAAACATCAAGACTCTCCCCTCTTAGGAATATTGAGCATAAAAAAAATCCTACATTAGACTTTATCACGGTTAATTTAGTATAAGCAGAAAACTCTGAGCTCTTAAAATAGGGCAGTGGTGCGCTATAGCTTTTAAATTTTCAATGATCAATGATTAATTTTCAATAAATAATACACGCTAGAACTCCTTCAGTAGCCTTTTTCGGTAATTCATTTTAATTGAAAATTGATCATTGAAAATTATCCACCCTAGAAGCAGTTCAGTAGGCTTTCTTACTCATAGACAATTAACCGTGATAAACTCTATTTTTTATGTAGGATTTTTATATAGATGGTCAAAGAGTGATTTTATCTGTGAGACTCCATTCCTTTATCCTTCTTCCTTCCTGTCAGAAGAAAAACTCTAACCATATTTAGAGCTTGTTTGGAATCCAGATTTTGAGAATAAAACTTCTATAAATTGACTGAAAGAGTCCTGATTTGAGCCTAATAGTGGTTCTATTATGGGGATAATCAGGACTCTTTCAGTCAAAATTAGAGGAATTTTATTCCAAAAGATGTGGTTCCAAACAAGCTCTTAGACACCTTATTAAGACGTCACTACAGAATGCCCAAAGCTTTCCATCAATGCCTTATCCATCTTCTCCTTTATAGGTTGATTCGCATCGGCATTTTGATGGCGGATATGTCCCTTCACCAGATCCATATCATATTCCTTTACCCATTCCTGATGGTGTTTCGACAGTTGCTGTATACTATTCATAATGTAAATCAGCTCCTCATCCGTCATCGTTGGGTGAATCGACATACGAATCCATCCCGGCTTCAACGAATTATCTCCTTCATTGATCATACACGTGATATTCTCAGAAATATCAGGAGAAACATTCAATAGATAGTGTCCATAGGTACCGGCACAAGAGCAGCCTCCCCTCACTTGAATTCCAAAACGGTCATTCAGGATTTTTACGCCCAAATTATAGTGCAAGTCTTCAATATAGAAAGAGATAACCCCCAAACGGTGTTTGTGCTGTGGAGCCAAAACATGGACATTAGGGATCTCCTCAAATCGCTCCCAAACGATCTGTAGCAGCTCTTCTTCTCTTGCCAGGATATTTTCTACACCCATATCCTCTTTTAACTGCATACACATGGCTGCCTTCATGGTTTGCAAGAAAGCAGGAGTACCTCCATCTTCCCTCGCCTCAATATCGTCCACATACTTATGCTGCCCCCAAGGGTTGGTCCAATCTACCGTTCCCCCTCCAGGGTTATCCGGTACGCTATTTCCATAAAGCTTTTGGTTAAACAACAGAATACCCGTTGTACCCGGTCCTCCCAAGAACTTGTGTGGAGAGAAGTAAATAGCATCCAGGTAACGTCCTTGCTCATCGTCCTCATGCATATTGATCTGTACGTAAGGAGCAGAACATGCAAAGTCCACAAAACATACTCCTCCGTTCTTATGGGTAAGTTCAGCAATATCCATATAAGGAGTCATGATTCCCGTTACATTGGAACAAGAAGTCACCGATACAATTTTCATCTTTCTATCCGCATACTTCTGCAGCAGTTTCTCCAGATTCTCCACAGATACCAGTCCCTCTTCATCCGGAGGTATAATCACCACCTCTGCGATGGTCTCCAACCAGGTGGTTTGATTGGAATGGTGCTCCATATGAGAGATAAATACCACTGGTCGATCCTCTTCTGCAATCTGCACCTTGCCCTTAAACTGCTCATGCACCTTAAGTCCAAGAATACGCTGAAACTTATTGACCACTCCTGTCATCCCTGCATTAGAGGAGATCAATACATCTTCTTTCCCTGCCCCTACATGCTTCTTGATGATTTGCTGCGCCTTATGATAGGCATAAGTCATGGCTGAACCTGTATCGTTCGTATCCGTATGTGTGTTCGCTACCAAGGGAAATATCTGCTCCTGCAATCGCTGTTCTATAGGAGCATACATACGTCCACTGGCCGTCCAGTCGGCATATACGATACGTAAATCTTTATGATAAGGAGTGTCAATCGTCTGATACTCTCCGATGATATGCTGTTTAAAAAATGAAAAGTATTGTTCCATTAGCTTGTTGTTTAGCGGTGTTAGCGTTGATTCGTTTGTCAGCAGTGATTTTTGGAGGAGAATATCTAAAAATATAAGTGCTTATGCAAATCATCATAAAATAAGCCACTATTAAACGCTTACCTTACACTTCAAAGAGCGTCTCTTTGGAAGGCCTACTTTAAAATCTCCTTATATTAAAAACTTATTTAAAATACTGATTTAGAGCTTATTTGGAATACATCTTCAGATAGAATACTCCTCTAATCACTGTTCAAATCGACTCAAATTTCACTACGTACGTCGACAAATAAAACCACTATTATTCTCAAATTTGAATCAATTTGAACAGGTTACAGATTTTTTTTCTATCTAAATCAGTATTCCAAACAAATTCTAACTGTATTTCTTTATAAATGCCAAAACTTCTGGAAACACATCCAAGTAAGCATTCTTACCCATAAACACATCATTATGTGAATAGTCAGGAATAACAAACTTTTCATAGTTAACAGAAGGGAAGAACCTATCCAGTAACTTAGCATACTCCTGAATAGCATCATGCCAGCACCGGTTATCCTTTCCAGTCATCAATAACATAGGTGTTTTGATGTTTTCTACTTGGTCAAGATAGTTCTCAGATGCATCTGTATTCACCACAGCCTGATGCTGTAACATCTTCTGGAAATGTCTAAAATAAGAAGAAGACACAGCTCCAAAATACTCCTCCAAGCGCTCATGGGTTTCTTTCGGCAAATGCTTGTGCTTGAATATCGTAGATTCATGTCCGGTACCCCATACAAAGCTCAACATCTTACAAGTTGGATGTTCACACTCATTGCTTCCCAAATTAGCAAGTTGGTGAATCATAAACTGACCATCCTGTGGATTAACCTGATCGGCATTCATCGAAAAATAATCTATATCCAATAGCTTTTCTGCCAACTGAGGTACTGCATACAACTTCGCTGTCGTCAGATTATTCAATTTGGGAAATAAACCAATACTTGTGATTATTGCACTCTTGACATGCTGAATAGTACCTTTTGCCAATGCCATAGAAAGAGTCATTGCTCCAATACAATGTCCTATAATATGCAAGCCGTTTTCAATCTGCTGCTGTATAAACTCCACTGCCAAAGGAATATCCTTAAAGGCTACATCATCTGCACTATCTTCCCTATGTACGTACTTTGTACCATACTCAGCACTTCCTCTCCAGTCCAATAACCATACATCACCTATTCCATGATCTATCATATAACAAGTAAGGTTATACCATTCCCTTCCTGTAAACATTTTAGAACTAGAAGACAACCCATGCAGCATCAATACAGCATCGGTATCTGATGAACGTTGCACCCTTGTCAAGGTCAACTCAACATCGTCGATGGTCATCAATGTATATGTGGTCACTTCTGCGTTCTCAACCTGTCTTATATCAAAATATCTCTTTGTTTCTATCATTTTCTAAACCACTTCTTGACTTGTGAATCAATTACATTTGCCAACACTCCAAACTTCTTCACCGACTTGAATCGCTTTATATACCTGTTAACTAAACTTTCCAACTCAGGAACAGACTTTAGACTCTCGTACACCTCATCCCATGTAATGGTATGGTCACGCAAATACAGGTTGAGGTAATTTTTAGTAGCAAAAAACATTAATGTTCCCATCCACATGACTCTACTTTTAAGCTTGTCATGGTCCGAAACTCCGTGTCTAAACTCCATATTCATCAACTGATCCCTAAACAATTGCTCAAATGGAGTATTGATGGTTCCTACATATCGTACTTCAGGGTTCCCTTCCTCTTCAATGGTAAATAAGATGGTAGACACTTCGTAGAACATATTCGGATAGTTTTTGGAAACTTTATACCCTTTGAACAGGTAGTCTTTTTCCGAACTATAGCATTTGACTTCGTAATTCAGATAAATCAATGAATCTTTCCTTCCTGGACTATACCCTCCAAAAGGAGTAATTTCAAAAAAGCCTTCAGATAGTTTCAATGGCTCCTTACTAATAGCAGGGCAAAGGATCTCTCCCGTCAGGTACACTTTACGATCATTAATTAATGATAAATAGTCCGTTACATGTCCTTTCGTCAAAAAGTGAATCCCATTCCTTTCTTTCTTTCCCTTCTTATAAGCCTCATAGAAATCCTCATCACTAAGTTTTTGTTGTTGAGCGATCAGAGTAACATACCCACTCATATCTTCATCAAACCAAAAAATATTCTTCGAATCAACCTGCTTAGAAAAGCCATCCTTTTCAAGCAACCCCTCTTGAAGATAGACTGTTTTATAGTTCAACAATAATTTCTGGTCAAGTTTCGGGTACCTCAGATTATTGTCTTTAAATAATGCTTTGGTATTTGTCACATCGACTACTGGCGATTGTAGTAATACTTCCATGAAGCTCTTTCGACCATTAGTTCCTTTCAACAATGGAAGGTATTTTCTCAGGCTATCTTCCGGGTGCTCTACAAAATATTCCTGAAGTTTCTCCAACCATTCCTGGTACGGGTATATTTCCAGTGCTTGCCCTCCAAAGTTGGACCACATCTTCATCGTTCCTACAGAGAGGACATTCTCATTCACCAAATTATAGATATTTCCAGCATAACTTCCCTTATTCAAGATCAAGGAGATTCCATAGGAAATAAAGTTAACCGGAAGGAAATCCATGGGTCGCATTTCTGGAGCAAAGCCATGTCGGTAACCTCCAGACATTAGATGAACAAACAAGTCTAAAGCGTTAATAACTTCCGTGTCTGTATTTCCTGCAATCGTACCTAGTCGGATAACTTGCGCCTTGACATTTCGTTCAACTGCTCTAGCAATCATCTTCTCAGCAACCCACTTGGTTTTCTGATAACCCGTAATCAGTAAACTCGGATTTCCTGTGGCAAACGTCTCTTCAAAAGAGTTTAGTGATAGGTTTTCTTCCTGATGAAAAACACCTACCGAAGAGATATACGTCAATGTCTTCTCCTTCTCTGCTACCGTCAATTTCAATAGCCAACGTGTACTTTCCACATTCGCCTGCTTTTGATTCTCATAGGTCTCAAAGAAGTTTACACTTGCCCCACAATGTAATATTCTTGATACAGAGGTTGCTAATTCATGCCAAGTCGCTACCGAAAGCCCAAGGTGTTCTTCGGCCAAGTCACTCTTCAAACATACTATTTTCTGCCATTCTAACTCAGAGAAGTCACAGCGGTATTTCGTAGCAGCCTCCCCAAGTCGACGATAAGCATGTTCTTTATTTTCACTTCGAACAAGACAAGTGACTTTTTGAACAGTAGGCGTACGAAGTAATTCTTTCAGTAAATGAATACCTACAAAACCCGTAGCACCTGTTAATAATATATGTTCAGAGGAAATGATTTGCTCGCTGATATTTTTCTGGTATGGAACATCCTGTAGAGACAGCTCTGCATCCTGATACAATTGACTCACCTCACTCTCTAGATAGTCTGGGACAGTGCTGTTTCTTTTCTCAGCCACCAACCTGTTCAATGCATCAAACGTATTATTCTTAAACAAGTCATTAATGCTGATATCTATATTGAACTTCTCATTCAACTCACTTAATAAAAAAACACTTTCCAAGGAGTTCCCTCCATGGTCTGTAAAAGAACTATGAGGGAACAACTCCCTACTATTCGTGGCTTTCAGCCACATTCTCTTGAGTTCCTCATTATAGTCTATTACGGTACTTCTTTCAGTACATTCTTCTTCATTTTTTTGCTTAAACGTTTGGAGTACAGCGGTCACATAGTCTGTTTCTACTTTTTTATTAGTAGATGATTTCGTTTTTTCAATGACGCCATTTTGCTTCTGTTTTTTACTTTCAAAGAACTGACTGCTCTTGGTTTCTAACAGCTCTTGAACATTCAACGTTACTCCTGCCTGACGAACGATAGTCGTTAACTCTTGTCCTGAAACCTGACGCAAGAAGTTTTGGGCTGGTTTATTTCTTTGGGTATCTACCAACGAGAATCCCACCTGTTTCAAGGCATTCTCCTCTGCTATTTCATAAATTTTTTGGCAAATAAACTGCTCCACTCCCCTACCCAAGATCCTACAGCTCAATAATAAGTTTTGAATCAACAAGCAATCATCTTCTATACTAAACAAAACCAACCCTACGATTCCGTACACCCCAAACTTATCCTTTGCACTCATCAGCAAGGCATCAAATACGTTTGCCTCCAGCTTGCTTTTAAGTCCTTCTAGTGTCATTCTTTCCGCTGTCAGGTTAAACTGATTGGTACGTTGAATCAATTGATACGCTCTTTCTATGTTCTCCTTACTGACCGATTCAAAACCCACTTCAAGATGGAGTTGCTTTACATACTCTTCTATAGAGGCGGTATACTGCAAAGCACGTTTTCGTTCATTTTCTTGCTTATAGGTAACTGTTCGATTGAAAAACACCTTCTTTGGCATTCTGTTGATTACCCAATTTTCCTTTGTAAAAAGACGAATATCCTCTTCCTTTTGAGGGAACCTGAGCACTAATACTTCCGGTATACTTTGTTGACACTGCTCCAGCTCAGCAGGATTATCATCTATAAACACAAAAGAATCTGTAGACAGGTTCAGCTCATCGGCAATACTAATAATCGATGAAGCTTTTGTATCCCAGGATATTCGAGCAGTAACGATATGCTCCCTTTTCAATAGCATATCCGGATGCTCATCAAATACCTGCCAAACCTCCTCTTCGTTATTTTTCGAAGAGAGTGTCAATAAATATCCCTGCTCATAACAATCAATTAGCTTTTGCTGAAAAGCCCTATAGACTTCCGGTATTTTAATACCTCCTAATCCATCTTCTCCAATGACTCCTTTCCATAAAGTATTATCACAATCCAAGACCAAGACCTTTGGTTCCGTAGTGGATTTCTCATATTGATATTTTGCTACATGGTAAGCAAATTCCTGATACCCTTTCTCATTATAAGGGATATGAGCCACTGCATTCGTGTACTTATTGAAAAGATCGGGCGTACTATAGCTCTGAAGGTTAGTTAGCACGACTCCATCCAACTGTTTCAATTGATCAATCAATCGATGGGTATACTTTTGAAATAACGGCTCAGCAGACTCTGATGGACATACAATCACCTGATGTTCCATTTGCTTAGTCTCCACAGACTGACTGATAGCCTGAGATAATTCATCACAAACCTGAATCACTTCCACTTCCTGAAGTTCTTCCAAATTTTTATTTCTAAAGAAGTCCTCTATTCTTAGTAAGATGCTGATCGTACTATATTTCCCTACATCAATATTACTGGATAGCAACGTTTGAAAAACCTGATTATAAGGTTGATGCTTAATATTAATATGGAAAGGAGCTTTTTCTGTCAACTGATTAAGGGGTGCATCAATCGGGTCAAGTGTAAAACTACTGGACAGGTATACCTCTGCAGTCTCTTTCTCCTCCTTCAGGTATTCAATTTGAGTATGCTTGCGAGTAACTATTTCAGTCAGAATTGAAATCATCGTTGTCTCAAAGTCTTCAAACTCCTCCCCTGCAAATAAATCGTTGGAGTACTCCAATTTCAAGGATACTCCCTGAGTATTTTTAGTGACAGTAAACCACAGATCAACAGTAGAATGTGTCAGGGCCTCATTGACAGTCGTCATTTCCACTAAAGACGACTTCAGGTTAACTTTTCTTTCTTCAAAGAAATTAAACAATATATTCAATTGAGGGAGTTGCTCTCCCTTGTACTCCTGCTGCAACTTACTAAATGGGAAGTAACGTTTTTTCACCACTCCCCGTACCTCTTTGGCATTGTAAACAAGTAAGTCCTGATACGTAGCTACTTGCGTAAGATTCACATAATAAGGATGAATCTTGGACAAGTAAGCAATTGCCTTAACATACCCTTTTCCTGGTCTCAGGTCTACAGGAAGCCCTAGTACATACTGCCTTTGTGTAGAAAACTTGGAAAGATAAATTTGAGTAGCAGAAAGGAATACTGCTAAAGGGCTTACTTTTAGTTCTTGCGTTAATTTCTCAATACCCAAGAGTAATTGAGGAGAAAGATCATAAGTTTTAGAAGTTAATCTGAACGATCGTTCAAATACTGAAACTTGCTTGCTTGAAAGGGAAAAGGTTTCCAATCCCTTCACTTTTTCATAGATTTCTTCCTTATATTTTTCATAAAACTGCTCTTCAAATTGTGCACTCACAGTAACCGCTTCATAATCACTCTTATCATAAGGAGTATACTCTTGAATATCATTCGACAACAGTGCATTATACCTGTACAAAATTTCCTGTGCGAGATTAATTGACCCTCGGTAATCTCCAATGATATGATGAGAAATCAGCATCCCCACAAAACGCTTGTCTTCTAGCTTTATAAGATAGAACTTCCATGGCAAAGCGTTAAACAAATCAAATGGAGTAGATACATATTTTTGAAAAGCATTGTCCATCTCCTCAGATGGTGACGGAAAGCCCGAAAAATCCTGATAAAACAATGGTATTTCCTCTATCGATACCTCAAGGCTTTTCTTATAGAATATTCCATTTTTCTTTACAAATACTGTTCTCCCAGACTCATGGTTTTGTACCATTTGCCAAACGGCTTTCTGAAACAGATTTACATCAATGAAATCATCGAAAAAAAATTTCTTCCCTACATTTAAGGCAAGGTTAAAAGCTTCAGATTGTTTGCTTAACATCAGAAGCTTCTCTTCATCATAAGTAGTTTGAATCATTATTTGGCAAAAGAAAATTAAAAAATAGACCTGCTACATCACGTCTAGTGGAGTAAATCCCAAGTCTTCTGACGATTTAATACACACTTGATCTACTAGCAATCCAGTCTATAGTTGCTAAAAAATAAAATTGAATATAATACCTTTTTTCACTACCACCTTCATAAGTTTGACCTTTTTCAATATGATGAAATAAGCTTTCACTTATTTCTTCTATGAACTGATTATATTTTCATATGATAATTTTAGGGGATACTTAATTCTTCAAGTATAAAAGTCCTAATGACCCCACGCACATTTCTTCTCTAAATTTATTATGGCGCTGTTTAACGATATTGCCAAGAGTGTTCAGTTCATAGGTAATACCACTATTATGTTCTCTAACGATCAGCACATGATTCATTCTAGAATCTATTTTCTGAACGACCTTTCCTTTTACAAGGACTTTTTCAGCTGGGCCAATATTAGCATTAATGAATTGTATAAATCCAGATGCTATAGGCTTAAAAAACATAAAGTTGATAAATAGTAATAAAGCCATGAATGAAAAGGTTTCTTTGAGAAACCGCCATAGGTAAAACTCTTTTTTCTTAATTGAGGAGCGTAAGCCTGTTATTAGCACGAAAAAAAATACGCTCCCAAACAGATAAAGTCCAACATTCCACGCCCAATCATCGGACTTATTTTCTTCATAGAATATTAACCAAAGGTCATAGGTGGCAAAAAAAAGCACCACGAATAATATCGACAGCACCAATATGATATATCGCATAGGATACTTATTTATAACTTATTGTGTGAATAAATAAACTGGTAATTACTCTACATAACTTTGCTCTCTGACATCATACTTCTTCATGACAATTCCACTTTTACTATAGCGAATAGAGATAACCCAAGAGTTAGCCTCTTTTGATACGTAATCACCTTCATCCAGGTAAATATCATCCCTCATAAAAATCATATGACCCGATTCTGTGTAGTACTCATAGCCCGTATTGACAGCAAATGTAGAGGCTTTACTGGTTACCATTGAGTCTATCTCAGATTGATAAAATTCGTCATAGTTATGATGAAATCTATTGAAATTATAGATCACTAAGGCTAATGCAGATAGAGCGAGAAAGCCTCCTAAAATCTTACCTTGTACACTCTTGAAAAAATCCTCTCCATTCATGTTAATTGACTCATTGAGATGGAACAATTAGATACCCTAAAAAGTGGGTTGGATAAGTAAATGGTTAATACCCTGCCTTAATCGTCTGTATTATTCTATCCTTGATTTATGTACAACCCCTGTCCGAAACTTAAAATCCACCTTCCACCAACTACTGTTATGCTCCGGATAATAGGTAAATTCTTGCCCTCTTACAATAATGCCAATTACCTCTGCTTTTGCAGAAGCTTCTGAACGCAAATTAGTATATCCATCTGGGTCATTGATATACCCTAACTTTTGAGCATTAAGAGAGCATAATACGGTAAAGTACAGTAAGGTGATGAATGTTAGTATTCTCATATAAAAAATCAGTAAATGTCTTACCTTTTGAGCGTGGACGCTCAAACGATGGCAAAGGTCGAAGCGAGGACGCTTCAACCAGTATTTGGGAAGACGCTTCGACCAGTATTTAGTGCTTCGACTAGCCATTCGTTCAACAACTAAACACTATGAACGAGCGAAGCTCACCCTAAACATCATGAACAAAAGATTACACCTTCAACCCCACCACTGTGATGTCGTCTCGCTGCACTTCATTTCCTTGGTAGGTTTTGATAAACTCTTCTAACTGCTTCGATTGCTCTGTCAGTGAGAGGTCTACATGCTCCCGAAGTAAGTCCATAAAACGAGGAGTGCCTACTCTCTTGCCTGTTTCCTCTCCTACCTGATCGATAAAACCGTCCGTAGAGAAGTAAAGGATATCACCTTTTTTCACTTCCAATTTTTCCATACTGAAAGGCTTCTCTTTCTGCCTTCCTCCTATACTTCGGCTAGCCGTTTGTAATCGGACAAGCTTCCCTTCCTGGGCATTATAATGATACAATGGCATCTTTCCTCCGGCATAGGTCAACACCCCTCCATACGCAGTAAACTCATAGATACAAAAGCAGATATCCATCCCATCGGTATTTCCTGAATCGGGTTGTCTGAGTACCCTTTGGATCTCCTCGTTGAGTTTGAGGAGAATTTCTTTGGGATCGGTTAGGTTCCTGTCATTGATCAGTTTGTTTAAAGCATTAGCTCCAAGCATGGACATAATCGCCCCCGGTACACCATGCCCGGTACAATCTGCAAAAGCAAAATACAGTTGCTCCCCTTTGATTGCTCCCCAATAAAAATCACCTGAAACAATATCCTTGGGACGATAAAAAACAGCCACCTCCTCAAAAAATACTTGCAATTGCTCTTTCTTGGGAAGAATCGTTTCCTGAATGGTCTGAGCATAATTCAAGCTAGAAACAATC
The DNA here is from genome assembly GCF_039543525.1 of Algivirga pacifica. NCBI lineage: Bacteria > Pseudomonadati > Bacteroidota > Cytophagia > Cytophagales > Flammeovirgaceae > Algivirga > Algivirga pacifica. The sequence continues at coordinate 111,820 of NZ_BAABJX010000020.1, forward strand.
CAGGTATTCTGTACATCAATTCGCTTATGTGCCTTTTCCAGTACCTTGTTTTGCTCTTCCAAGCTATCTTTCTGTGCGGCTAACTCTTGTTTGTGCTCTTCCAATATGGTCGCCTGATCTTGCAACTCCTTGGTTTGGCTGTCGAGGGTTACGTTCTGCTCATCCAATCGAGCAGCCTGATCAGCCAGCAAGAGCGTACGTTCATCCACAGCTTGCTCCAAGGCTGCTTCTTTCATTCTTAATATTCTTATCCTCCATAGGTATACCCCATAAATCACACTCACAGCGGTCAAGATGACCAACAATCGGAACCATATTGTTTCCCACCAGGCAGGTAATACAACCACTTTTAGTTGAGCCCCTTCCTCATTCCATACGCCATTCCAATTGGCTGCTTTCACTCTAAATGTATAGGTCCCCCAAGGAACATTGGTATAATCTGCCCTAGCAATATCACTAGCAGTCAACCATTCCTCATCAAAGCCTTCCAACATATACTTATAGGTATTCTTCTGGGGATAAATATAGCTTAATGCGGCAAAGTCAATGGAAAAAGAAGACTGTTCTGCCGTTAAGGTCAGTTCTTTCAGGTAAGGCATACTTTTGGAAAGAATATGATCCTCTGCTCCCACTTTCACTTCCTCATGAAATACTCTAAGTCCGGTCAATACAACCTTAGGAGTTGTTTTATCCTCAATCAACCAGCTTGTATAAAACGTATTAAAGCCACCTACGCCTCCAAAGTAGAGTTTTCCGGATTTGGACTTCATATAAGCTCCATACAGAAACTCATTCGTAATCAATCCATCCTTCTCGGTATATACTATAAACTTCTCCTCTTCCGGAATAAATTTAGAAATGCCGTAGGCTGTACTCACCCATAAGTTTCCATCTTTATCCTCCAAAACACCATAAGTATTATTACTGGAAAGGCCGTCCTCTACGGTGTACTTCTTTACAAACGCACCTTTTGTTATATCAAACAACAAGAGTCCCCCTCCATAAGTACTCAACCAAAGCCTTCCCTTGGAGTCTTCATAGACACTGGATATCATATTGGACAGGTTATCAGTCTGAAGGTCTACATTGGGGAAGAAGTGCTTAAATATTCCTTCTTTGGCATCCTCTAATAGCGCTAAACCATAATAGGTACCCACCCACAATCGACCTTTTTGATCCCGCATAATACAAGAAGCACTATTATTCGGAAGATACTTATCTCCCTCTCCTCCTGTATAATTGGTAAATTGTTCTGTTTGAGGATCAAAATGGGATACCCCTCCATTGTTTGTCCCTATCCACAATGTACCATCATGATCTTTGAAGATTGCTCTGACATCATTGGAAGGAAGACTATTGGGCTCGCCTTTTTTATGTTCGTAATGTTTTTCCACACCTGTTTTCAGGTCCATGTAGAATAACCCTTTAGCATATGTTCCTAGCCATACCTTCCCATTACCATCATAGTAGCTACTTAATATGGCTTGATCATCAAGGAAGTTTGCTCCTCGAAGCGGGGTAATCCTACCCTCTTTACTCAAATGATTTAATCCTCCTCCATCAGTACCAACCCAAATATCACCAGTTTCATTTTCAAAGAAAGACAGGGCTAGATCATTGCTCAGGGCTCCTTTATAGGATGCTTTTGCACTATAGTACTCAAAACGAGAAATATAAGGATCGGTATAGTATAACCCTTCTGCTACCGTACCAAACCATAATCGCCCCGAACGGTCTTCTACGATATTGTACACGGCACTTTGCACTTGTGGTATAGGTGTAAAGGTATTCTCTCCTTTGAGTTTTACTCTCAACTCCTCTTGTCCTCCAGCCCATACATTTCCTTCAGTATCCTCGTAGATACTCCATACCGAAGCCCCCTTTCGAGTAGCTTGTGTCCAATGGTAGGTTTTTACCTCTTCGTTGGAAAAGTTTAATACACTCAACCCGCCCTGTGTTCCTACCCACAGCTGTGTTCCATCACGACTCAATCCCAAACTCAGAACATGATCGGAAGGAAGGCCATTGTCCTCTGACAAAAATTGATCAAAATAGCGGGTTTCCTCATTGTACTGCATTAATCCCTTGGTCGTTCCTATCCAAATGCGTCCAGCACTATCCTCCACCATTGCCCGAACGTCTGACCCCAATAGGTTTTTATGACTTTCACTAAAAGAGCGGCTAATCAGCTGATCTTCCATATTCTGCACAAGGTATATCCCTCCATAAGACCCTACCCATAGACGTTTCTTACTATCCATAAAGGTCCCATTGATACGATCTGTATCTAAAAAGTAATGTTGGTCAAATGGGTGAAAAGACATGTGTACTGGATCATAATAGCATAATCCTCCTCCCTCTAAGGTTAAGAGAACTCTCCCATCCTTTGCTGGGTACATATCCAATACCCTATTAGAGGGAATCGACAAACTATCATCAGGGGAATGGGTAAAGGTTTTAAAATGGTTTCCTTCATAACGCAATAACCCTTCATGCGTTCCTACCCACAAAAAACCTATAGAGTCCAGTAGTAAGTCCGAAACGTGATTGTTAGTCAACCCTTCTTCATTGGTGATTTGCTCAAACTGCCATGAATGTAGTTGAGCAAATCCTCGAGAAGTGGGATACAGAAATAGTAGTGCAATAATAGTTTTTAGAAAAAAAATTCTCATAAATCAAAGCTTAAACAGCAAGTCGATTATATCTCCAATCCCACCACCGTGACGTCGTCACGTTGTTCCTCTTCTCCTTTATATTGTTCAAAAATCAATGGCAATGTTTTGTCTAATAATCCGAGGGGTTTATCTACATTGGCCTGTAAAACTGTCAGCAACATTGGTGTCCCCAACTTTTTACCACTCTTTTCGCCCACCTGGTCAATGTACCCATCTGTGTAGAAGAACAAGCGATCTCCATTTTTCAAGGATAGCTCCTGATCTTCAAATACTTTATCACTCTTTTTACCTCCAATGGCTTTTCGCCCGGTAGTTCTTCGGTGCAATATCCCCGTTGCTTTTTCATAATGGAAGAAATTCATTTTCCCTCCAGAGTAACATAGATGATATCCTTCCTCTGTTTTCTCAAAAAAGCATAAACAAATGTCCATACCATCGGTATTTCCCGACTCTGGCTGTCGCAATACCTTCATGGTATTCTCATGAAGGTGTTGTAAGATAATCGATGGACTGGATAGCTTCCACTCACCAACAAAACGGTTGAGGGAATTGGCTTGCAATACAGACATCAAAGCTCCGGGTACTCCATGCCCGGTACAATCTGCCATTGCAAAACATAATTTATCTTCCATCTCCAAAGACCAGTAAAAATCGCCGGATACAATATGTTTTGGGCGGTAGAAAAGGAATGTATCCTTAAAAAACTTCTTGAGGAATGATGGTTTAGGAAGAATTGTTTCCTGAATCGTCTGTGCATAATTCAATCCTGAAACGATCAGTTCATTCTGATGCCCTAGTTTTTGGTTCGCTTCTTCCAGTGCAATATTATGTTTTGCCAACTCATCCCTTTTCACTTCCAACTCCTCATTTTGCTTCAAAAGGTCCTTGGACTGCTCCAACAACAAGGCTGACTGCTGGTCCAATACCTTATTCTTTTGGTCTAACTCTTTGGCTTGCTCCAACAACAAGTCACTTCGCTCCTTAACTCTTTGCTCCAAAATCACCCCTCTTTCCTTAACGCGATTCAATCGCCATCTTAGCAACATAATCATCGCCATTATTCCTATTAGCAAGAGTAAGAGTTTGAACCATAAGGTTTCCCAGTATGCAGGTAGAATAACTACCTCCAAGCTCGCTCCTTTCTCATTCCAGGTATTATCATGATTAGAAGCTTTCACTCGAAATGTGTATTCACCAAAAGGAATATTGGTATACTTCGCTCTTGGGATGGTGGTTCTTACCCAATCTTTATCAAATCCCTCTAATTTATAAAGGTATTGGTTCTTCTCTGTATTGATATAACTCAATGCTGCGAATTCAATCGAAAAAGAAGACTGATCCGATTTCAGGGTAATAGCATCTGTATAAAGCAAAGAAGTATCCAATATACCATACTCATCTCCAACTTGTACTTCATCCTTCCCCACCGTCAAATGGGTCAATGCTACAGGAGGTATATAAGTATTAAAGTATACTCGTTCCGGATAAAAACTATTAAAGCCTTTTACTCCACCAAAGTACATCTTCCCTGAAGATGATTTCATATAAGCCCCATAACGGAACTCATTACTTTGCAAGCCATCCTTTACCTTATAAGAGGTGAAGCTTTCTGTCGAGAGGTCCAACATGGAAATCCCTTGGTTCGTGCTGATCCACAGTTTCCCTGAAGCATCTTCCAATATTCCGTAAACCGTATTATTAGGCAATCCATCTTTCTCTCCATATTGCTTAACAAACTCTCCTTTTTTATGGTCAAACAATAACAATCCCCCTCCATAAGATCCTACCCAAAAATTATTGTGGCTATCAATGAACATACAAGAAAGCATATTTCCAATACGAGGAATATCTAGATCATCCCCCGGAAAATAACGCTTAAATACACCTTTATTTTCATCCGTCATCAATGCCAACCCATAATATGTACTGACCCAAAGTAAGCCTTCCTGATCACGAAGTACTCCTGACACACTATTACTAGGCAATACATCCCAGCGCCCTACCTCTTCTTGAAAGTTCTCAAACGTTTCTTTTTTAGGATCAAAATGAGACAGCCCACCGTTGTTCAAACCTAACCAAAGGGTACCATCGACATCGGGATAAATCACTCTAATATCATTAGACGGTAAGCCTTTTTCTTCTTGCTTCTTATATTGCTTCAGTAGACCTTTCTTTAGATCAATAAAATTTAAGCCATTAGCATACGTCCCTACCCAAGCCTTGTTATTACCCGCATATAAGAAAGAAAGTATCACCTTATCTTCTAAGAATTGTGACCCTTTCTTATGGTGTAGTACCCCATTTTGGTCTATCACATGGATTCCTCCTCCATCAGTCCCTACCCAAACTTGTCTATCCTCATCCTCCATAAAAGACAGCACCACATTATTAGCCAGTGCCCCCTTTCCCTTATCTGTTTGTGTATAAAGCTCAAACCTACTGATAAAAGGATCTGTAAAATAAATCCCCTTGGACACACTCCCTAACCACAATCTTTCTCCTACTCCTTCTATGATTGTGTAAATAGGATTATCAATACTCTTAACAGGCTCAAACTCCTTGCTCCCCTTTCTTAACAGGCTCGCTCCTTCTTGGTGTCCTACCCAAAGGCTCCCCCTCGTATCTTCATAGACTGTCCATATCGTACGTCCTCCTGTTGTTTTAAATACACTTCCCTTCTGTCCAAAATGTCTTATTTCCCCTGATGATATTTGAATCTCAGCCAATCCATTATCTAAGCCTACCCAAAGGACTGACTTTTCTTTATTGGCTGAAAAATGAGTGATATTCCCCATCAGCTGACCCATTTTATCTTTCAGAGTGGTGTACTTCTCAAAGGTCTTTGTGTCCTCCTGATAAGTATAAATCTCCTGAGGGGTAGCAAACCAAAGTCGTCCTTCTGCATCTTCCAGGATAAATCGAATATCCTTTATAGGAGTATTGGCATTATTATCCGAAAAAAAGATCGCCTTGTTTTTTTGATCAAGGTGTTCTATTAAATATACACCACTATAAGCCCCAATCCATATTCTTCCTTTAGCATCTACGAAAGTACAGTTATAACGATCCGATTCATTCAGCATACCGAGTCGGTCATTCAACCAGGTAAAACGCTCTGTTTTTGTATTGTAACGGCTCACCCCTCCTCCTTCTGTACAGATCAACAAATCAGTATTTCCGGCCTTATGCAAATCAATAACCCTATTGGAGCGAAAGCCCCCTTCTTCATTCTCCACCTTGAACACTTCAAAGGAAGTTCCGTCATAACGAAGCAGTCCATCATTCGTTCCAATCCAGAAAAAGCCCTTCTCGTCAAACAGTATATCCGAGATATGATTGTTTGTCAATCCATCTGCCGTTGTCAACTGCCCATAAGCAAGCTGGTCTTCCTGGGCTTGTACAGGAAAGGAAAACAGTAATAAAATGGAAAGAAAAATACTCGGATATCTGTAGTTCACAATCATTTTTATCTTTAGTCAAAAAAGAAATACATTCTACCAAGCAGCATAATGTATTTTCATATGATAAATATTAATAAAAAGTTCTTCCAAATGTAACAATACCATTATTTTTTATAAAAAAATAGCCATTTTCAGGGAGGGTACATTTTTAAATAGACAGTGCATCACTTTGAAGGATAATAGGTACTGTACCAATGGGCGACCAAATGGGGTCGCCCCTACCTTTTACCTTTTACCTTTTACCTTTTACCTTTTAATATGACCTATGTTTTCACTAATCCAAGAATTTGTTCGTTATCTTAATATGATCTAGTGACAAGTGCGTATATGAGCGTATTTTGTCTCATTTTTCGATCAGTATAATTGAAATAACACCAAAAATAGATAATAGGATGATGCAATTACGCCAATTGATAATTAGGAAGCCTTACCTACTTCTAATTCCAATGGTACTTTTTTTAGCAGGTGGCTTTTTGTTATGGTACTCTTTTTTTAAATCAGAAAAAACCTTTGAAAAAAATAGATATGAGATATACACAGACTACGTAGAAGATAACATAAAAATAGATATCCCGTCACACCTTTCTAACCAACAGCAAGTCATCATTGAATTGCCGATTTTGGACTTGGACAAATATGAAACACAAATCATCAATAAGCAGAAGAAAATAAATGCATTGAACCAAAATATCATGCACTTATGGGATGCTCAAAACGAGGGGAAAGATATTGTTATTGAGGTCTTAGAGGAAATGGTAACAGAAGCTGAAAAAATCAAACACAGCTATGAAATCAGTAAAAAAGTAACGGATCTATATCTACAACAAGGAAAGCACTATACAACCGCTCCTGCAGCAGTACAAAGTAAGATCAACCGACTGCGCCTTTATCAGGAACAACATATCCAAAGCTATGAAAACCTAGCGGGTGCTTGTGAGGAGATGTTACTCTATGTCAAGGATGCTTCTGAAGAAGTATTTGACTATAGCAGAGGAGAGTTACTCTATGTGCAATTACAAGAAGCGCAGTCTTTTCTCTTTTCCTCAGCCCAAGAGATTGTGATAAGCATGTACCAGATCGAAAATCTCTACAATCGATTAAGGCCGGAAGAACAACCTTGGTTCAAGAATAATATGGACCCCCTATACATTGCTTTGCAAGATCTTCTATTACAAGACATTATCATTGACAAGGAAGACTTAAAGTTCGCTGAGCAACAAGTGTTATTCAAAAAGGGTACTTCTGTAGCAGGAGAGTATCTCAATGGATTACACCCTGTTTCTCAAGCTCATGTACAGCTCGAAAATATTAAAGAAGAGGTAAAGGAACTCTCGAATAAAAAAGAGCAAGTTTCATCTCTACTACAAGGACGTAGTGTAGAGCTAGTCAAAGATGTTAGAGTTGGTGTAGGACAAACAAAAAAGCTATTGAAAATTACTCAGGACTCTTTAAAGCTCAATGGCCCTGTTAGCTATTGGTACCTGACGCTTTCCCCTCTATCGGAAGGAAATACAACCTTACAGTTTAATGGAAGTATAGCCATCAAGGATCTAAACACACAGGAAACACATTTTTTGAAGACCTTCATCAATAAGGCGATAGTGGTTGAATAGTTGAGGCCACTTGTGTGGCTTGTTGAGCGCTTCGCTGTTGAGATTCACCTTCGGTGAGTTGAGTTCGTTTATGCTAATGGTCTAAACACTAAGCGTTCTGATAGAAATAAAGGTGCTACTTCCAAATGGATAAAGGAGGAAGGAAGAAGGATAAAGGATTACCATCCATAGGTTCCTATTCCTTTATCCTTCTTCCTTAAACCCCTTAAAAGTAGCTCTTAACTATAAGTTTACTTGGCGTTCAGTCCACTGGTGACTTGATTGCTAAAGCATTTAATTTTTAGTGTAAAGTGTAGGGGTGTAAAGTATAGAACTTTAAATTTTACATTCTACACTTCTACACAAAAAAAAGAGCGCAAAGTATTCTTCATCAAGTTTGAATACTTTGCACTCCTAACTCCAGACTCCAGACTAAATTCAGTTGGCAACTATAATCTTACCGTTGACTGGAGCTTTTCCATCGATAGTAATCTGATAGATATATACGCCGCTTTTCACTCTTGCCCCATCATCTCCTATCACATCCCAAGTGAAAGTACTTCTTCCTCCCAAAGTAGTTCCTTGATAGAGTTGTTTTACCTTCCTACCGGTAATATCCATAATAGATACCGACAAGTCTGTTTGTGCCGTTTGTAATGGTAATATCACTTCCAACTGTGTACTGCTTACTGCTGGATTTGGATAAACATTTACCGGCAACATTCCCTTGGCTAATAACTGATCGGCCAACTCTTCACTATTCCCGTAAAGCACGGTATAGGTAGCAGAAGCCGTTACTTGTTGGTATTGCTGTTGCACGCCCATATCGATCACCTTTTGCTGCTGTTCATCCAACAACAATAGTTGTTTTCCTAGAGGCAGTTCAGGCTTATTCCATTTCAGTGTCATTCCATTTCCATCTACTGAGGCAAAACGTACTTTCCATTCCTCTTTATCTGACAATGGAACAATATCCCCAATGACTGCTTCTCCTTCTAGTTCAGCTCTTTCAAAGGTTACTTTTGGAAGATTATCTAACAACATAGGAGCCATTTTAAGGTCTCTACCATCCAATGACTTGGAGGCTTTTTCGTGCATACCCAAGAAGGCTGTTTCATGCCATAGTTCTCCTTGCTTCACGGACATAGAGAGTTTCCATTGCTGTGAAGCCGCAGTTCTGACAAATCCTTCCTCACTATACAGCATCGCTACAGGGTAAATATCTATTTGAACGTCTGAAAAACTTCTGTTTTCCACAAAATACCCTTCAAAAGGAGACATAACACTCCTATTATCTACCCCATAATTCCAAGTCAACAGGTCGTAAGAAATATCATTGATTAACGTTACTCCCAATGCTTCATTGCCATCCTCAAAGGCCCAATCTGCATTCAGATCAATAATTCTACCCCAATTGATCTCATAGTTAAATGGAATAGAGACCATGTTCCACCCTGGCTTAAGCGTCAAGGTAAATGGCTTCATTCCTTGCTCATCCCATTTACCAACACCTGTAGCAGTTTCTGTCGTCATATAAGGGGATGGTAGGTCTGTATAATCACTCATTAAGGCCCAATACGCTTTCCCCGGCTGTATTACGGATGAAGCACTTAGGTCACGATAAGTATTCCCACTCCATTCCACTATTCTCCATCTACTCTTATCAGTCTCTCCCAAGTTAGGGAATAGGTCAGACACTCTCATACGCTTATCTTGCTCCGCAAATGGTATAGAGAAGATGCTATAATCATCCTGATCAAGCCCTATGCCCATAAAGTCTACAAAGTTATATAGTCCTTGGTCATACGTCTGATAACGAAGGTAATAATCCTCCTCAGGGAAGGTCAATACTTGTCCATTGGTCAACTCGATGATAAAGTCATAGTATACTCCAAAATTGGAAGAACCGAAAGTCGTCACCTCGAAACGGCCTCCACCCAATGGAGACATCGTGTAAGTCGAAGGAAGATCTCCCGTAAAGTAATCGTCTGTAGAGATCACATTCAGTTCTACACGTTGTATATTTTCACCCTGAGCAAACTGAATAGCGTAAACATCGTTCACTATATTGTTAGTATTTTCATTCAATTGCTCTGTTTGACTCACATCAATAAGATCTTCCAACACGATAGGCACTGCCCCAGGCTGTAAATCATAATTATAAACCATGCTTACTTCATCACTCAAAAGCGCACGGTCAAAAATTCTTAATTGACCTACGTTACCACCCAAGGCTTTATTGGAATAATAAGCAGTTGCAGTAACCAAATCCTGCCCAACTACGGCAGAGCTTACTCCTAAAACAGTATTATCTGCACCTGTATCAGAATCCAATAGTGATCCATCCAGATAGAAAGAAAGCGTTGTACCGTCTCTTGTTACAGTAATATGGTGATACGCTAAGTCTTCTACAGTATTACCATAAAACCAATAAGGCTGATCATTGATACTTACGACCCATGCATCACCCCCTTCATTATACTCTATATTTAACACATCAGCAACCGAAGCGCTAAAAGCTGAAAACACCGTATTTCCGGAAAAGGCAAACGTATCAAAACGCACCCATGCAGACAAGGTGAAATTTCCATTACCATTTACAACCTCTGCCGGGATTGCTACAGCATCTTGCGCATTATCGCCAATAAATAATTCACTTTCAAGAATATAAGCACCCCCTAAGGAAGTAGCATCATAATCATTTCCACTTCTATCGGTAAAATCTTCTCTAAATGGATAATGTGCCACCAAACCATCAATCAACAACCCTTCTGTCGTCACTTCCTGTGTCGCTGACCAAGCGGTAAAACCATCTCCATCAAAAGCCGTTGCACGCACGTAATATGTAGTCCCCGGCTTCAGGTTATTAACTTGATAAGGAGTAAACGCATTGGATTCATCGAACACTATCGTTGAAAAATCCATTTGATCTGACACCTGTAACCAAATCTTCTGTGCTCCAACCACTTCATCCCAAGAAACCTCAAAACCGTTTTCCGTTACATTGGTAGGCACATTCAATACCGGAGGCTTCACTGCCACAATCTCAGAAGTAGTTCCATTATAGTTTAGGTCATAGCCAAATCCAGACTCATCCGGTGTAGCATAATCATCTCCTCCAAAGTGCGTTGAAGCATTCATCGGCCAGTAACCTACCAATCCTGTCTGTGGTAAGTCTAAGGTAGTCGTTACATTATCCCTAATTTCCTTACTCGTTCGAATATCATCCCATAAACGAATCTCATCTACATAAGCCTCTTCATTTGGCACTGCAAAGAAACTTGAGGAAGGTATTCCGCTCCATTGTGCTGCTGGCACAGAGAGTACCACAACACCATCCATATAAATCGTAAGCATCTTTTTATGGTAAGTAAAAGCAAAGTGATACCAACGATCAGTCTGAAACCCTCCATGCTCACGCATATCAAAAGCATAAAAAAGATCTTTATTTGAAAAACCATTATCCATCCCATCGCCAAGGTATACTTCCATTACCTCCCTTCCATCATCTGCTAGATGGTATTGCAACTTGAAAAAGTCTCCATCTGCCAATACCATCCAATACCCCGTACTTTGTGGCACAAACTGAGGGTTATAAAGCATCTCAAAAGTCATCCCATTCGAGAAAGTAGATCCTGCCCAGGTATCATTACGAAAATCTATACCCTCCCCATATCCTCTATGAGAACTTGGTGTTAACGCAGGCATTGGATTCTGCGCCCACTCCAACATGTAGTTATTGTTCGGTGATATCATAGCACCATCTACTTCTGCTTGACCTGAGATCCAACCATACATGCGAATATGACTTCCATTCGGGGCCACATCAAACGCATAAATACTATCATGGTCCTGCGCTCCAAACTGCTTTATCCACAACAGGTTTCCTGTTGCATTGGAAATTTTAGCCAGGAAGATATCATTATCTCCTTTACTACTCATCGTTACGCCATCCCACGACCAGGCATTTCTAAAGTTTGCTGCAAGAAAGATATTTCCTTGCTGATCAGTGGCCATACGAAGGCCTCCTCCATCATCACCAATCCCACCAACAGACTTTTGGTATACCCATGCATTACTTGATGGATTCCATTTTCCAATAAAAATCTGTACTGCATTACTGGTCGTATAATAATTTGCGACAACCAAAAAGTTACCGTCAGGGCCTCTGGCTATTTGGATATCGTCTGTTTGAACCTCATTAGGGAGAAGCCCTAGATTAGTTCCTTCTGTTAAGGTAGCTGGATCCAGATCAGCTCCTATATTTCCGTCATGACCAGTCAAGTATAACTTTCCTAACGGAGATTGATATACACGTCTCCACCCTGCGTACTGCTGATAAGTCATCAAGTTGAAGTTCGCCTCATCAAACTTACCTATGAAATAATCTCCGTTCGCCGGGTCGATCGTTACTCCATCAACAGAAATCGTCTGAAAAATCCCAAAGGAAAAAATAATATTCCCATCACTGCCTACAGCAATTTGTCTATTAGCCGCTCCCCCTTGTATCGGAAAGTTCTTAAACTTGACAATATTACCTTCTGCATCATAGCGAATAATAAACTGATCACCTTCAGATCCCGTCGTGGAATTGTAAATCGTTCCACCTACATTTAATTGACCTCGGAAATCACCCATCGCTACAATCTCCCCAGTACTTTCATCTACTTCAATTTGCAGAAAAATATAGTGGTCTCCAGCGTTTACTATACTGATTATATCAGTCCTTGCGATCAAAGCGCCTCCCTTATCGTATGTTAATATACCTAAGCCTTCTTCATAATACTCACCTACATATAACTTTCCGTTAGAGGTATAGTTCACTGCTGTCGCAAATTGCTCTCCTTGTTTCACTAAAGGGTAGGTAGGCTCATTAGCCCATAACAAAGCAGGAGCTAGCATCATCAAGCAAGCCAACCATAAGCCTACTAATGAACCGCTCCTCTGATTGGATTGAGCATTCATAAATCTCATTTTAATTGTAGTTTTTAAACGTAAATCAGCTAATCAGAATAATGTAACGTGTGAGTAAACTTAAAAAGCAGCACAAAACACACAACACGTAACATTCAATAAGATACAATAATACTACAAATTAATCATATTTACATTATAAGCAGTGAGCAGTGAGCAGTGAGCAGTGAGCAGTGAGCAGTGAGCAGTGAGCAGTGAGCAGTGAGCAAATTGATACTTTATGTATATCATTGCTAGTGTAGTGGTATTTATAATTTTCAATGATCAATTTTTAATTATCCAACACCCCTCTTCACTACTGTTCATGGCTTTGTTGCAACGAGTCTATACTCTCTAAGGCTCGTTGCTTATTTTTAAATTTTGAACGAATTGGGCATACCTATCCCATTGAACTTATTTAAGACTTTACAACCAATCATCACCTCGGTGACTTGGCTATCAAATTTTCTGGATAGAAGGGTATTTCCAATAATTGTTTTATAACGAAACATTGCTGTTTCTGATAAACTTCTTTGGTGATACCCTGATTCTTTTTTCCACTCTTCTCTTCCTATTTCTTCTATTCGATCCAAGGTGTCAAAACGTTCCAAATGTGCCAATGTAGGCTCTTTGACCTTTGTCTTGACGCCATTTTTTTGGGGAGGAACAATATTTACCCCCCCTTTCTTTTTAACTGCTTTTCGAGATTTATACTTGTCGTAAGCGCCATCTCCATAAAATTCTCCAACTGTTTCAATAGGTGCCAATAAGTCTTCTACAACTTCTCCATCGTCTATCGCGTTGGTTGTTAATTTGGCACAAATGATCTGTTGTGTCTCTGTATCCACCCCTAAATGCAGTTTTTGCCATGTTCTACGCTTACCAGCTCCATGTTTACGTACTTTCCATTCTCCTTCACCATACACTTTCAGACCGGTACTATCTATGGCTATATTTACCGCTTCTCCAGATGATATAGGGTCTAGCGTGATGGATAAATGTTGTGCTCTACGAGATACGGTAGTATAATCTGGAACTTGTATATCGTTAATTCCCATCAATTCAAAAACACTTGCCAAAAAGCCAGTACTCTGACGTAGTTTTAGCTTATAAAGGTATCGAAGAGTTAAACAAAGCTCTATAATATCATCTGTATATTGCTTCTCTCCTACCACTTTATCCTGATAGCTACATTCACGCCATCTGCGTAGAGTATTTTTATCTAACCAAATGGTAAGACTACCTCTTTGAATTAAAGAAGTATTGTATTCTTTCCAGTTTTTAAGTTTATACTTATCTTTAGGCTCAGGCATGATTAAGGTGTTTTGTTTTGGTTCGCACTTAAACTTACCACTTTTTCATGCCTTTTTCATATCGTTGCAACAAAGCCACTGTTCATTGATAATTGAAAATTAATCATTGAAAATTATTAGCTGTCTAATCGATTTCTATAGGCGATAATTGCTGAGCTCTCTCCACAAAGTGCGCTACTTCTTCCTCTGTGGGAGTGCGGAGCGTCAGCCTTTCCTCTTCATTCATAATATCAATAGCTCCGTAGAGCGTATGAGGGTTCCAATCACCTAAGTTACTGACAGAATACACTCCTATTCTGTGTAAAAGTTTTACGTACTCCACATTCATTCCCTCAATACGAAATAAATCACCTTTGTGAACCCATTCGTATATTTTATCTTCTTGCAATAATGCCTGCTGTGCTATTTGCTTACGTCCCTGTGCTGTAGCACCTCTATTCAATAATTGCTCGACGGTATCAATGCCTATCTTATGGAGCATCTCTGCATAAGTCCCATTGATTCCTTCTATCATGTGAACTGCTTGTGCCATATTGTCTAGTGGTTAAATTGTGTTACCAACTAGACAACCTCTATTAAGTCCTGAAAATTCCATGATTTTTCTTATACAGGGCGATGCCCTGTACTATGAGTCACATCCTGTACGGTTGGCAATATTCTGTATTATTAATTAAGTTTGAATATTTATCTGTCACACTACCTAATAGCTTTGTTGAATCGTTGAATTTCAATACTTCGTATTGAGTTGAATTGAGCTTCGCTCGTTGATTCGAGTTGAATCGTTTATTGAATTCAATAAACGATTCAACTCGAATCAACTCACCAAAGGTGAAATTCAACGGTTCAACAAAGCTATTAGGTAGTATGACGGTTATTTTTTCAATCTTAATCAATACCCCTTATCTAAGTCCTATTATTTCACAGAGCGAGCAAGTCGAAACCCTACGTTCTTGTATTTTATATCTGTTCTTAAATAGTTACGGGCCTGTACATGCTCATATTCATCTCCACTATACCAACTCCCTCCTCTACACACTTTATATTTTCCTTTTCGAGGACCTTGAGGGTTTTTACGAGCAGACCAACGTTTATAGTATCCTTTCTTATACCAATCATTACACCATTCATATACATTGCCACTCATATCGTGTAATCCTAACGAATTACTCATTTTCATCCCTACGGGGTGAGTTCGTCCAAAGCTATTTTGTGTGTACCAAGCAACATTTACTAGCTGATCACTACCAGCGTAGGTATACCCCCTTTCTTTCTTTGCTCCGATGGCTGCGTATTCCCATTCTGCTTCTGTAGGTAAGCGATAGTCCATACCGGTCAAGGCATTGAGCTTTTCAATAAATAGCAATACCTCCTCCCAACTGATATTTTCTACAGGACAATCAGCACATCCATTAAAGCTACTAGGGTTGTACTCCATAATCGTTTCCCATAAAGTCTGGGTTACCTCATATTTACTGAGATAGTAATCTTTAAGTTTTACTTTATGACGCTTTGCTTTTTTGATATCTCCCCCCATTACAAAACGTCCTCCCTGAATCAAAACCATATCCTGATCGATTTGAGCTAATGCCTTTCGTAGTTTTTTCTCCTTCTTATCAGGAACGGTTGTCGTGGACAGTAATAAGCATAAGGGAAACAAAAGAGTATATAGTCTAAAATTTTTCATGGCTAAGTGGGTTTATTAGGATTATTGGCATACGTTATCATCATAAACGTAATTCCTATTAAGTTAAGCATTAGCATAGAAAAAGCCTGTGAGATTAATCATTCTTCACAGGCTTTTCATGCGTGGATACCACGACTATATGTTGAATCGTTGATTCGTTGAATTTCAATACTTTGTATTGAGTTGATTCGAGTTGATTTGTTGGTTGAGTTCAGCAATCAAATCAACTGTTCAACCAAACTACCACTCTTTTCGATCAATAATTTCTTTGAAGATAAAAGCATTTTTCATGGCATGCGGAGAAGATAGCAACTCCTGTACAGTACTTTTTCTTTTTGTAGAGGAACCCCTTCTTTGGCTTCTCGTATTTTTCTTAAGGGAGGCCTGATCTATTGATTGATAGATCACCCGTCCATCACGTTCTCTATTGACTACCTCTACATCTCCTGAAAGTTGCTCTATCGCTCTCTGCTCTGCTTTTTTTGCATCGATCAGTTGTCCCTGCTCCTCCAGGCCTTTTTTTCGTTCCTCCTTATCTGCAAACTCTTTAAGTAATCGTTTAAATTCCTCATTTTCGGCCTCCTCATACTCTTCTGTCTCCATCTGATACTCCGGCAAGTTCTGATACTCCACTTCGGGCATTTCTACACGTTTTTTACTAGTCATCGAACGATTATCTTTCTTTTTCTTAGAAGAAAGGAACCAATAAATAATAAACCCTACCAATGCGGCCAGCAACTCGAACATATCCATGGCAATGAAAATTTGTTATGCGTGAAAGTATCTTTTATGCCTATTTAATAGAATTTTTCAAAGAAATCAAATTATATGATCGTATCAATTTTGATTCTATGAATTAAGTTTAAATTGTAGGGCAAGGAGCTGTACATTCACCCTTAAATGTAACTACGATGGACAAATTTCAACATAACGATCATCACCACTTTATTCCACACACCCATAGCGACCGAAGCATTCGCTCGGCATTTATTCTCAACTTATTATTTACAATTTTTGAGATCGCAGGGGGTATTTTCACCAACTCCATGGCGATTCTATCTGACGCTATTCACGACTTGGGAGATACCTTTGCTCTTGGCATGGGACTTTACCTGGAAAAGGTCTCTCTCAAAAAGGAAGATACCCATTACACCTATGGTTACAGAAGATACTCTACCCTGGCGGCTGTCATCAATGCGGCAGTACTCACCACTGGGTCTATTTATATTGTCGCTCAAACGATTCCCCGACTATTAAAACCAGAAGAAGTTCATCAGGAAGGAATGATTCTCTTTGCCATTGTAGGGGTAATCGTCAATGGGGCTGCAGTGTTCAAGCTAAAAAAAGATCATAACTCAGCCAACCAAAGAGTCATGATGCTCCACTTGATGGAAGATGTTCTGGGATGGGTAGCGGTCCTCATCGGCAGTATCATCATGTATTTTTATGACGTACCTATCCTTGACCCAATCTTATCGTTTGGTATTGGGTTGTATATTCTTTTTAACGCAATTAAAAATCTTAAAAAAATTCTTCCCATATTCCTACAAGCTATTCCAGAGAATATACACCCAACACAGCTTCGAAAACAGCTAGAAAAGATCCCTGATGTACTGGAAGTTCACGACCTGCATGCCTGGAGTATGGATGGAGAATTTAACATCATGACCATTCATGTTGTTGTTAATAGTGACAGCGATCTAGAACGTTGTTATCATATCAAACAAGAGATTCGTAAAATTCTTGAAGCCAAATCAATACAACACACGACCATTGAAATAGAAATAGCTCATGAGCACTGTACCCAAAAATGTGGAAAAATCAATTCCCAAAACAGTTAAAACTATCGGGGAATGGATTGAAGAAAGCTGGCATATCGAGCCAGATACACAGGGTAAAATTTTCTTATCCATTTTAACCTTTTTGGTATTATGGACTTTACAGAAATTTATCCTGAAAATCATCTATCGCCGTATTACTGACCCCAAGCAACGATATGGCTGGCGTAATGGAGTACGCAACGTATACTATTCCTTAATTTTTCTGATCATTACCGCCATATGGGTAGAGAGTGTCAACTCCTTGGCTACCTTTTTGGGGATCGTCACAGCTGGTCTAGCCATTGCCCTACAGGATATTGTGGCCGGATTTGTAGGATGGCTTTTTATTATTTCCAGAAAGCCTTTTGAGGTGGGTGACCGCATACAGATTGGTGAGAATGTTGCCGGTGATGTGATTGATATACGGTTTTTCCAGTTTACCATCAATGAAATAGGTAACTGGGTAGATGCAGAGCAAAGTACCGGAAGAATTATCCATGTGCCCAACGGTAAGGTGTTCAAGGAAAATATCGCCAACTATAACCAAGGATTTACACATATATGGAACGAAATAGGCATCCTGATTACCTTTGAAAGCAACTGGGAGAAAGCACGAAAAATATTATTAGAGATTCTGGAAAAAGAAACCGTGCACTTATCCGAATCCGCTGAAAAACGATTGAGGAGGGCCTCTGAGAAGTTTATGATCTTCTACCAACACCTTACTCCTACTATATACCTTACGGTAAAAGATAGCGGGGTAATGCTGACTATGCGATATATCTGTCCACCCAGAAGTCGTAGAAATACGGAAGAGAAATTGTGGGAAGCTATTCTGAAGACATTTTCCCAACACGAAGATATAGATCTAGCCTACCCTACCCAGCGTATTTTCTATAATCCCATGGAAGGGAAAAAAGGTACCCCTCCACTAGCACGTTAAATTTTCAATGATTAATTATCAATTATCAATGTCTTGATTTTCAAATATCAATAAGGTGGATTTATGGCTGTTAAAAAGCTAACATTGATAATTGATAATTAAAAATTAACCAACGCTGCCAGATCGTCTACCACCAAGTCTGGCTGCACGACAGAAGCGTCTGCAAAAGCTTTCTGATATTTCCCTGTGCGAACCAATACCCCTCTAATACCAGCTTCTTGCGCTCCACCTACATCTCCTTCTATATCATCCCCCACCATAATGATTTGATCTTTGGGCATACCGAGACTTTTCACTCCCAGCTCGAAAAATGAAGCAGACGGCTTGCCTAATACTACGGCCTCTGTACCTGTCGTATATTCAAGGCCAGCGACATAGGCCCCTATTCCCATCTGAATTCCTTTAGAGGTTTTCCAGAACTTCCCTTTATTTAAGGTTAGGATTTTAGCTCCATTCATGACCATACCAAATAACTTATTCATCAAGTCAGCATTCCACTCGATTCCTAAGTCTCCCATCAGTACGATCTCTGGATTTCCTTCGTCATAAGTAAACTCCTGCTTGAAGCTTTCTGAAACACTATCTGGTAAAGCAGGATAAAAGCGTTTGATATCCTGTTGTCTCATATACTCCAAGGCTGCTTTAGGAGGGTTAATAATATGGTCTGTAGAGACCTCCAACCCCATATCATGTAAGCGTTGCTGTATAAAACTAACCGTACGCCCTGAGGTATTGGTTAAGAATCTAATTTCTTTTCCTTTTTCTCTTAATGCTTTAATCGCCTCAATAGAGCCTTCAATGGGCTTATTACTGACATACATGACACCATCCAAGTCACATAAAATCCCCTTAATGTCGTTTAATGTCTTCATGCTTCTGTAAACGTTTTTGTTGAGGCGGCTTGCGCCGCTGGTTGAGCGCTTCGCTGTTGAGTTTCACCTTCGGTGAGTTGAGCTTTTTATATGAGTCTAAATTAGTCTATGATATCACTTATCGAATGTCAACTTCAGGCATTTGAACTTTCTATTAGACCCATGACATCATTTTTTAAATTTCACCTTCGGTCATTTGAATCATTAAAAAACTCAACTCACCGAAGGTGAAACTCAACAGCACGCAGTGCTACTCAACCAGCGGCGCAAGCCGCCTCAACTTTATTACCACTCGATAGGTGCTTTGCCCTGTTGCTCCAAATACTCATTCGCCTGGCTAAAGTGCTTATTACCAAAGAAGCCTCTATGCGCAGATAAAGGAGAAGGATGCGGCGATTGCAAGACCAAATGTTTACTCTTATCAATCACTTTTCCTTTTTTCTGGGCATAAGCCCCCCATAACAAGAACACAACGCCTTCACACTGTTCTGCAATTTGCTTAATGACTTCATCCGTAAAGGTTTCCCATCCTCTATTCTGGTGAGAACCTGCCTGATGTGCTCTTACCGTCAAGGTAGCATTTAATAATAGAACACCCTGGTCCGCCCAACGTTCAAGATTTCCGGTAGAAGGAACCTCTTTCGCTAAATCATTTTCTATTTCCTTGAAGATATTTCTTAAAGAAGGAGGAAAAGGAACCCCATCATTTACGGAAAAACAAAGGCCATTGGCTTGCCCTGGGCCATGGTAAGGATCTTGCCCTAAAATGACTACTTTAATATCCTCAAAAGTACAGTGGTTGAAGGCATTGAAGATGTGCTTCCCGGCAGGATAAATCGTTTGTGTTTGATATTCTTCCTTTACAAAATTGACTAACTCCTGAAAATAAGGCTTCTCGAACTCTGCGCCCAAAGCCTCTTTCCATGAGGGTGCTATTTTTACGTCCATCGTTTATTGATTATAGGGAATATAAAGTTTATCGCTTATTGCTTATCGTTTAGAAACGATAAGCAATAAGCGATAAACTTTCTTATAAAAACTTACGCATTTCCGACCATGATAAAAGTAAGCGCTGCCGCTAGTTTAGCGGTCTGTCTATCCTTATCATATTCTGGATTTAGTTCAGCAATATCTGAAGTGATTACCTTTTGGGATTTGTACAATTTCTTGAATGTCTTGGTAAAGAAGGCATCCGGTACAATCCCTGTAAATGCCGTAGCACTTACACCTGGAGCATAAGCTGACGAAAATACATCCAAACAGTTCGTGTTATAGATGAAGTCTACCTTATCTACAAAATCACTTACTTCTTGGAACACCTTCGTGCGATATCCTTCATTGAACTTATCTCCTGTAACATAGGATACCCCATACTTTTCAGCAGTCTGATAAAGGCGCTTGGTATTGCTATTTTTTTGTAAGCCTAATACGAGATAATGAAACTCATTCCCTTCCTGCTCCATATCGCGAGCAATCTGCAAAAATGGTGTACCTGAACTTCCTACTCCTTCTTCCAGTTCTCTCATATCAAAATGGGCATCAAAGTTCACGATCCCTAGTTTTTTATCAGGATGCTTTTCTTTCATGAACTCCTTAATCCCCAGATAATGCCCATAAGCCACTTCGTGTCCTCCACCTAGTACGATAGGTTTATAACCCGCTTTCAGGACTTTGGCGACTACCTTTCCTAAGGTTTCCTGCGCCCCTTCCATATCCTTATCGTTACATTCTATATTTCCTCCGTCAATCAATTTCAGTTGATCATCAAAATGTACCGGAAGATTCATACTAGCCTTACGTAAATCATAAGAACCATTCTTGGCTCCCGTACGCCCTTTGTTACGACGTACTCCTTCATCACACATAAAACCAATTAGCACAACACCCCTCTCTGCAGGCTGTAAAATTGGTAATTCTTTTTGACTCAAATCAATGGCCTGTACAACCTGATGCCAACGCATATCCTCCCAGGCTGTTCCATCTATTCTCCCCTCCCAAAACGAGGGATCTATGGCTTTATAATTTTTAGCATCCTCCATAGCTTTTAACTTTAGGGTTAGTATAATACAAAGGCACATGCCGAAGACATGTGCCTAATAATCTAATCAAATATATAATTTTTTCCTGAATACCTCTGGAATTATTTCATCATTGGAGGCTGTCCTGTAGTCTCCAAGACACTCCACCAAAGGTCCCCATTAATATTGATTTTCTTACGTGTTTTTGTACATACAGGAATTGGCAGGTAAGTAAAGCTATGGTGCCAACGACCTACTACGAAATCCGTTTTTCCTGCCATCACACCGTGAACAGCATTCAAAGCCAACTTAGAACAGAAGATACTATCACTTGCATTCGCTGCCTTTGAACGGATGATATACGATGGATCAATATACTTCACCGTAGGGTCCATACCTTCCTTCGTTAGGTATTCTGTAATCTTATCTTTCAGGAACAGTCCGATATCTTTATAACGAATATTACCAGAAGCATCTTTCTTTACTTCCTCTTCGCTCAGATTCTCAAACAAGTTCTGTCCAGCTCCCTCAGCAACGACCACCAAGGCATGCTTTTTCTCTTGCACCCTTTTCTTTAGCTCTGGCAAGAAGCCGTGTGGTCCTTCCAATTCAAATGGGTTCTCTGGTACCAGTACAAAGTTTACGTCTGGCATGGCCATCGCTGCATTCGCCGCAATGAAACCAGAATCTCTACCCATCAATTTTACGATCGCAACACCATTGTAAGCTCCCGTTGCCTCATTGTGTGCATCACGAAGAATTGGGGCTGCTGTTGTAAAGGCTGTTTCAAAGCCAAATGTCTTCTGAATAAAGTTAACGTCGTTGTCAATTGTCTTAGGAACCCCTGCCACAGCAATTTTCAGGTTGCGGCGCTTAATTTCCTCAGCAATGGCGTGTGCACCACTTAGGGTACCATCTCCACCAATTGTAAAGAGCATATTAACGTTATTACGCACCAATGTATCCACCATCACACCAATATCCTGCTGTCCTCTGGATGATCCCAAAATAGAACCTCCAAACAGGTGAATATCCTTTACTACTTCTGGATCAAGATTGATAAACTTGTGATTATACGCTGGATTCAACCCTTGGTATCCGTAAGGAATTCCAACAATATTCTGAACACCGTAACGATAATACAATCCCATCACAATACTACGGATCACATTATTCAACCCAGGACAAAGACCGCCACAAGTCACGATGGCCGCTTTTGTATTGGCTGGTGTAAAATAAATCTTCTCTCTAGGCCCCGCTACCTCAAAGGAAATAGGCTCTTCGCCAGACTCTACTGCTTTTCTGAATCCCTCCACAGAGGCATCAAAAAGGACACGTTGGTCATCTTTGGCAAAATCGTGAGAATAATCTGGAGTATCGTAAGTGTGTACAAGTGGTGTTGTAATGGCGCAGTCGCCTAATGTTTGTACATGGAAATCTTCTGCTGAAAATTGATCAATATTCATTTTTAAGTTTTTTTCTTGGTTTGATTGCTTGTGGCGTAATGCAAAAATGCAGGAATCTACGCATTAAAAGGATGATAAATATTATCAAAAAAATAATATAATAATCTCCAATTCGCCTCCTGTATGTTGCATCATTGATAATTTAACAAATCTATTAATTTTTATAACTTTTTCAATAAACCCTCTACTTTCTCTTGTTTCTTCTTCAAGGGCCAGAGGGAAGGAATCCAATGAATATCGACTCCATCTTTTTCCATTTTGCGAAACCAGGTCATTTGTCGCTTGGCAAAACGATGAATGGCCGTTTCCAAACGAGATAGCATAGTGGCTTTATCCAGTGCCCCCAACAAGTACTGGGTGATAAACTTATACTCCAATCCATAGTACATCAAATCCTCAGCTGTAGTTTTTTGCATCAACTGCTGTACTTCCTCAATCATTCCTTCCTCTACACGCTCATACAGTCTTTGTGTAATACGTTCTCTTCGGGTCTCACGCTCTACATGCATTCCTATAACTAATGGGCACAAAGGATAAGGAAGCTGTGCTGGCTCAAAATCTGGATGTTCCTTCAGGTACTTACCTACCTCAATCGCCCTAATGGTTCGTTTTCGATGGTGCCGATCAGCAAATTGCTTCCCATAATCGTAAGAATCCAGTTGCTCCAGCAACTGCTCTTGAGAGCAATCCTGTAACCTATCCCTTAACTCCTCATCCACAGGAATACTACTCAATCCATATCCTCGGAGAATAGCATCAATATACATCCCTGTGCCTCCACATAGAATCGGTATCTTTCCCTTCTCCCATATGGATGCATACACATTCCAAAAATCTTGTACAAACTCATGTACGTTATATTTGTAGCCGGGATCATGAATATCTAATAAATGTACCGGCACTTGTATGCCGTCTACCCAATAATCTTGATAATCCTTGCCTGTACCCAAGTCCATCTCACGATATACTTGACGAGAATCAGCACTAATAATCTCCGTATTCATCTGCCTGGCCAACTGGGCCGCAAATGCCGTTTTTCCACTAGCGGTAGGTCCTGTAATCACAATTAGATTACATCTTGTATTTTTATAGCTTTCCTCCTGCACTGTTCCAAGTATTGTTTTTTTTAATCAAAAAAATGAAAAAAAGATTATATATTTAAGTGTACATTAAACGCTTATCTTATATTGATCACTTCCATTTTTATATGCTAATATTCCATCAAAAATACGATATAGGGAATAAGTTTACCTATGACAATAGGAAATGTAATTTAAATAATTGTATTTTTTCCCTATTTTGGCAGTGAGCAAGCTATTTTGACTGATAACATTAAGTAAAAATTACCGTGAAGCAAACGATCGAAAAAGGAGCATTAACCAAGGATGAAGTTCTAAATGACCTGAGGGTTGCGTTAGAAAGTCGTCATGCTAGTTATATTGGTAGAAAAGAAGTGTTCATGGGTAAGGCCAAGTTCGGCATCTTTGGAGATGGTAAAGAGCTGGCACAAATTGCCATGGCTAAAGCCTTTAAAAATGGAGATTTCCGTTCAGGCTATTACCGTGATCAAACATTCATGTTTGCTATTGGACAGCTATCTTTAGAAGCATTCTTTGCACAGTTATACGCTCACACTGATGTAGAAGCAGATCCTTCCAGTGCTGGTCGTTGTATGAATTCACACTTCTCTACAAGAAGTCTTAATGAGGATGGGTCTTGGAAAAACCTTACAGAACAGAAAAACTCTAGTTCAGACACCTCTAATACCGCGGGACAAATGCCTCGCTTGGTAGGATTGGCTTACGCCTCTAAGCTTTACCGAGAAAATGAGGACCTACACCACATGACACAATTTTCCAATAATGGAAATGAGATTGCTTTTGGTACTATTGGTAATGCCTCTGCTGCCGAGGGACTTTTCTTTGAAGCCATCAATGCAGCTGGTGTATTGCAAATTCCTATGATGATGTCTGTATGGGATGATGGTTATGGTATTTCGGTACCTAACAGCTATCAAATGACCAAGGACTCTGTTTCTGAGATCCTTAAAGGATACCAACGTACCAAAAAGCTCAAAGGATACGAAATCTATAAAGTGAACGGTTGGGACTATACTGCCCTAATCGATACTTACCTAAAAGCAGAAAAAGTATGTCGTGAAGAGCATGTCCCTACTTTTGTGCACGTTACAGAAGTGACTCAACCACAAGGACACTCTACTTCCGGATCGCACGAGCGTTATAAATCTGCAGATCGTTTGGAGTGGGAAAAAAAGTATGACTGTCTTACGCAGTTCAAAGCTTGGGTTATTAAAGAAGGGTATGCTTCAGAAGTCGAGATCGAAGAAATCGAAAAAGCGGCGATCGACAAGGTAAAGAAAGCTAGAAAAACCGCTTGGGATGCTTTCCAAAACTCTATGCAAGGAGATTATGAGAAAGCCTTGGAACTCTTGAAAAGAGCTTCTAAAGCACTTCCTCAGAAAAGCGCCTTGGGACAAATCACCAACGAACTGGAGAAAACGCTTAACCCAATTCGTATGGATGCTGTTAGAAGCATCAAGAAGGCTATTCGTGAGATGCGCCACGAGCAACTTCCTTTGAAAAAAGAAATGCAAGATTGGTTAAAACAAATTCTTGCAGAAAATGAAGAAAGATATAGCTCTCACCTTTACAGCGAGTCAGCGGAATCGGCCTTGAATATAACGGCTGAGGAACCTACATATGTAGAAAATAGCCCAATGGTAGATGGTAGAGAGATCATGCAAGCATGTTTTGATGATATGCTCGCCCGTGATCCTCGTGTATTTGCTATTGGAGAGGATGTAGGTAAAATTGGAGATGTAAACCAAGGTTTTGCTGGTCTTCAAGAAAAATATGGTGAACTAAGAGTAACAGATACTGGTATTCGTGAGGCAACCATTATTGGGCAAGGTATTGGCGCTGCGCTTAGAGGGCTTCGTCCAATCACTGAGATCCAATACCTGGATTATATTTACTATGCTGTACAAACACTGGCGGATGATCTAACTTGTCTACAATACCGTACCAAGGGTGGACAAAAAGCACCACTTATTATCCGTACAAGAGGACACCGTTTGGAAGGCATATGGCACTCAGGTTCTCCAATCAGTATGCTTTTAGGCAGTTTGAGAGGAATGCACCTATTGGTTCCTAGAAATATGACCAAAGCAGCAGGTTTCTACAACACCCTATTGAAATCAGATGAGCCTGCTGTAATTATCGAGTGCCTGAACGGTTACCGATTGAAAGAAAAAATGCCAACTAATATCGGAGAGGTTTGTACACCATTAGGGATACCAGAAACCATCCGAGAAGGTAATGACGTTACTGTCGTAACCTATGGTTCTATGTGTAGAATCGTAATGGATGCAGCAGAGCAACTGTCCAAAATTGGTGTTCAGGTAGAGATTATTGACGTACAATCCCTATTACCATTTGATGTGCACCATAGTATTGTGGAATCCATCAAGAAGACCAATCGTGTGGTATTTGCCGATGAGGATGTTAGCGGAGGAGCTACGGCTTATATGATGCAGAAAGTGGTAGATGAGCAAGGAGCCTATAGCTACTTAGATTCTCAACCAGTATGTATCTCAGCCAAAGATCACCGTCCTGCCTACTCTTCGGATGGAGATTACTTCTCTAAACCAAACGTAGAAACGGTATTTGATAGAATTTACGACCTTATGAGTGAGGTGAGTCCTAAGCAATTCCCTCCACTATATGAGTAATTTATAGAGAAAAAGAAAGGGCGACCCTAAGGGTCGCCCTTTCTTTTTTTCAATATTACACTTCTTCTACATAGATCTTCACTCCTTCTACTCGTGTCACTCTGACGGAAGTATTGGTATTGACAAACTGCCCAAACGTACATACCTCACGGATATCTCCATCAAAATTAGCCGATCCTGATGGACGCAAAGCAGAAACCGTCAATCCTATATCTCCGACCTCTAAAGGAAGATCATCTTCATTGACCTTACTATCTATTGATTTTTTAAGTGCTAATTGGTTCCATGTATTAGAACGAAAGCTCTGAATAAAAGCCGCCAAGGTAACCACTAAAGTACCGGCGAGAATCATATGTCCTGTCATCGCTCCAAAGAACTCATAGCCCATATAGATTCCTGACAAAGCTGCCAAAAAGCCTAATACACCAGCAATCGTTGTTCCTGGTATCAAGAAAAACTCCACCAGCAATAATATCACTCCAAATCCTAATAAGGACAGTACCATGATCCAATCTCCCATAGTCTATATATTTTTTATCTTACCGATGCTTTCAAAAAAGTAAGAAAACATACATTCAATTGTCTTTATGTATTTATACGAATAAAAAAGCAATTAGTCTAATAAATAAAAAAGTTCATAATGTTTAATTACAATGACTACATCATTGTGATCATGATGTTTAGTTGAGTTCTTGAATTTACCTTTGGGTGTAGTCAATATTTCAACTAAACAGCATGAACGGGCAAAGCCCAATTAAACATTATGAACAACAAGCTTTTTTAGCTGCAGCTCTATTCCTTATAAAACTTACCTGTTTTATTATCGTAAGTCAGATAGTAGCTTTTACCTTTTGATAAAGCCGAACAATCTACGACATCTCCTTCCCCCTTCAACACAACCTTACCATGAATATCCATCACAGAATATTTCACCATTCGGCTGAAGAATAACTCTTTTTCTACTCTCTTAGGGTAAAATGTCACCATTTCCTGTTCAGAGTTGATCTCAAGCATTGGAGAAACTGTTACCTTTCCATCCGGTTTGATGTAGATAATTTTATACTGATTCAGCCCTTCATGGTGACGCACAGGAATAGAATAGAAATTATATCGCTCACTTCCTTTTCCACTCACCATCTTCACCTCTTCCCATTCACTAATCAACCACTTCATCACCAAGAAATAGCCTCCATCAATCTCTCCAGATGTCGTCCAAACGATCTTGTCATCGTCTACCTTAGAACGGCTAAATATAAATTGTCCTGCTACTTTTTTAATGGCATTAGGGTTAATCACTTTAGGTGTACATCCTTCATTGTGTACTATTAGAATATCTATATCCTGATCTCTATGCAAATGAGACAAGTCCAGAATGAAGGCCCTCTGTTTAGGGGATTCTAATTGTTTTTTACCGTTAACATACACTTCCTGTACACAGGGTGTTCCACTCTCATCAATAGGGTTTTCAATATATAAGTTACTACCCTTATAGACGCCAGATAACTTGATTTCTGCTGCGCATAAAGGCGTAATCCAATAGGTAAATAATATGGATAGTACAAGAATCTTCAGATTGCTAATCATTATACCAAGAAGATTTATTTTAGTTAGATATTGACCAATCAACAGTCATAAGTAGGAATGTCAAGGACAAAATACCTTATACATTCACGTAATAGTTTTTTAGCTAAGCAATAACCTAGATCACATCTAGGTTAATATATGGTGTAAATTTTGAAAACAAATGTAAACAAATATTATAAAAAAAATACTACATAGGCCATTTATTCATGGGTAATTAACATATGTATATAATCTTAACAAGACTCCCCTACACAACCCATTTCCTGCATATTACTTCTCTTATTAGGGACAACTGTATTCTGTTATTCGTCAAAAAAATCCAATAAAAATAATTTT
Organism: Algivirga pacifica; assembly: GCF_039543525.1. NCBI lineage: Bacteria > Pseudomonadati > Bacteroidota > Cytophagia > Cytophagales > Flammeovirgaceae > Algivirga > Algivirga pacifica. The sequence continues at coordinate 140,288 of NZ_BAABJX010000020.1, forward strand.
TAGAGTTCGCTTATATAAACAACAGCTTGACTGGTATAATCCCCCCTTGAGGATGTGATTTTTTTTAAGAAAGGCGTAGAAACAGGAATATAATCGCCTTTCACCTTTTACTTTCTCTACTATGGAGTTTTAAAGTTTGGAACTTTACCGTATTATCTCTAAAATCATATATTACCTTGCTAAATAACAAAACCAGAAAAACATGAAGACCTCATTATTCCTATTAACGTTATTGCTTTTCCTCTTATCACCTCCTCATTTCATTCAAGCTAAAGGGAAAAAAGCACTCTTAATCGGTATCAACGAATATCGTACTCCTGGGACTTCTGGAGAATGGAGAAACTTAGAAGGAGCCATTAATGACGTGGAGGCCATCTATAGTATCTTAACTTCCAAATATGGATTTCAAGACAACCATATACAAAAACTGATCACTCCAAAGACTACCACCAAGCAAGCCCTAAAAGCTGCTCTTAAGCAACTCAGCGAACAAACGGAACAGGACGATATTATATTCATTTATTATGCGGGACATGGTGCCCAAGTCCGAAACTCCCTTTTCTTTGAATCGGATCAAAAACATGAAACCATTGTCCCATCTGATGGTAACAAAGGGGTTAATTACTATCTGCTAGACACGGAATTGAATGCCTACCTACACCAGATTATGGATAAAGGAGGGCGATTGACGGTTATTTTTGACAGTTGCAATAGTGGCTCCGTATCTCGAAGTACTTTGACCCACGCCGACTTCTCTCCCCGTGTAGCACCAACCTACAGCGTAGACCTGAAGATGCCTTTTAGCAAAACACGTAGCCTTGCCGAGAGAGGAGCGTTAGTGATCTCTGCAGCTCAGGACTATGAGCAAGCTGGAGAGGTCTTTGATCCTACAACACAGCAAACCAGGGGAGCTTTTACCTTTGCGCTTTCCTATGCTTTACTTTCCAGTAATAACCGAGAATCTGTGCTCAACTTATTCAAAAGGGTAGCTTCTATTCTAGAGTATCAAACAGGCCCTCTCCAAAACCCTGTATTGGAGGCTAACACTGATCGTTTACAAAAACCTTTATTGGATTTTGGAGATGCCGTAAAAGAATATGGTATTATGGTATCTGTCTTAAAAGGAGATGATCCTAACCACATTATCTTGGGAGGGGGCTACTCCATCGGCTTACAACCCGGTAGCGAGATTTCTTATATTCGCCCAAACGGAGTCAGCTCAAAGCTAATCGTTACTTCAGATATTGGTCTGGTACAGGCCAAGGCAAAGGTTGTGCACGGCCCTACCGTACCTACAGGGACCCTGCTTCCTGTGAATAGCTGGAATGCTCAAGGAAATAATATCCTTAACCTATACCTCCCACCTTCATCCTTTTCAGGACAGGACCTTAGAAGCTTGTTCTTAACATTCTCAGAAGCAGCTAAATCGGGAGTGAAATTAGACTATGACACTCGCCTTAGCAGCCCTGAAATCCTCCTTAATTTTAACGGAAATCATTGGGAGCTTTCTGGGCAACTTGGTCGTCATGCTACACTGCGCAAATCATTTACAGCCCAAGAGCTACTACAAGCCATGGGATCAGTAGGGTCACTACAACAAACACTTTCCGTCAATATCCCTTACCCAAAGGATTTATATGATGACCTAATGACTGCCTTCAAGGAAAAGGCTAACATTAGAATCGTCAATACTCCAAGTGCAGCACATTACCAAGTATATGGAGGAGTAGACTATAGTGGGCCACAGAGTTTATTGGCTTACACCTGGACCAACATCAAGTATAAAGGAGAAGGTGTGCTCACCCGAAGTGCCCTGCCTTTACATTCTGATTGGCATGTGCTAAATACCGAAGGAAATCTCGCTACACAAATGATAGAAGACGCTGCCAAGATTAGTAATATCATCTCTTGGTTAGGGCTTGCTTCACCTCCCGACCAAGACCATTTTCCTTATCGATTATCATTGCAAAATATGGCTACTAATGAGATGCTCGAGAAAGGAAATATCTATGAAGGCTATTCCTATCGCCTAGTATTGCATCAAGATGCAACACTATACCCTTATTGGAATAAGAGTAACCGCTTCTTATATATTTTCAGTATCTCCAATCAAGGTGATTTCCATTTAATTTTCCCTGAAATAAGCAGTACTGAAAATACTATTAATCGTATAGGCCTTGACCCCGCCACAGGTCGATACAAAAGTATTATTGATCTAAACACTCCCATACAGGTACATCCACCTTTTGGCACTGATCACCTTATCTTACTGACCTCCAATCGCCCTATCACAGACTTATCTGTCTTTAACCAAAGAGGGTTTGGAAGTTATCGGAATATCATAGAGAACAAATGGTCCATTCAGCAAGCAAGCTTTACTTCTAGCAGTGAGCAGTGAGGGGATTGATACTTTGTCGATATAATCACTAGTGTAGTGGTATTTAATTTTCAATTTTCAATGATTAATTTTCAATTATTTACTACTCACCCTACCTTGCATGTTAATTATACGACTCACTGTTCACTGATAAGTATTTATTGTTTTAACGCAATTATAAAAATGAGAAAATATCTTTTTACACTACTTTTTGGCCTACTTTGTAGCCAAATAACTTTGGCACAAATTCCTTCTCAGGTTCGGGTATTGGACTCTGATATAACCATTACAGAAGGAGGAAGAGCTAAGATTTTACAAAAATACAATAGTCTTACACGTAGCCCAAAGCACTATCAGGAATATGCACAACGATGCAATACCTACTTTCCTATTATTCAAGAAGCCATGAAGGAGCATGGTGTTCCTTCCGACTTTAAATACCTAGCGCTACAAGAAAGTGCGCTAAGAGCTGAAGCGGTTTCACGCTCTATGGCTGTGGGGTATTGGCAATTTAAAATTGCGACAGCAAGGGAACGCCTTTTAAGAGTTGACGGTGACCCTGATCGAGAAGATGTAGATGTTGATGAGCGTATGAATATTTATAATTCCAGTCATGCCGCTGCTGTTTACCTAAAACGAAATGCACAATACCTTAATGGTTCGTGGATCTATGCCTTATTAAGCTACAATCTTGGTCTAACCGGTTGTAAAAACTATATCCGAGACAACAGGCTAAATCCTATGCGTATCGTTGTTGATGAAAATACCCATCATTATATCATTCACTTCTTGGCACATTACTTTGCCTTTGGAGATAGTAATATTGAGAACAAGCCTCCATATTTAGTACCTATGGAATTTGTCAACACCACTTTCTCCAAGGTTTCAACAACTACCGGAACTCCAATAGAGAATCTTCAGGAATACAATAAATGGCTCAAGAACCCTGATAAGATCATTCCTAACGATAAAATATACTCTGTGGTAGTTCCTGCCAATAGCGTTGACGACCAAGAAGTCCTTATGGCATTATCCACCTCTTTTAAGGAAGAGCTAAAAGGTACGCGTAATACTTCAGCCGTTTATGTTCCTGAGGTACTAGAACTTTACCCTTTTATTATGGACGTTGCTCCTGATAGCACAGCTGAAAATAGAGCCCTTATCTCAGTGAATGGGTTGAAAGCCATCTATGCACAAAAAGGAGATACACCAGAAAAACTCGCTCAAGCTGGAGAAATCTCCGAGATGGAGTTTCTAGCTTTTAACTATTTAACTGCCGATGCATCTCTGGAAGAAGGTGCTTTTTATTACCTGGAAAAAAGCCCTGATGAGATTCTACTATCTACCTTCCACATTTGGGAAGAAGGAGACACACAGGAGTCTATTGCCAAACGTTATGGTATCAGCTTAGAGGGACTTAGAAAGCTTAATGGATTAAAGGAAGGCGAGCAACGCCAGAAAATCTTCTTCTCTAGAAATTAGACCTTTTGTTCATGTTGTTCAGTTGAGCTTCGCTCATTCATAATGTTTAGTTGAGATTTATTGATACAAAAAAACAACTAAACAATATGAACGAGCAAAGCTTAACTAAACATTATGAACAAACTGTTATTGTACTACTGAACACCTGCCATAAGATGACCATCATAGGTATACTCCTCCTCTTCTTTTTTATACTTACCTTCCACCGTATCACAAAATCCTCTCCGTTAAAGAAATACTTCTTTCCTGCTTTACTATTTAAGATGATATGTGGACTATTGGTAGGATGGGTATATACCTATTATTATCAAGGAGGGGATACTTTCGCCTTATTTAAAGATGGAATAGTCCTTCATCAGGTACTCAAGGAATCTATACCTCAGTACCTGGATTTTCTACTGCACAGCACAGAAGATTACCCAGAAAGCATTCTGCTTCAATTGAGTAACCGGAATGAGCGTGCGGTGTTTATGGCCAAGTGGATCAGTCTAGTCAACATACTCACCAATAACAACTATTGGGTTACGGCATGCTACTTCAGTTTGTTTAGTTTTTGGGGATGTTGGGTACTGAGTACACAGCTTTACAAGCAATTTCCTACTTTAAGAAGTGGGATCGTTGTTTCATTCCTTTTCTATCCCAGTGTCACTTTTTGGAGTAGTGGTATCATGAAAGAAAGTATACTTTTAGGTGCCATTGGATTATGCACTGCTATCGTCATCCTATTATTACGTGAATTTAAAGGGATCAAATCCTTTTCCCTTCTCCTTGGAGTTGGAGGATTACTTTGGGTGATTTTTCGACTAAAATACTATTACTTTGCTATCTACTTCCCTTGTTTACTTATTCTAGTCACTTCCTATCTATTCATTATTCGCTGGAAGTATCCCCCTCTCAGGGTTTTCATTATGTCTTGTGTACTTCTTTTAACAGTCATTGGAGCTATGACCGTTAGCCACCCCAACTTGCAAATAGAACGAGTACTAGAAGTGATTTACCTTAACTACGAAAAACTATCGGGCACCGTACATCAAAGCATCCTTATACCCGATCTGCGACCTACTTTACGCTCATTTATTTCCCATGTACCACAAGCCATTACTGAGGGGCTTTTTAGGCCTTATCTTTGGGAGAAAAACACCTTACTTCAGACCCTTCAAAGTATAGAGAATAGTTTACTGCTTCTACTCTCAATGACCAGTATTTATTTTTTCAGGTCATGGAAAGTACAAAAAAAAGCACTCCCCTTTTTATGGGCAGTACTTCCTTATATTGCATTACTGATCCCCCTGTTGGCGTTTGCCTCTCCTAACCTAGGCACTTTATCAAGGTATAAGGTAGGGTATCTTTCCTTTCTATTATTATTGATCATAAGTGGAATTCCAGCCTTTCATAAAAATAACTCCCACCCTCTTAACAATAAGTGATCACACATTTTTCCTTGACAACCCATCCCTCAGCCTCTTTCACGGCAGTGCCTGCTTGCAATACATTAACCTTGGTCGTTGCTTCAGGAGCGCTACCTGATGCCAGTTCTACAAAAGGAAGAATAGAATCCTCAAACTGTGTATTGGCCTGCTGTATCTTCAAAGGATGATTAATCAGCTCAAAAGCTGCCTCATCTTCATTGATGACTGTCAAGCGGAACTGTCGATCAAATCCTTTATCTACCCTACTAAGGTCCAGAAAATGCCCTCCTTTTCCCAAGGCATAATAATCCTCTGTTTCTGATACTCTAGCAAACTCGGCATTTTCTCCTTCTTCGGGTAATAACTCCATATGTAGCTCTCCTGATGAAGATATGGATGAGTTAGAATGGAGAGTAATCTCTTGGGTTACTTCTTCCTTCTCTTCTACTTCAGGAGCTACCTTTTTATTCTCTGTTAGCTCTTTTGTAACAATAGCCTGTTGCTGTTGGAGTGCTTCCAACTGTGCCTGCAGTTGTTGTACTTGTCCTGAAAATAACTTCTCCTGCTTGGCTAGTCTCTGCTCCAAATGATCAGTATACACATCTATTTCCTCAAATCGACGTTCTAAGGAACGAAGGTCTGTCTGCAGAGAAGCCACGGTTTCTGGCAAAGGATCTTTTTCTGATTTTTGCTGTTGGGCTTCTATACGCTCTAACTTACGATACACTTCTTTCAGATAGGAAGAAGTGTTCAACATCAATCCAGCAGGAAAATGCTTTTCAATATAACGTACCACAGAGCGATGCGCACCTTCACGTAATTTCTCCTGAAATTTCTCTTCCACATGATTGAAGATTTCTTGCTTCAACCCTTGTTGCTCATTAATAAATATATCGACAAAAAGTTCTGCCTTCTGTACGCCTACAATAGCAGATACCTTTTTCTTGAACTCAGAAACTCCTAAGGATCGGTCGCTTTCAAGCAACTGCAGTAGCTGTAGCAGTTCTTCTCTTTTTGATTCAGAAAGCATAAATTCTGTAGGTTAATTAGAAAAATGGGGACAACAAACGCTTAACATCAGGGGATTGGGGTCCCCTGATTTGGAGTGCAAAGATAAAAGGTTTAATGGGAACTGCCTGTTATTTTCTGTTTTTTTAATAAATGTAAAGCACCGTGGATTTAATTCCCTTGTCTTGTCATCGCTCCCAATAAATCGTGTCGAGTGATAATATGCACCTTTTCCTGCTCATCACGGAGTAATACTGCTTTATGGGCTTCCTGCTGCATCAAAGAAGACAATACATCTATCGTATGCTTTATACTAACAAAAGGGAATGGCAAATCCATCACTTCCTTTACAGCAGCCTGACTCAGTTCAGGTGTCTCAATCAAGCGTTGTAAAACATGAGAATCCACCAGGCTACCAACATAGGTAGTATTATCTGTTACTGGAAGTTGGGAAATGTTTTTTTCATTCATCAAACGTACGGCCTCTCCAACCAATGTGTTATGAGATACACTCAGCACCTGGGAAGAAGGGGGACGTTGGGCAATAATATCTCCTGCTGTAGCAAACTCTCGTTCTTCCAAAAAGCCATGATCCTTCATCCAGCTATCATTGTATACCTTATTCAAGTAACGGGTACCATGGTCCGGCAAAATAACGACCATCACATCCCCTTCCTTCAAGTGCTCTTTGGCGTATTGCAAGGCCCCGTGTACTGCCGCACCACAAGACCAGCCGATAAACAGCCCTTCCTCCCTGGCCATTCTTCTTGTCATTACCGCTGCATCCTTATCTGATACCTTGATAAATTGATCAATTAAGTCAAAATCAACATTCTTTGGCAAGATATCCTCCCCTATTCCCTCCAACATATAAGGGTAAATTTCTCGCTCATCAAAAATCCCCGTTTCCTTATACTTCTTGAAAACGGACCCATAACTGTCCATGCCAATCGTCACAATATCCTTATTTTTCTCTTTCAGATAACGAGCAACACCACACATTGACCCACCGGTACCTACTCCAGCAGCATAATGCGTCACTTGCCCTTCTGTCTGCTCCCATACTTCTGGCCCAGTAGTTTCATAATGCGCCAAGGCATTCCCTGGATTGTCATATTGGTTAGGATAAAATGAATTGGGGATTTCCTCATTCAACTTCTTCGCTACTGAATAATAAGAACGAGGATCATCAGGGGCTACGTTAGTAGGACAAACGATGACTTCTGCACCTACTGCCCTAAGGATATTGATCTTTTCCTGAGACTGTTTATCTGATACGGTAAAAATACATTTATACCCCTTCGCAATCGCTACCAAGGCCAATCCCATCCCTGTATTCCCTGAGGTTCCCTCGATAATCGTGCCTCCTGGTTTGAGTATACCCTCTTCTTCTGCCATTTCAACCATCTTGAGTGCCATACGATCTTTCATGGAATTACCAGGATTAAAATATTCTGGTTTTACAAGAATCGTCCCTGGAATTCCTTCCGCTAATTTGTTGAGCTTAATCAATGGCGTATTGCCTATAGTGTCTATAATTGAGTCTGAATACTTCATAGTAGTGGGTTAGTTTGTGATTAAATAAATTAACAAAATCATGGATTTCTTACAATAAAAGCCTCTTTAATCTCCAAAAAACCACTTTTCACAACCTATTTATTTACAGATACTTAGAAACGGAAACAGGAAAGTTCTATCATATTCTTTATTCTCTTATAAAAAAAATAAATATATTGTCAGCCGAACCATCTTTATTTCTATATGAAAATTTCTACTACATTCTTTAACGGAATGTCCTATGAAAAGAAGATACAAACGCTATATAATTATGCTGAAATGCTAGTGTCTTTGGTGATTGGGGATGAGCGAATTGAATTATATTGTATTGGCGGTACTTATTTAGAAGTTATTGTCAAGAATGAGTCACTACATATTGCAGACATACGAGTGATTAACGACTCGGAAGAGTTACTCAAGTATTGCGAACAAGTTGACCTAAAGCAGCTCATATAGGAATTGTTTAATTAATAAAGTACCAGTGTTAAACTGGTACTTTTTTTATGCTTGAATTTGGACTTTCTCAATACACTCTATCCCTCTTTTTTTGATCATCAAAAAAATTCCTCCCAAAAAAGTATAATTAAACAAATTATTAATTGCACTACCTAAAGAACTCCTACTTTTATTTCCTGTATAGTATAGCATACTATAAAAACTCGGCATAGTTTTAGACAAAAATTAGAATATATTTTTTATTTTTGTGGCAACCTAGCACAGTGGCATATCGTTATTGTATTATAGCGGTATACATTGCTACACAAGCTATCAGCAGCTTGGGCAGAGGACCTTCACAATCTCAAACCAAACTAACTGATTTTAACTATGGCAACAGAACAATTACGCTACAGTACAGAAGAACTTCGAGAATTTGAGGAAATCATTCGGGCGAAGTTAGATCAAGCAAACAGTGAGCTTGAGCACTTGAAAGTTTCCATTAGTAAAGGAAGCAGTGGACAAGACTCTAATCACTCTGGTGGAAAAACACTGGAAGATGGAGCGGACGCTTACGAAAAGGAGCAACTAAATCAGTTAGCTGCCCGTACCCTTAAGTATAAAACGCAATTGGAGAAAGCGTTGATCAGAATCAAAAATGGTACTTACGGCATCTGTATTGACACTGGAAAGCTCATCTCTAAAGAACGTCTTCGTGCCGTCCCTCATACGATGCATTCGATTGAAGCAAAACTTGCCAAGAGTTAGTTAAGCAACTACTAAAAAACATTATTTAAAGACTATTTGATCGCTGAAACCAGCCTTCAAATGAATAAAGGAGAAAAGATAAAGGAAAGCACCTTCATACAAGGTTTTTATTCCTTCATCCTTTCTCCTTCAGCATTACAAACGTATATCTTTGATATAATTTGTATTTTTGACAGAGTCTGTTCCAGACTCTTCTTTATGGCCAATCGATTTTTATAACTTATGAGTACCCTAGTCAAACACGTAGAAGCAATTATTTTTTGTGCCCCTTCCTCTGTTACCGTTGAGGAGATTTTTAATGCCTTACAAGAGTCTCTGGGAGATATGGTCAATGTAGAAGAAATAAATAAAGCGATTGCTACATTGATACAAAAATACAAAAAAGGAGGCTATGCCTTTGAGATCGTACAGTCTGCAGGGGGATACTCATTTATGACCAAGGAAGAGTGTAATGACAGTGTGGGCGCCTTTCTTAAGAACCGCTCCAATAAGAAATTATCCAAATCAGCTTTAGAAACCCTTTCCATTATTGCCTATAAGCAACCGATCAGCAAGACAGAGCTAGAACAAATCAGGGGTGTCGGTTGTGATTATGCCGTAAAGAAATTACTTGATAAGGATCTGGTAGAAATTAAAGGAAAATCTGAGGCTATTGGGCGTCCGCTTCTTTATGGTACTTCTGAGAAATTTTTAGACTATTTCGGCATCAATAGTATCAAAGACCTTCCTTCTCCAAAAGAATTCAGGGAAGAAGACTTGAATGAGATTGGAGATGTTGCTACAGGAGAAATAGATATTAACAGCAAAAAAGAAGCACTTCCTTTAATGGAAGAGAAATAATTGTTGAGGCGGCTTGCGCCGCTGGTTGAGTAGCGCTTTGCTCTGTTGAGCAGGGCGTCATACTGTTGAATAGAGCTTCATTCTACAAACTCAACTCACCGAAGGTGAACCTCAACAGCACGAAGTGCTACTCAACAGTGCGTAGCACGCTCAACTAAGGAGTGTCATTGCCTAATAATCTCACTTCCACTCTTCTGTTCTTTTGCTTATCCTGCTCACTTCTACCTGACGTTAGTGGACGCTGTCCTCCAAATGCCTTCACATCGATACGTTCCTCCTCTACTCCATTCTTTATCAAATAACGCTTGACCATTTCGACTCTTTTTCTGGACAGGTATAAATTAGCCCTAGGGTTTCCTTCAGTATCCGTATGTCCTTCCAATAGTATTTTTATATTCTCATTCATAGATAACACCCCTATCAGGTTATGTAAATCTCTATAAGACGAAGGTAACAAAGTGGCTTTGGTACGCTCAAACAATACTGATTTTAGGTTAACCAACATACCTTCTTCTAAAGGCTGCAACAATACCTCTAGCGTATCTGTAGCCGCATCTTGCTCTGTCACTCGAAACATACGAGAAGTACCCCAATAGCCTTTTGCCTGCAATACTACCTCGTAGATTCCTTCGGCTAAATGCAAAGTCATTGCAGCGCCTTCCAATACATTTATCAAGGTAGTATCTTGCTTTAGCTGCATCCTACTACTCAGTAGTTCTCCTGTGTACTGATCCTTCACTAGGATGATTTTATCCATTTTGACCTTATACCACTGGCTTCCCAAAAGGCCTTCTCTATCGATTTGGAATAAATCAGCATGTTGATGATTCCCACTTTTATAAGACACAAAAAAGGCCTGTTTTCCTTCTTTGTCCATGGTATACCCAGACTCCCAATCTGCTGAATTAACTCTCGGCCCTAGGTTTACAGGAGAGGACCAATGTTGCCAAGAGTCATCTAGTCTATAACTCATATATAAGTCTGCCAACCCAAATCCACTATACCCCATAGAAGCAAAGAAAAGAGAACGCCCATCAGCAGCAAGAAAAGGGGTTAGTTCTGTACTTGCTGAATTAATCTCAGCTCCTAGATTCATAGGAGTTGTCCAAGTATTGTTGTCTTGCCTGAAGCTCACATATAAATCCCTATCTCCATGGCTATCATTTGCCTCTATAGCCATCAGCATCACATTTCCATCAATACTCATAGAGTATTCGCTAAAGCTACTATGATTATGATACCCATCTATCTTTAATGCTTCGGGATAACTCCATTTTCCTTCTAAAAAATGACTTATTGAGATCCCACTAGTCGCTTCTTGTCCCCTATGATATTGATTCCCTAACAGTAACGTATTCCCTTCATTAGGAGCCGCACAAACATAATTGTGATTATAGTCGTTAAGAGGAGATCCCATATTAACAGGAGAAGACCACCAACCTGTCTCTTCCATCTTTCGAGAGACCCAAATATCATCATTGTGTGCTGTTCCAATATTTTCGGGATGATCTTTCCTTGTAAAGTACAAAGTGTTACCATCAGGACTGACCACAGGAAAAACTTCATCATATGGCGTATTGATAGCAGCATCCATGTGGGTCACTTTATTGATTTTACGATCCTCGTCATAATCCAAATGAATCAATGCTTCTATGGGTTCCACCATATCAGAGGTACCAATTGCATCAATATGATTCCAGCCCTTTACCGCCGAAGTGTTCATGATTACTTCAACTGCCACTACTTTATAAGGAGTCATCTCTTCCAAAATGACATTCAACATACGTCCTTTCTGGGCTACAGGATTTATTTTAAATATCTCATATACGGTATGCTTCTCTCCTTCTTCGTCATAAAGAACAATGCGTTGTATACTCCCTGGATTAAAACTCTCCGCTACGGCTACTTGTCGAATCGAACGAGCTTCTTCAAAGCCTACCTTTATCCATTCTCCTTTAGGGTTATTCTGAGAAGCCGGAGACCAGGCACAATACGATGGACCAGCACAAGGCAGTACATTTGGAATACCCAAAGCCTGCACTCCCTTAGATTGCTTTGTTCGAAATGAAACTACTTGTTCCGATGAGATCCCTAAAAGGGCATCAGCCCATTTGATATTTGCCGGATATTGAGCAACAATACTCCCTGCATGAAATAATATAATAAAGGATATAGTAAGTATCCGTAATAGTTGAAAGTACATAGGTTATTAAGAGTTAGTCGGTCAAGCAATAATGCCCCCCTTCTCTTATAGATATGGAAGGGGTAATACGCTTCAGAACAAAACAGATGTCAATGAATTTATAAAAAGTCCTTAAATTAACGAGCGTTAACTTAAATAGTCCAAGCTATTTCTTGATTCCATCACATTATAATTTTATGAACCTACTCAACGAAATCTACCGTACCTCCCTGATACTTCTTACAGACCTCTATCAGCTCACCATGGCTTATAGTCTTTGGAAAAATAAAGCAACCCAAAAAGAGGCTGTATTTCATGCTTACTTCAGGAAAACGCCGTTCAATAGTGGCTATGCCATTAGTTGTGGACTTTCCACGATCATTGACTACCTGCAGAATTTCCGTTTTGAAGAATCCGATCTGGCATATCTTCAGGAACTAGAAGGAAATGATGGAAGCCCTCTATTTGAAAGCGGCTTTATTGACTACCTCCGCACGATGGAATTTGATTGTGATATAGACGCCATTCCTGAAGGTACTCCTGTATTCCCTAATCAACCTTTACTAAGGGTTAAAGGCCCCCTACTACAATGCATGATTCTGGAAACAGCTATTCTAAATATCATTAACTTCCAAACATTGATTGCAACCAAAGCGGCTCGTATCAAAGAAGCAGCCAAAGATGATCTAGTCCTGGAGTTTGGGCTACGACGAGCCCAAGGTATAGATGGAAGTATCAGTGCCAGTAAGGCAGCTTATATCGGAGGCTGTGATGCCACCTCCAATGTATTGGCTGGAAAACTCTTTGGCATTCCCGTAAAAGGAACTCATGCCCATAGCTGGGTGATGGCCCATGACAATGAAACAGAAGCGTTTGAAGCCTACGCACAAGCCCAACCAAATAACTGTACACTCCTTGTAGATACCTATGATACCATTGAAGGAGTAAAGCATGCCATCAAGATTGGCTTAGACTTAAAACAAAAAGGGCATCGACTGGCGGGAATTCGACTGGACTCTGGTGACTTAGCTTTCTTAAGTATTGAGGCTCGTAAATTATTGGATGAGGCCGGCCTTACGGACACTACGATTGTAGCCTCCAACGATCTGGACGAATACTTAATTTCCAGCTTAAAGAATGAACAGGATGCAGCAATTACTGTATGGGGAGTAGGTACACGTTTAGCTACGGCCCATGATCAACCTGCCTTAGGAGGAGTATATAAACTAGGCTGTATTCGCAGTAGCCCTACACAGGAATGGTTGCCTAAAATTAAACTTTCCGAACAGATGATTAAGGTATCCATTCCGGGCATGCAACAAGTCAGAAGGTATACGTATGATGACGGGCAATACATGGCAGACATGATCTACAATGAGCTACAGCCCCTTTCAAAGAGTAGCTGTATTATTGACCCAAATAACGCTTTCCGTAATAAAAAGATCTCAGAGGAAACACCATATGAAGATCTCTTACACCCTATTTTCAGAAATGGGAAACTCGTTTATCAATCTCCTAGTATTCAAGAAAGTAGGGAGCGGACCAAGCAAGAGTTACAAAAGCTACACAAAGGGATTAAACGATTAAGTAACCCCCATAGCTATCCCGTAGGACTAGAAGAAAACTTGCATCATTTAAGAGTAGAACTTATAAAGGTAGAAGGAATTTAGTCCCCTTATGGTTAACAAGCTCTTAGGAAAACATTGTAAATAGGATGCACTGCATAAGACCGCTACGGGTCGTAGCATTATACGTATAACGTTACGATCCGTAACTACTCCAATTACAAACTTATCATTTAGTCTAGTAGTTACATCCTCCTACTTTTTTCCTCTTCAAGAATATAGTAGCTTCTACAATGGACCCTTCAAGGTCTTTTTAATCCTAAGACTTATGCATTTTGACACCAATAAAATATCGGGGAGAAGTATTCTTCAGCAAGGACAAGAAAACTTGTACTTTGGAGGAACGGCCTATCTGGGACTAGATGTACACACTGGCTTCAGGGGAATTCTTATGGAAGGATTCTCTCGCTACGGACACTATTTTGGTGCTTCCAGGCTTGGTAACCTACGATTGGACATTTATGATCAATTCGAACGTTTCTTTGCTGAACTGATGTACTCCGAAGACAGTCTTGTGGTTTCCTCTGGAACGCTGGCAGCACAGTTGTTTGTACAAGCTTACTCTAAAGATATGCCCAGGTTCTATGTTAAAGGGACACATCCTTGTCTCTACCAGCCTGAGGGAAATATATTTCTGGAGGCCGATCAACATGGTGCAGCAGTTATTAATGCTCACGAAGGTCCTGTGACTATTTTCTGTAATGCTGTTGACCCTCTATTCTGTCAACCTATTGATTTTGAATGGCTACACGATACAGACCCTACAAAGGAGATAACCTTAGTAGTAGATGCTTCCCATGCTTTTGGTGTTGCTGATCAACTCCTATACGAATTAAAAACTAAGATTGCTCAACTATATCATATCAAGTTGGTATTGCTTGGTTCTTTAGGGAAAGCCTATAGTCTCCCAGCAGGCATTATTCTAGCAGACCGCAATATCATTGATACCCTTAAAGGTAATCCGCTATTTGGAGGCAGTTCTCCTGCTGCTCCAGGGTTTTTACATGCTTTTATACATGCCATGGATATTATCAGGCAACAACAAAGCCTTTTAAGTACTAACCTGAAACAGATAACAAAGGAAAGCATCATTCAAAATCACTTCCAAACCCTTAAAGACTACCCTGTCTTTGCAGGAAAGAAAGAAGCGATGGCTGCCTACCTTCAGCAAAACAATATTGTCATATCAAGCTTCCATTATCCTACTGCAACCTCCCCTTTACTCAATCGAATTGTGATTAATGCCACGCATACAGCTTCGGACCTTGATTATTTGATGGAGAAACTGGAAGAGATGGAAAAAGTGAAAAGTGATTGATTATTAAAAACGTGATTATGAAAAAGAACTACTTAGCATTTTTTACCTTATTAGCCTTCTTACTACTAGCTGGTTGTAAGCAACAACAGTTAGTAAAACAGATACACCGTACTGTAACTGACAGTGAGAAAGAATTACAATACCTGGCTGGCTTGGCTGTGTACGACCCTGCAAAGGGAGAAATGATCTATGACTATCATGCCGACCGTTACTTTACTCCTGCTTCCAATACCAAGATCTATACCTTCTATACTTCCTTAAGGATATTGGGAGACTCGATCAAAGGCTTAGAATATACGGTACGCAATGATTCTCTTTTTTTCTGGGGCACAGCAGATCCCTCTCTCCTTAACCCTAATATGGAGCAAGAGCAAGATCGTGTTTTGGAGTTCTTAAAAAACAGAACGGAGACATTGGTTTTTCTGGACAAGCCTTATTATGAGGGTGCTTTTGGACCAGGATGGGCCTGGGATGATTACAATGATTATTACTCAGCAGAACGAAGTGCTTTCCCGATCTATGGCAACGTCATTACAGTTAGCAAACAACCCGAAGAAGAGCTCTTCAACCTATCCCCTATGGCCTTTGTGGACTCCTTACTCGTCATTCCGGATAGCAGCTATACCTCTGTACGTAGAGACCTTAAGTCCAATATTTTCACCCTGAGGTATGGACAAAATGCTGACATGAATGAGCAAATCCCATTTATTCACTCCTCTGAACTAAATATTCAATTATTAGAAGATACTCTAAACCGTGAGATACCAATACAGCCCTATGACCCTGTATTTGTAAACGAGCAAGAACGTTATTTTGTGAATAGCGTTTCCACTGACTCCCTTCTAAAAGTAATGATGCAAACCAGTGATAATTTCATGGCGGAGCAATTACTATTAATGTGTCATAATGAATTGACTGATGAATTTTCTTCCCGAAAGATGATTCGTCATGCGCTGGATTCCCTACTCCCTGAGTTGCCTGATACTCCAAGATGGGTAGACGGTTCTGGACTATCACGCTACAACCTATTTACTCCTAGAAATACCGTACACGTATTCAACAGGCTTTATCATAGTATCCCTCAGGATCGCTTGTTCAATATGCTGGCTGCAAGTGGTGAGAGTGGTACATTGAGTCGATTTTACAAAGCGGAAAGTCCATATATCTATGGAAAAACTGGTACACTTTCCAATAACCATTCCCTTAGTGGCTATCTGATTACGAAATCAGGAAAGATTTTAATCTTCAGCTATATGCATAACCATTATATGAGCAGTAGTTCACGTATTAAGGAGAAAATGGAGGCGGTATTGAAAGAATTGAGAGACTTATATTAATTTTTAATGATTAATTTTCAATTTTCAACGATTTGCTATTCATTAATTAATCATTGAAAATTGAAAATTAATCACTATTCACTGTAGGTAGTTAATCTGACACTAGAAATATATTGAGAGACTTATGGTCTCATTTGCAAAGTCGTTAGTTTCTTAATTTGACACTTGTTCATTACGTCACCATGAACGTACCAAAACTCACAAAACAGTGAAAAACAATCAATTAAATACCAACCACCTAATATCCCATCTAATCAAATGTGTTCATATTCGTGCACTTTTTACTAAAACCGATCAATTTACAGCCTACTTATTGTATCTATAAACCTCCACTACATTACACCTTCGTTTCTTCTCTCAACCATTCTCTTCACTCCTTTGTTAAGGAAACAAAACCCAAACACTATACTATGGAAAGAAGAGATTTTATGCAGAAAGCTGGATGGACAGGCTTAGCACTTAGTCTAGCTCCTACAATATTACTTGCAAGAAACAAACCCTTTGAACTCCCCCAACTTGGATATACCTATGATGCTATCGAACCATTTATTGATAAGCAAACCATGTATATACATCACCAAAAACATCACGCAGGATACGTCCGAAAACTAAATAATGCATTGAAAGGAAGTGCTTTAGAAGGAAAGCTTCTAGTAGATATTCTAGGGCAAGTAACTACTGTAGAAGAAAATATCCTTCAAAATGCTGGAGGACACTACAATCATTCCCTCTTATGGGAAACACTCACACCAAGAGGAAAAGAGCTTCCTGGAAAAACCCTGAAAGAGGCTATCGAACAATCCTTTGTTTCTTACGAGGATTTTCTCGTCACCTTCCGGTCTGCAGCTTTAGGTGTCTTTGGATCTGGATGGGCTTGGGTCTGTTTGGGAGACGATAAAAAGTTATTCATTTGTCATACCCCTAACCAAAACAATCCCTTAATGCGTCAAGTCGAAAATACTTACGGTACCCCTATTTTAGGTATTGATGTTTGGGAGCATGCTTATTACCTCAAATATCAGAATGATCGCGCTACGTATGTCGATAATTTCTTAAAAGCCATTAACTGGGAAGTGGTAGAGCAAAAGTATATGGAAGCGTCAAAGTAATGTTAAGTGGTTTATCGGTTATCTTTTTGTTTATTGCTTGTCGATTATCATTGAAACAAAGTAGATAACAGAACTTTAGAGCTTGTTTGGAATACTGATTTAGATAGAGAAAATTTCTATAACCTGTTCAAATTGATTCAAATTTGAGAATAATAGTGGTTCTATTTGTCAAAAATTTGAGTTGATTTGAACAGTGATTAGAGGAATTTTCTATCTGAAGACGTATTCCAAACAAGCTCTAATGATAGCCGATAAACTAAATCGACATCTTGAACGATTCAATTGACAATGAGCATTTACGAAGAACAAACTTTTAATAACATCAACTTCCAGGAAGGAGCCATTACTGGAAATACTTACGAATATTGTCGCTTTCAAAACTGTAACTTTTCTACTATAGACCTATCCGGTACTCGTTTTTTGGAGTGCGAATTTGAGGAGTGTGATCTGAGTAATGTCACATTACACGATACCGCACTACAGGAAGTGCTATTCAAATCATGCAAGTTATTGGGCATTCATTTCGAAGAATGTAACACATTTGGCTTTGACGTATCCTTTGAGGAATGTAATCTCTCTCACTCCTCCTTCTACCAATTAAAAATGAAAAAAACGCGCTTCCTTAACAGTAAACTGCAAGGATGTGACTTTACAGAAACACAGCTAGAGGAAGCTGTTTTTCAATCCTGTGATCTAGTTGGCAGCACGTTTGATCGAACAAACCTTCGCAAAGCAAACTTAAGTACGGCTCTTAATTTCTCCATTGATCCTGAGAACAACGTAGTCAAAGGAGCTATTTTTTCTACCGAAAATCTGATTGGACTGTTACAGAAGTATCAAATCAAGGTCTTATGAGCAGTGAGCAGTGAGCAGTGAGCAGTGAGCAGTGAGCAGTGAGCAGTGAGCAGTGAGCAGTGAGCAGTGAGCGGTGAGCGGTGAGCGGTGAGCGGTGAGCGGTGAGCGGTGAGCGGTGAAAGAAGTTATTTAAACGATAAGCGATAACCAATAAGCGATCAACTTTTTTAAAACGATAAGCGATTATCTCATCGTCTACAAACTTTCAATCTATTAAGTTTGTCAATAGGAACATATTTTAATTACTTTTGCGGTTACGCGTGAAAAACGCCTAGACTTGTAAAAAATTCAATACAGGCATAAATAAAGACAATTAATAATGGATAAAGTAAGGGTAAGATTTGCACCAAGCCCCACAGGACCTCTACATATCGGTGGAGTTAGAACAGCATTGTTTAACTATCTTTTCGCAAAACACAACAATGGTGAGTTCCTTCTAAGAATCGAGGATACTGACCAAACACGTTTTGTACCGGGAGCAGAAGAGTATATTCAGAAATCATTGGAATGGGTAGGAATCTCTCCTGATGAGTCTCCGTGGAATCCGGGCGAGTGTGGCCCATACAGACAGTCTGAGCGTAAAGGCATGTATATGGAGTATGCCCAGAAGCTGATTGACGAAGGAAACGCTTACTATGCCTTTGATACGCCAGAAGAACTGGATGCTATGCGTGAGCGCCTGAAAAAGGCGAAAGTTGCTACCCCTCAGTACAACGGAATCACTCGTATGCAAATGAAAAACTCCCTGACACTTCCAGAAGATGACGTAAAACGTCGATTGGAGTCTGGTGAGCCATATGTTATTCGTTTGAAAGTTCCTAGAAAGGAAGAGGTTAGATTGAATGACATGGTACGTGGATGGGTGATGGTACACTCACACACCATTGACGATAAAATCCTAATGAAATCAGATGGGATGCCTACGTATCACCTGGCAAACGTTGTAGATGACCATTTGATGGGCATTACACACGTCATTCGTGGTGAGGAGTGGTTACCGTCAGCACCTTTACACGTATTATTATACCAATACCTGGGATGGGAAGATACCATGCCTCGCTTCGCACACTTGCCACTTCTACTTAAGCCTGACGGCCATGGTAAGTTAAGTAAGCGTGACGGTGACCGTCTAGGGTTCCCGGTATTCCCTATGCAATGGGCTGACCCTAGCACAGGAGATATCTCTCAAGGGTACAAGGAAGATGGATTCCTTCCTGAAGCATTCATCAACTTCCTGGCATTCCTGGGATGGTCTCCAGGAAACAACGACGAAATGTTTACCCTAGAGAAATTGGTAGAAGTATTTACCATTGAGCGTGTAGGTAAAGCGGGAACGAAGTTTGACTACGACAAAGCGAAGTGGTTCAACCAGCAATACCTAAAAGAGAAGCCTGATACTGAGTTAGCACAGTACCTATTGGCTGACCTTGAAAAAGAAGGTATCGAATGTTCTCCAGAGAAAGCTGCCTTGGTGGCTAATCAGCTGAAAGAACGTGTGGTATTCCCTAACGAGTTCTGGCCAGAAGGTAAGTTCTTCTTCCAGCAGCCTGACAGCTACGATGAGAAGACTGTAAAGAAAAAGTGGAAGCCAGAAGCCGTAGAGGTATTGGCAAAATACAAAGACGCTATTGTGGCTATGGATAATGCCGACTTCAACGCTGCCTCTGCCAAGTCTACTTTTATGGGATTGATTGAGGATGCTGGTCTTAAACTAGGACAAGTAATGCCTGCCCTTCGTTTAGCAATTTCCGGAAAAGGAATGGGGCCAGACCTAATGATCATGCAAGAGATTATTGGTAAGGAAGAAGTAGCGGCTCGTATTGATGTGGCGATTGAGAAGCTGGAAGCGTAATTACGTTTGAATAAATAACTGTTATACTACCATAACAGCTTTGTTGAATCGTTGAACCGTTGAATTAAGCTTCGCTCGTTGATTCGAGTTGAGTTGTTGTTTGATTACCTTAGTAAACCTTCGATAAACAGTTCAACTCGAATCAACGATTCAACTAGCGAAGCTTAATTCAACGATTCAACAGAGCTGTTTAATAGTATGACCTATAAATATTCAAAATCAATTAAGCAACATCTTACTATTAAGCATAAAAAACCTGAGATAGTACAAGCTTTCTCAGGTTTTCCTGTTTTTTACTTCTTTTCAAATTAGCTACAAGGTATTTATTCCTAGTTTTCTCTTTTAGACATTATTTCCAGTCTGCTACTATTGAAATGTAAACAGAAAAAATACCGTCTATAATATCCTTCCAAAGAAAGTAATCTTCATGTTACCAAATAGTTTCACAAAGACAGAATAAAACACCTCATTTTGTTCTCATTTGTGTTCTGTAGTCTATTGCAAAAATGCCTAAAACTAACACCTTGCACAATACCTAAAATTAAGTATATTTAATCCCAGTAATATCATGAAACTGATCTCAACCATGCCCCTCTCAAAGAACCAGTATATCAATCAAGTGGTTACGGTTTGGCAAAACCAGAGCCTCACAGACATACAAGAAACCACAATTCAAAAACCAACCATTGTAGAAGAAATTGGACAATATTTTGCTCCGGGAAATTACTTTTATTTCATTTTCAACCTCTGTGACCTCAAAATAGAAAGTATTGGAGGAGATCCCTTTTCGGTCGTAGGAATCAATAAGGAAGCCTTACAAATCAACACACTCATGGAAGCGGTTCATGTTGATGACCTAAAAACGATGCAAGCCAAAGAAGAAGCAGCCTTTGAGTTTTTCAACAATCGCATTCCTATTGAGCAGGTTCCCCACTATAAAGCTTCTTCTACTTTTCGTTTAAAAACACCTACCGGAGGCTACAGAACCTTCTTGCGACAGGGACAGGTACTTGCCTTAAATACCTACGGAAAGATCCGTAAAACCATTAATGTCATCACGGATATTACACACCTGCATCCCTCAATTGATCAGTCTATTTCCTTTATCAGCTCAAAGTTTCCTTCTTTTTATTCCCTGGACCCCTACACATTAACTCCAAAAGATAAAAATCCCATCAAGTTCACGCAGCAAGAGACTACGATCATTACATTAATGGCTCAAGGTCTCTCGGCCAAGGAAATTGGAATCCAATTAAATAGCTCTGTACATACGATACGTACCCATCAAAAGAATATGTTGCATAAAACAGGCTTTTCCAACAGTGTACAACTGATCGCCGACTGCATAAAAAAAGGGATCATTTAAGAGCTTGTTTGGAACCACATCTTTTGGAATAAAATTCCTCTAATTTTGACTGAGAAAGTCCTGATTATCCCCAAATAGAACCACTATTAGGCTCAAATCAGAACTTTCTCAGTCAATTTATAGAAGTTTTCTGCGTTGCACGCCGCCTTAAATCTGGATTCCAAACAAGCTCTAATAATCCCTTTTTTATCATTATCGCATCAAGTAAAGCTTACCAATATTATGTTTGAATAACCCATCATTACCCTTATCAATATCACTCTTTTTCATAACTTCTCCTGACTTCTTCACAATCACCCGATAGAGATATACCCCATTGGCCAACCGATCTCCAAACTCATCCGTTCCATCCCAGGCATAGCGTGAAATATTGTTACCTATGTGGACAGGTCCCAACTCTTCTTGTGTAATTTCACGAACTACCCTGCCTGTCACCGTCATAATCTGAATCTTTATTTCCTCTGGAATATCCGTTCCCGTTAAGGTAAATACAAAGCGCACATTATCTGAGAATGGATTGGGGTATGGATAGAAATTCGTTACAGCCTCCTCTGTGTTTACTGTGAAGGCTACCTTGTAGGACTGTCTGAAAGCTACCGTATCTATTTCCTGTTCAATCAAGTTTCCTCCAACATAGTTTCCATTGACATCTGTAGCTTCTATAGATAGCTGATACTCTCCATCTTTTAATAAAGGTTCACCTTCTACAACCCTTAGGTTAGAAACATCATTATTCTGATCTGCTACCAAATGGGCTATATTAAAGCTAGCGGTATATTGATTATTACCCTTATTATCCGACTTTACCAAACCTATATCCTTCAGGTCTTTTTCCAAGAGGATCTCTCCTCCTTCTTCTGCGGTAGCCTGACTTCGCAATTTCATCTTCACAGACGCTGTATTTTCAGACAAGCGCAAGAATGGATTGTCATCCCTTAAAGAAATCGTTAACTCCGCCTTTGGGGAGATAATATCCCCATCCAGAATTCTACGTCCATCCAAAAACACTTCCAATAAAGGATTCACCTTATCTTCCTCTACATGAAAAGCATACTCTCTCACATTATTAAAGAAGTATACTTCATTATCAGGTGTTCCTGCAGTCAGGAACAAACTATTCCCTCCCAATAAGGACTCTTTCCAAGTATCTACATTTACCTTAAGGTGTACGGAATCCTGCTGTTCCCATACCGAAGCGGGGATACTATCCGTTTCTACCGTCTTACCTTTCAAGGAATAGAATACAGGCAGTGCCTCTTCATATTTTTCTTCCGTCAAGAGCCTGAATACATAACGCAAACGAAGGTCTTCTCCTTGATAATAAGCATCCTCTTTATTCAGGTAGCTTTCTTCTACGGTGTGCTGGATTTTCTCGGTGTAGAGAGCGCCTTCGGGAAGAGAAGCATACGTCACCTTCCAATCGCGTAATTGAGAAGACTGCTGCCCTGCCGCAGGTCTACCCACTTTCCATTCCAAACGGAGGTAAGGGTACTGCTGGTATATTTCATTCAACCCTATACGTCCGTCAGCAGTAAACGTGCCCAATGAATCTACTACACCAGTATCACCTTTTCCATAAACTACCAACTCCCAATCATCTGATCGATCACCTGGGGCTACTTCAAACTCTAAAGTCTCCCATTGCCTTGCCGGTCCTATCCACTCTGACTTCACCGAACCAGAATCAGGCACCGTAACAATGGTATAGGAAGCTTCTACAGCTCTTTCCCCTGAAGCCATCAACGTATCACTTCTATTCAGGAAAGAACGTAGCATACCTCTACGTCCCACCCCTATAAAAGCATTCTTCTTTACTTTTTTCAGTTCATTAGTATCAAACCCTAAAGAAGTAAGTACTCCCGCTGAGTCATAAGCTACGATCTGCTCCATATCAATACCCCCTCTACTCAATAGTACTACATAATCTCCATCTTGCTTCACGACGGAAGAATCTCCTTCTACAAATGCTTTTAATAAAGTGCTGTTCTGACCAACAAGGTCTAGTTGATTGAGACGTACCATTGGTCCCCTTACGGTCTGATCTCTTTCGTCCACTTTAAAGCCAACCAAACGATCTAATCCTTTTCCCCATATGTTATAATTAGGAAAATAATAACCTCCCGTGGTCGCACTGACTCCTAGCAAAATTAACTCTCTTGCTGCAGATGTAGCTTCATTACCTGTTAAAGGAGCTCCTTCATAAGTCATATTCCAATCTGCACCAAATATAGAAGAAGTATACATATCCAACGTTAACTCCCGTCCTCTCACGAAGAAGGAAGGAGACTGATAGGTCAAATTTGTAAAGGCACTATCAGCAAAAGCCTGCTGGGCTACAGTTTGTTTCCACCCTTTGGCTAAAGTGGGCTCGTAAGTCACAGATACAGTATCTCCTCCTTGCAGGTCACCTTCTTCATACGTACTATAATCAGCGTAGAGGTATACCACATCTCCAGATTTTAGACTAGGGTAAAATGTCTTTACATCCAGTTTCCACGACAGCATATCGAAACCTGTGGTATCCAATTCGATACGATCTGTCAATGCAGAATCTCTTCCTATCGTCAAGGTATAGTTTCTTTCTCTCGCCTTAGGATTGAGATCATCAATCCATACAGTTAGGCTATCCTGATTGAGGATAGCATGATCGAAGGGAGCTACGACCCTTAAGGTATTCTCTGGAAAAGAATAATAAAAGTCAAAATCGGTGATAGCGTTGTTATTCAAGACTACATCCCGAACAGGAGGATCAACCCTCACAGTAAATTTATTCACCCCATTAGCATAAGGTTTTCCGAATGTATTATCCCAAACAATACGCTCCTGACTTACATTCCTAGGAATCTTTTTACGAAATCGGATGATCTCAGAAAGACTTGGGTCTGGAAAAACTCTTTCAATCTCTATAGTAACAGAATCAACACCTTCTGGCACTTTACCGAAATTGTATAAAGGAAACTCAAAAGCAAATGAATTGGACTGAGCAGAAACCTGTAAATCATTTCCGGTAGGTAGTAGCTCAAACTCATCTTTTTTGATCGCAACTGAGGGGTTTCTTGGTGTAATCACTAAAGCAGGGTCGCCTTGAAAAACCATTTGCTCTAAAGAAATATAATCAAGGGCCCTAAAACCAGGGAAAATATTAAACCAAGAAGTATATTCCTCTATCGCTCTCCTAAATTTTTCTCCTGCGGATACACTTCCAAAATCATCTTCATGTAATGTTCCCTGATTAAGCCTGCTACCATAAGTATGATTAAAGAACTGACCTGCAACTTCGTCTGCTTGTTCCGGAAAAGAGTAACGGTTTTTAGAAATAAAAAGAACCGCTCCTTTTTTATCTGCCAAAATCCAGTTCTCTGCCCAGCTTTCCCCTTTCCTAAACACATCCCCTCCAGAACACCCATTCATTAATATTACAGGATATCGACCTTCATTCTCATAACCACGCTCAACTCTTCCAATATCTAAATCGGGACCGTAAATACTTGCATGTCCAAAGAAAATCAACAATCCTACTCCTTGATTGATCTGCTTACTGACATCAATCAACTCTGTTGTATTAGAGCTAGAGCTTTTAATAATCAAAGACGGTGATACCCCACCTAGTGGTCCTTCCTGAATATAAGAGGCATATTGCTGCAAACGTTCAACAAAAAACTCTTTATCCATTCTTTTCCCATTAGACCCAGGCTCACCTGTTATTGGATCTCGCTCCCTGATCAGCAATGAATCTTCGTATCCGCCTGCTAATAATAAAGTATTCTTACGCCAAAGATCTTGTTCTCCCGGCACCTCCTGCACTCCTGGACTTGGCTTAAATCCGGAGCTTTCCATTCTATTTACTTTATCTAGGTAACTCTTTACTTGCTGAGGAGTCACGGCAGATAATCGGCCCACTGCCATACTCATAGTGTATGATGAAGAATAATGGGTTGCTACGATATTATTATCGGAAGCTGGTATCCCTAAAGGGGGGATTAAGTTATCCGGATGTGTAAGCGTTTTATCTTCTTCCAGAGATATCCCTTTTCCAATAATAAATAACTTGGGAGGAGTTTCATACCTAAACGTACGATCTACCATACGGGCAAAAGCTTTCAAGGCATAAGGAGTACGTTCTCCAAAAGAGAATGTATTATATACTTCTTCAATTGTCATCTTTAACACCTGATAACCAGTACCCTCCCTATATTTCACATATTCATTGACTGGATAATGCACCTTCCCTTTTTCATCAACATACTCAAGTAAATTATCATGAGTAATAATAAAGTAGTTGTAAGGAATATCAGAAGTATAATCCACAAAGTCCGCTTTGACTACACCTGACACTTCCCTAGCCTGAGAGGAAACGATAACTTGCCGAAAAATTGCCCCATGTGACCTGCCCTTATAATTTCCTTGAATTTCATCTCTAAATAAAGGTTGAGGATATAATGGATCGGTTACATCCCATACTACAGTTTGATCACTACTTTTATCTACATTAAAATGATATGCTGTCGTCGATTCTGCCAAAACCATCTGAATATCCCCTTCATTGGTTTGCACACTAGCTAAAGGGTAGGTTATTTTATAATAAGCCGCTGAAAATTGATTGCTCTTATCTCCTGTCGTATGATTGCCATCTTTTATTACCAACCGTAGCGTTCCGTTACTGATCCAATCTCTACTCAGAGGAGTATCAATAAGAAATGACCGGTTTTTTATCAACTTTCTTGTTGAGATTGTCGTTCCCTCTTCAACCTGTAATTGTATATCCGATTCATAATTTTCAGCCCTTAAAACAGGTAATATATTCGTTTCCAAACGGGCATTCTCAGTACCCAACAAAGACTCCTCTATATTTGGTAATATAAAGCGTTTCTCTATCGTGCCGCCTTTAGAAAGGGCTTCTACAAATCCTTCTTTTTTCTCATAACGGCTACTACCAAACGTGCCATAGCCAGGCTCTGCAAAAACATCAATCCCTTGCACCACCCTATCCCTAAAACTATGCAACTGTTCCTTCAAAATATGCTCAGGCGCAGCAGTAGGTCCTGTAATTGGAGCAGCTTCCTTAATTCGCTTATGAAACTCCCCCTCACCCAATTGCTCCTTTACCAAAAAATAAGCTGACTCATCACCATACATACTCTGATAAGGATTGACAGGTTCTCCTCCATCCTGAGTAAAAAGTACCTTATCCAACGCCCCGTCATTTTTCTGCCCATAGAACAGAAAGTAATCGGACTCATTCACGATATCATCCCCATTCTGATCTACTTCTTTGATGGCTACCTCTTTGCCTCTATAAAGCATCTTTAGCTCGGAAAACTTGGTAGCGAGTAGCTCATAACCGGCTTCTTCTAGCTCTCTGCCAGTTACTTTATAGATGCCATCTTCCTTTACAGTAATTTTCAAGTGGGGAACCTCCTTGTTCATCCAATTGTAGTTACTCGTATCCATCTGGTATACTTGCCCGATGGCTGGAAGGAGGGTAATTAGTGAGCTGTAAAAAGTCAGTAGTATTCTCTGGTACATGCTAAGGTTGTTGAATCGAATTGAACTGTTACGTGTATTGATTAATAAAACTCTACGGCTCTGCGTTTTTGGTAGCGTGGTGTTTTATTCTTGGAGGCTTCCAGGTCTGCTTTTAGAGAGAAGGTATGGGAATATAATCCTCCAACTTCCTCTGATAAAGTAGAAAAAGCATAGTCCAGGGTAAAAGTCTTAAGCTTTACTCCTATCCCGAAACTAGGTTGCATCACCCATTGTTCGGGAATATCTCCTCCGGTACTTCCTTTGATGGCCTGAAAACCTCCTATCCCTCCTCTGACAAAGGCTACCTCGTAAAAGGCAAATTCTACGCCAGCATGAGGGTCTCCACTCAATACAGGGGTTTGAAGCAAAGTATTTCTTGGTCCATCAAAAGTGAGGTCTAGTCCTGCAGAGAGCAACATGGTAGCTAAAGGTCTGGTCTCATTGGCTCCTTTCCATAACATAATATCTCTCCCCACCCCTAGCATCAATCGAGGTAAGGTTAATTCCAAGGAATTATTCGGTAAGGTATTACCTGTAGTAGCATAAATATCATAGAGTGCTTCCTGGTTAAAACTCCAGGCATTAAAGGTGGTTGTAATGTCTTTACCAACCACTCCTAGTTGCCATCCGGAAATTTCTGTCTGCAAGCCAAAATCCAAGCCGAATCCCCAGGCATTCGCAAAAATGCCTACGTTTCGGTAAAGCACCTTGGCATTGGCGCCAAAATTGAAATCCTTCAGAAGGTTAAACTTGTGAGCATAGGAAAAGATAAACGCATAATCAGCGGCAGAAAAAGACGTCACCCTGGAATAATCCACCTGTCCGTTGTCAAACAAGTAACGGGTATCTGGAATATCATCCACCGCGAATCGAATCACAGATACACCAAAGCGACTACGCTGGTCTACCCTTCCCACAAAAGAGGCATAATCATAATTGGCTATTCCACCAAAATACTGAGCATGCATCAACGCTCCGGAATATCGGCTATCTATCTGCAACATACCAGCCGGATTCCAGTAACCCGAAGTGGCATCATCAACAATGGCCACCTGTGTATTGCCCATGGCTAACCCTCTGGCTCCTGCTCCAATGAAAAGGTACTCATTGGAATACTTCGGAGCAGTGATCTGGGCCGATAACGGGAGACTAAGTCCTATGAAAATGATGAAAATGAGGTAACGCATTAATAGTTTGTTTATCGCTTATCGTTTATCGCTTATCGCTTATCGTTTATCGCTTATCGCTTATCGCTTATCGTTTAATTTAGGCTGAATATTAAACGGCAAACAATACCCCACAAACGGTCGCTATAATCCTAATCGGAATGAGGTGATCGATTATTTAATTTTTTATGTAATCAACGAACAAGTAATCACAAAAAGTATGCACAATCCTATTATCGCTTTGAAAATCACTATTTGAAAGGATCGGTTATCGGGTGCCATGCAATGGTTATCGGTTATCGGTTAAGGTAAACTATTTTACCTCTAAACGATAAGTAACAACCTACCAACATTTTTTTTAAACAATAAGCGATAACCGGTAAACGATAACCATTGCATGGCGCCCGATAACTGATTACTTCCTCTTCTCGTTAAACAATGCCTTATAAACCTGGTTTCTACTTAACTCCATCACCTCTCCAGGCTGCATATTCCCCAAACGCAGCTTCTCAATATTAATACGGATCAGACGCAAGGTGGGAAAGCCTACCGCTGCGGTCATTTTACGTACCTGTCGGTTCTTGCCTTCCGTCAAGGTTAGCGTGATAAAAGAAGTCGGTATGTTTTTTCGGAAGCGCACTGGAGGATCCCTATCTGGAAGCTGAGGATCTTGATCTAAAATTTGTGCCTTGGCAGGTAAAGTGTGATGCTTCTTTTTATTGACAGAAATCGTCACTCCTTTCTCCAACTGCTGTATCGCTTGTGGTGTAACAGCCCCATCTACTTGTACCAAGTATTTTTTACTATGCTTGAACTTCGGGTTGAGTAAACGGTGGTTTAATTTTGTATCATTGGTAAGGATCAGTAATCCCTCACTGTCCATATCCAAACGTCCTACTGGATACACATCTTTAGGGAAATCATATAGTTCTCCCAACACAGGACGACCCGCCTCGTCCTTAAACTGAGGCAGCATACCAAACGGCTTATAAATAATGTAATACTTATGTTCATTCATGATAGGGTGCAAGTTCCGAAAAAAAGTAGGAGGGGAAAAAGAGTTAGGAGAAAAAAGTGAAGACAGCCTAATATTAGAATGAAGAATGAAGAATGAAGAATGAAGAATGAAGAATGAAGAATGAAATTAATTTACGGGATGTTTGGAAACAAGCTATATCACTAGTTAAAGTTAATGTCGTCAACTTAAGGAAATAGTGCATGTAGAAAGCGTAGTGCAAACCCGCTGCAGGTCGTAGGGAGGACCCTACGACCAGTTTCTACCTTTTTACTTTCAGCTTAAATTGACAGCATTGGGGGCGACCCTACCATAAATTAATCTACTAGCAATCGATGTACTGCTGTCGCACCTTGACGATTTCTTACTTGCAACAAATACACTCCGGCTGCCATTGGCACCTCTGGTTTTAAAAGATACTGTCGCTGACCTTGTATAGACCGCTCCCATATCACCTTACCATTAAGATCTACTAAAGTCAATTGTAGAGGCTGTGTGTTTTCCGTTCTCAGCTGAAACTCCTGATTCAACATAGGATTAGGGTAGACCAGCAACTGCGTAGACAAATGATTTTCTACGGATTGAATGATTTCCTTCTCAGGGATTTCCAGCAAAGTCATATATCCCCATTTACGGGTATCATTGTGGCCTGCGTTCACCTTGGTATTATTGGCCCATGCCAGATGATTATTGGCAGCACCCTGTCCGTCCTGATCAACAACCTCTAACTCAAATCCCATAAGACTTCCAGCTACTGGCTTTTCACCTTCCCCTAGAATGCCGCTCCATGGGATTTGTATTTCCATCGTATATCCTCCTGTTATAACTTTGGAACGATACATTACAGTAGCGTCTGACTTCCAGGCTCCAAGACCTATCCATTGCGTATCTTCTCTACCATACCCAAAACGTAGCGTCACCGCATCCTCCCCTAAAGCTCCTCCTGTTTCATGTTTGCCATCAGGATTGAACCCAACTAATATATGATCGTCATAGGCGACCTCTGTATCCTTGTCTCCTTCTGATACTAATACTTGTTGATCCTTCACCTCTGCAAAAATATATACATACCCCGTATCGAAGGCTAACCTATAGGTCGCACTTAAATCAGTATTGGCAGGCACTCCTTGATTCAACACATCATAGGCTACTTTATGTGTCTCCACAGACTCCCAAAGCGTATCTAACTCACCATCGATTACAAAGCCTGAAGCATATCCCATTGACAAGCCTAAGGAATCTGCCCACTCTTTGGTCTCTACTCCTTTGCCGCAGTCTATTGAAGAAGGTATGGTTGCGTCATTTACGGCTGCTGTTGATTGTTCTTTTAAGAAAAGGGCAAAACGATCAACCGGATGTCCATTCGAACGTCCTGCGATATTAACCGTATAAGTCCCAGCCTGATTGAACTGAGCAAATAAACGCAATCCATTGGCTTCCTCATACTCCCCTTTTCCTTCCCAGCTCCATTGATCCATGCTATGTACCCACAGCTTGGCATAGTTTGCTCCGATAACTACTTTTCCCCCAGCTTCTCCATAAAACTCATCCGCTTCTATGTTTAACCAGCTATCATTTTCCTGATCACTAGCAATAGCACCCTGCCCATTACGGGAACGCCATTTAAACTGATACTTCCCAGGAGTACTGATCTTTATTTTATAGGTAGTAATCGTACTGGCTGGCACTTGATGCAAGTAGTTCCCTCCTTTGTAAACAATATACGCTCCTCCTAATGCAGCTTCCGCATAAGCATTTTCAATTTTCCATCCATTCCCCAGTTGAGCGGCACTTTCAGCCTCAACAACCACCAACCCATTTTGCTCTACGAAAATGGGATTTTGACAGGGAGCTTGCGCCAGAGAAATTCCAGGCAACAGTAAGGTCAGTAATGAGATAATTTTGATTGTTTTTTTCATAGTGATTAGGTTATTATCGGTTAAGAAAATTATTTTAACCCTAAGTAACATACAATACCCTATCGGTATTTTTTCAACACTTTTTTTAAACAATAAGCGATAAACAATAACCAATAAACTTTTTTCAATCTTTTTTAAACGATAATCCATAAGCAATCTACCGAAACTCCTTATGATCTTTGCTTTCCTGTAATTTTTCGCCTCATATTAACTTTTTGATTGTGAACGAGGTAAGTTGAATTATGTATATTCCATTAAAACCACTTGAGTAGAATCATTAAAACTGAATAAATTATTCAATATTTTGGTGGTTTAATCTTTGAAACTATACCACAACAAAAGATGACCATACTTCAGAAAATCAGCCATTACTTCCAGCAACAGGCTGATCAAGATGAACGGGAATACTATATTCCTTCCTTATGGGATGGAGTAGAAGGTGCTTGCAGGCCCTTGAAAAAAAATCCTAGTCGATGGTATGCCGATCTAATCGATCGCATCCTTCATCAACAACAAGAAGGAAAAGACTACCAACAACCTCTATCCCTATTACATCATTCGGAGATTAGTGGTGGCAATTGGACCATGCACAGCCGATTCTACAATCTTTTTCCCCGTATGACCACTTCCTATGACCACGATCAGGATGGACATGTGGGCATAGCCACACACGACACTACCTTAAGCTTAAATGGTTTTAGGGAAACAGGTACTTTTTTAAAAAGTATTGCTTTACTTCCTTACCTTCATTCCTTAGGTATAGATACAGTATACTGTCTTCCGATTACAAGTATTGGAGAAGATGGCAACCGAGGGGATTTAGGTTCTCCCTATGCGATTAAAAATCAATATAAACTGGATCAATTTCTGGCAGATCCCCTATTGCCTGACTTTAGCGTAGAAGAACAGTTTCAAGCTTTTGTCGAAGCTGCACATTCTATGGGGATGAGAGTCATTGTGGAGTTTGTACTGAGAACCTCTTCTTTAGGGGGAGATTGGGTCAAAGAGCACCCAGAGTGGTATTACTGGATTGATGCTTCCAGAGTAGAGGAATACAGTAGTCCAGCTTTCCTACAAAAAGAGCTAGATGAAATCAAGCTTATTCCTCATGGGAAAGGGACTTATCACATGCCTGATCTAAAATTTCGCTCCCTTTTCAAAGCACCTCCACAACCGGAAGAAATTAAAGTAGAGCAAGGGAAGTATGTCGCTTATACCGAAGAAGGGCGATTGGTCATTCCCGGTGCCTTTGCCGACTGGCCACCCGATGATCCTCAACCGGCATGGTCAGATGTAACATATTTGAGGATGTATAATTACCCTATAGACAATACAAGAAACGACTATA
Organism: Algivirga pacifica; assembly: GCF_039543525.1. Lineage (NCBI taxonomy): Bacteria > Pseudomonadati > Bacteroidota > Cytophagia > Cytophagales > Flammeovirgaceae > Algivirga > Algivirga pacifica. The sequence continues at coordinate 172,782 of NZ_BAABJX010000020.1, forward strand.
ATTACATTGCCTATAATACCATACGTTATTACGATCCTAAGTTAGCAAAGGAAAAAAACGTCAATCGTCCTCTATGGGATAAACTGTCAGGAGTCATTCCTTACTATCAAGAAACCTTTGGAATTGATGGAGTGATGATGGATATGGGACATGCTATGCCCGCAGCCCTTATGGAAGAGATTATCACTAAGGCTAGGCATATCAATCCTGACTTTGCTTTTTGTGAAGAGAACTTCCACCTCACTACTTCTAGTAAGGAGGCAGGGTTCAATGCTGCTTTGGGGCATGTATGGAGAGACAGCGGTAAAGAAGGGGGTCTACAATATATTGCTAAAGAATGTACTCGTCCTTTGGCTTTGCCCTTTTATGGTACCCCTGAAACTCATAATACGCCAAGAGCTGTACAGAGAGGAGGTCTTCCACATGCCAAGTGTAGCTATGTGGTTTGTAGCTTCTTACCCCATACTATACCGTTTATACATCAAGGCTTTGAACTGGGAGAAAATTGGCCCATCAACACGGGACTAAACTTCACCCCTGCTGAAACGGATTTTTTCAGCAAACAACGTTTGCCTTTATTTTACAAAAGTGCCTTAAAGTGGAATACAGGTGAACACCTACTTCCCTTTATTAAGCATGTCAATATGACTCGTAACCTATTGGATAAAGAGCTTCCTTCTATAGATGGACATTTTATAGCCAATAACCGGGCTGAAAGTATTCGTTTACTTGATCCTCACGGAGGATTTGGACATATCCTGGCCTTTGAACGTATTGATCCTAAACATAAGGCAGAACGTATTCTAGTGGTTGCCAACACTAACTTCACCCACTCCGAAGAGTTTTATCTGGAAGTAGACGGAACACATCACAATAGCTTCTATGACTATATGTCTGGTAAGCAATATACCTTTGTGAATAGTTGGTTCTCTTCCAGACTAGAGCCTGGGGAAGCCATCGTTATGAGAATAGGATAAAGCTGTTGAATCGTTGATTCGTTGAATTGAGCTTCGCTCGTTGATTCGAGTTGATCTGTTGTATGAGTATATATCAACCAACAGATCAACTCGAATCACACGCCATGTAATGGTCACCAAAGGTGAAATTCAACGATTCAACGGTTCAACAATAGATACTGGCTCAATAGCTGTATTTTGCTCTAACAGTTCCATGACAGCCTTAGGAGAGATTGGATAGTAATAACTTTCCAATGGACTACGTTTTACTTTTAGAATATTATCTGCATAAATACTCGCCTCTATTGGCTTATAATTCAGAGGATAACTTCTTTGAACCTCTTGATGTGTGTCAATCACTTGCTTTCCTTCTACTGTGCACTCCACATGTGCCATAGAATCTGCTTCCTGAAAGGTAGAATCGGCCGTAACCGCCAAGCTCAACACCCCCCTTTGCAAATCATACTGTTCCATTTTGCTTCCTTTCCAGGCATACAATAAACGTCCATCTTCCGAAAGACTAAATTGGCTATCTACTGGAAGCTCCACCCTTTGTGCCACTTTTCCTTTTTGTTGATACAGTATATGCTCCCCTACTTTAAGCACCACCGATTGTCTATTACTGGAGAACTGCATTTGTTCTATTCTCTTGGAGCCAAATAATGACTTTAACAAGGTATTCAATTCTTGATTCACCTCTAAAACAGACTTCGTCCCTCTCCTTTCTTCCTGATCATCTGACAACAGATCCAATAAGTCTGTTTTATCATTGACCAGGCTACGAAAATCATTAATTGGGATAAATCGAATCAATTCTCCCCCTGCAGTCCATTCCTTGGTTCCCTTGGTGGTAATCGTTCTTACATTTCCTTCCTCAGTTACTTCTATTCCTACCGCTTCCCCTCCATGCGTTAAATACTTCTTATCTCCCGATGGCCCATAGCATACAAATCCTGATTGAGGATCAGTTAAAAACCAATTTTCTCCTACTTTCGCTAAAGGAAATTGCTCTTCAAAGACTTGCAATAACCTTCCATCATCAGCCAACACTTTCACCTTCTTTTGCTCCTCTTCTAAGATACTCACGGCTATTTGGTCTTCCTGCAGCCATTGAACTGCCTGTATACTAGCGCCCTCCATCAGAAAAGACTGTTGTTCTTTGCGCTCTAAGTGGACAAGCGTAGCTGTTCCGTCCGCATGCAGTGCCAACGTCTTATCTCCCGAGTGGTTAATGGAAAGTGTCGCAATACGTTTAGGGAGCGTCAAGGTATTATTTCTAAATACATTATGCCCCAGAATATAAGGCTGAAAAGATTGAAAGGCCTGCTGTACTTCTTCATTATCCTTATTGATAAAATAAGCTGCCTCTACCATTCTCACTGCTCTGGTAATATCATTCTCCTCTAATAACGCCACTTTATAAAGGTATAACAACTGACGAACCATTGCATTTCGACTAGCCAATTCTGCTTCTTCTCTAGCCTTAGACGCGTCTTCATTAGCCTGTTCTGCTTTCTCACGTTCCAGCATCAGTGCTTGCATGGCTTGAGCCGTTTTACGTTGAGAAGCCAAAGCTTTTTCCTTAGCCCAATATGCTTGTTTCGCTTGCTCCTCTGCCCTTTGCTTTTGATACTCTGCCTGATCAAATAATTTTCTTGTTTGCACGGCTGCCTGTAGTGCCTGCTGTTTCGCCTCTTCAGCGATTCGATAAGCCTCTAATGCTTTTTCTTTTTCTGTATTAGCTTGTTGCTGTGCCTGTATGGCTAACTGCCTCTCCTGTTCGGCAAACTCATATTGCTTACGGGCATAAATAAAACCTGCTCCTGCCGCAAGAAAAGAAATGCTGGCAGCGCCCAATAATCCCATCAAGATATGGCGGTCTCTCTTTTCCTTTCGAGTTTTGGCTAATAATAACTCCTCCGATGCCTGAAAAAGCTCCAACTGTAAAGCAGTCGGCAAAGGTTCATATTTCTCCTCTTCTGTTTCCTCCAACCATTCCTGCATCAAAATCAGCTCCGTATGAGAGAGCAGCATATCCTTGTTATACTCCTGACTTTTCCAGTAAAGTGCTTTTTGCTGCCACTTACTATGGGATTCCACATGATGACGATCCACTTCCAATGCCCTACTCAGCTCTCCTAAGGCTGTCGCAAAATCTTTGGTCTCCAAAAAATCTACCCATTGAATATGCTGTAGTGCCTCTGGCAAAGGGGTATCTCCCAATGCTTTATAACGCACGGTGAGTATTCTTTTTCCCTGTTCCATCGCATAAGCTACCTCGTCCTCACAATAGGGTGAACTGAGCGCATCTGGAGAAAGAATAAACAAGAAGTTATTCGCTGAGTCTATTCCCCTTTGAATCTCTTCCCAAAAATTTTGTGATCCTGCTGGAATATTTTCCTGATCGAACCAAGTATTTTTACCACTTTCCTGCAAGCTGACATTCAACATACGAGCAAAGTCAGCATCTTTTCTGGAATAAGACAAAAATACCTCCGTATCCAAATAGGCCTTTTGCTGCTCTCCTGCCTCTATGAAACGCTTTTGCAAGTCAATCGGAGGGTTCTCCTTATACTGTTCTCCTCCTCTATACCAATTTAATGCTTGCTTCAGCTGATACCCCCTCAGTAACATAGAAGGATTATGATCTGCTCTTTCCCAACGCAAGGCATGACATAAATACTGCTTGTGCTGGGTCAGGTAATTTTGATCCAACTGCAATACTCTCAATAGCTTCTCAAAGTAGCGTTTATCCGATTGCTTTAAACAAGTACGTTCTGAAAAACCAAGGGTGGAGACTTTCTCTACTTCCTGTACCAATAAAGGTACTATTCTCTTCCCTAGTGAACGAGCATACTCCAACTCTTCTAAACAGTAAGGAGACTTCATAGAAGAAGGCGATAACATCATTAAGAAGTAATCGGCACTTTCTATTCCTCTTCGTATTTCTTGTCGATAATCCTTTCCTTTCTCAATATCATCAATATCAACCCAAGTACTTTTGAGGTGTAAATGTAGTTGCTGTTGTAAGTCCCTCATCTTTCGAACTTCGTTATTGGCATAACCAATAAACACATCGGTCCAAAGGTTCTCTCCATTTTTACGGCTCTCCATCAAGAATGCCGCTTGAAGGGGAGTTTCCTCTACTACACGATTGTCTTTTTTCTCCAATAGCTTCTCTACCCAATCCAGCATTTCTTCCCGTTCCTCACCTATGAGTAAAAGCCCCCTATTCTTATACCCTTGTTCCCATATATTGGCCTTAAGCAACAATGTGGTATGAGGAAGTAACCAACCAGCATGCTTGCTTCTTAAGGATAACAACTTACGGACTACCTCCTGATATCCATCTTTGGTCTCCATGGGTATATCTACACTCCATGCTTTTAGGTAAGTACTATCTGCATGCTTCTTCCAAGAGTTCTCATAGGACTCCTTCCAATCATTGTAAATAGATAAGTCTATAACTGCCTGTCTTCCATAAATCCAATCTGTTTTTTTGATATGCGCTACAGCCTTTTCCACATCCTCTTTTTCCAAAAAAGAACTATAGTGTTGTTGGATGTATTCAAAATCTTCTATATCAGGGGCTACCTGTAATACCGGAACGATACATTTACCCGCCTTCAGGGCTAGAATATATTCTTTGATACAATGACTTGAACGAATAGAGGAAGGTGTGATCAAAAACACGACCACATGCGCAGCATGAATTCCACTTTGTATTTGCAGCTCATAGTCCTCAGCATGCAGCATACTTACCTTATCAAACCAAACGCTATGGTCTGCAAGCTGCAGTTGCTGATGCAAGGTTGCCGCCTGTAGTAAACTCTCTGAACGACTATAAGAAATAAAAAAATCAAAAACTTTATATCCAGTAGTTTTTAGCTCTTGCATGGAGATTTAGTGATTTTTGGAGTACTTGTTATTTAGGACGGAATAAATATACTTATTATAATATTTTTGTAAGGATTTTTTATATTTAAACCTCCTAAAAACATATTTCCAATTAAAAGCGCATTCCAAACAATGCAAGAACAAGAGACTGCTATTGAGAGAAAGGATGAAAACAAAAAGCCATCCATCAGCATCACTGCTGAAACACATATAGATGAGAACGAGCAATTGAATTATGAAGGCGTTGCCCATAATTACGATCCTGTTCCCAGAGATGCTGAAATTATGAAGGATACCCTTTATATACAGGAGAGAGTAGACTCTCAGATATCATGGTACGACCGTAAAAGCTCGGAAAATAAGAAAAACTACCAACGGATGAAAAAGGCTGAATCGTACCTGGCGGCCACTGTCCCTATTCTGATTACATTTAGTGCTGCAGTCCCTTCTTTTGTTCCCGCTACATGGTACCTGGATAAATGGTTACAACTTTTTGCCACCTTGGGAGGTGTTGCAGTTGTTATTCTTAACAAACTGCAGGAGCTCGGTACTTATCACAAATTATGGAAAGAATATCGCTACAACTCTGAAGAGTTACAACGTGAAAAGTACCTGTACATTACCAAGACAGAGCCTTATGACGAGAAGGATGCTTTCCCTCGTTTTGTGGAAAAAATTGAGCATATCTTAAGCTCGGAAACCAAGAAATGGCATCTTTCTCAACAGCAAGGAAATAATAATAGCCAGAAGAGACAGCAAAACTACTCCCAGCAATGGCAGATGGAAGGAGACTTTACTAAAAATCAGCAACAAGGGAAAAAGAATCGATAATAGCGCTTACCACTTACCATAAAAATATAAAGTACAGATGGCACAGCAATCGGCATATTTTTCGTTATAAAGGTAACAGGCTGTTGCAGTGAAAAAAGCCAACTGCATCATAAAAGGGAGCGAGTAACTTTCCTTGCCCGCTCCTTCACTTATTTTTCGACTCTATTTTTTAGAGGAATTAAACCATACAAATATGAAAGTTTTTTTAGGAGGTACCGTAAACGGCTCTGTGTGGAGGGATTTATTTATTCCAATGCTCAAAATTGATTACTTCAACCCTGTAGTCGATGACTGGGACGAGGCGGCTTACCAACGAGAACTGTTTGAGCGAGAAAATTGTGATTATTGCCTTTATGTCATTACCCCTAAAGCAGAAGGGTTTTATTCTATTGCTGAGCTAGTAGATGATTCCAATAAACGCCCTGAAAAAACCCTCTTTATTCCTCTTAATAACGACGGAAATCAATGGTTCTCAGAGCACCAAGTGAAATCACTGAAAAAAATTATCGCCATGGTCAAAAAAAATGGCGCCAAAGTATTTTCTAATATGGAGGAGGCGGCAAGCTTTCTCAACCAAGAAGTTAACGTATGAGTTATAAATTTATGAGTTATGAGTTTAAAATTTAAACTCATAACTCATAAACTCTATCATTTACTTTCCGTATTTCCCTTCTGCGTACTTCACTGCTTCATAGAGATTTAGGATACCTCCTGAAACGGATAGATCACCAAACTTCACCTCTTCAGCTGTTTCTCCCTGTGCCAATTTCCCTTTGTAACCTGGCAAGTAAACTGCTTCTTTCTTCATTGGTGTTACCGTTCTCATCAAAACCTTTTTCACCTCTGCCGCTGTCATTTCAGGATAATATGACATCAATACTGCTGCTGCACCCGCAACAACAGGAGAAGCCATACTTGTACCATTCAAGGCTTTGTACTTTGATTCTGGTACGGTAGAATAGATATCCACCCCTGGGGCAAACAAGTCTACATTCTTCTTTGCATAATTAGAGAAGTCCGCAGGCATTTTCTTGCCATCTTCCCAGTTCAAGGCTCCTACCTCAATCCAGCTTTTGGCATACCCCCCTTTGTCGTATTTATCCAATGGGAAGTTCGTTTCCTTGTCGGTGTTCTTGTTATCATTACCAGCTGCATGTACCAACAAGACTCCTTTACTCATCGCATATTTTACCGCATCATCTACGATTTTCTTTTCTGGTGAGTAAGCCTTTCCAAAGCTCATATTGATAATCTGTGCGCCATTATCCACTGCGTAACGAATAGCGTTTGCTACGTCTTTATCTCTCTCATCGCCATCAGGCACTGCTCTAACCACCATGATTTCTACATTATCTGCAACCCCTTTCATTCCCAAGGAATTGTCTCGCTGTGCGCCGATAATACCCGCTACGTGTGTACCATGATCTGCACTAGGGCCATAGACGTCATTATTACCGTAAAAACGCTGTGAGAAATCATTGTAATCATCTCCTACAATCTCTCTGGTATTCAATTCTGTATTATAATTGAACTCCAACTGATTTTGCAGATATTCCTGATAATCCTCCAAGTCTTTCAACTTGTAGCCGTTCATCTTCATACTCATTAGAAACTGAGCCATGCCCATCACTCTGTTATCCGCAGAAGCTACTGTCTGTAGACTATCCATCGTCACTTCTTCCATTCCAAAGTAAGCCTGCATCAGTTTATCCGAACGCTCATACATTTCCACCATCTGTGAAATTGCACCATAGTTCTGCTGTGCTTCTGTTACTCCTTCCTGATACTTCTCCTCAATTTCCTTGAAGTACTGATACTCTTTTCGATCTTTTTTGCTGATCTCTTTCTCTTCCTTGCCAGCGTACTTCTGCTTCAATTTCACGTACTCACGGGTCAACTCCAACGTCTCCCCACTCACGTGCTCGCCATTAGGTCCTCCGATAAAGTTCCAACCATGCATATCATCTACATATCCATTGTTGTCATCATCTTTGCCGTTACCTTCGATCTCATCCTTGTTGACCCAAATTACATTTTTCAAGTCCTCATGACCGATATCAATACCACTATCAATTACGGCAACTACTACTTTCTTTCCTTGTCTTCCTTTAAGGATTTCCTGATAGGCTCTTTCAGCTCCTATCCCGTAAACACCATCTTGTGTTTTATCCAAATTGTACCAATTGGGTTTAGCACCTCTTAATGGATCTTCCTCTCCTTGTGCTAAAGCAGTCTGAGACACTCCCATTGCAGCAGCGAGAAATGCTGGTAATATTATTTGCTTTATATTCATTCGAATAATGATTAATTGAAGCTTATATTTATTTAAAAAATTATTGTATTTGTATAAGGATTATCCTTGTTGGAATGTTCCATAAACGATGGGTGCGATGAATCGCACCCGTACAGTTGTTATTAATTTTTCACTAACAATCCTGCTCTCTTCAACAGTGCATCGACCGTTGGCTCTCCTCCCTTAAAGCGCTTGTACAACTCCATTGGATGTTCACTTCCTCCTTTGGAAAGGATATTTTCCTTGAATCGCTCTCCAGTCTCTCTATTGAATATTCCTTCTTTCTTGAATACCTCAAACGCATCAGCATCCAATACCTCAGCCCACTTATAGCTGTAGTACCCAGAAGCATATCCTCCCTGGAAAATATGACTAAAAGCACAGCTCATAATCGTCCCTTCCACGGATGGCAATAAGTTCGTCGGACCAAAAGCGGCTTCCTCAAAGGCTGCTACTTCTGCTACTTTTCCAGTTGGAGAAGCATGATACGCCATATCCAGTAAACCAAAGCTAATTTGTCTTACCGTTTGATACCCTTCCAGGAAAGTACTCGCTTCCTTAATTTTCTGAACGTATTCCATTGGAATCACTTCCCCTGTCTCATAATGTTTGGCAAACAGGTCCAAACACTCTTTTTCATAAGCCCAGTTCTCCAAAATCTGAGACGGCAACTCTACAAAGTCCCAGTACACACTCGTTCCTGAAAGGGATGCATACGTTCCATTAGCCAATATACCATGCAAGGCATGTCCAAACTCATGGAATAGGGTAGTTACCTCATTAAAGGTCAACAATGATGGCTTGGATGCTGTTGGCTTGGAGAAATTACAAACAATAGATACATGCGGACGCTCGTCTGTCCCTGCCTCTTTGTATTGCGGCTTGTAAGAAGTCATCCATGCACCATCCCTTTTCCCCGCTCTAGGGAAGAAATCTGCATAGAAAATGGCGACGTGTTGTCCTTCTTCATCTTTTACTTCATAAGTCGTTACATCAGGGTGATATAATGGGATATCCTTTCTTTCTTCAAAAGATATTCCAAACAACTTATTAGCTACCGTAAACACTCCTTCCAGTACGTTCTCTAACTTGAAGTAAGGTTTTAGTTTTTCATCATCAATATTATAGCGTGCCTTCTTAAGCTTTTCTGAGTAATATGCCCAGTCCCAACGTTGCATATCGGCAGGCTCTCCTGAAAGGCGTTTTAATTCGGTCACTTCTGCTACTTCCTTAACTGCTGCCGGTTTTCCTTTTTCCAGTAAATCCTTCAAAAAGTCTTTTACTTTTTCCGGACTATTGGCCATACGTTCCTCCAGAATATAATTGGCATACGTTTCATACCCTAGCAACCTTGCCTTCTCTGCTCTTAGCTCAACGATTTCCTGAATAATCGCCTGGTTATCCAGTTCATCTCCCTTGAATGCCTTACTACCGAAAGCTCTAAACAACTCTTCTCTCAAAGTGTTATCATCCGCATAGGTCATAAATGGAATATAGCTAGGATACTCCAATGTAATGACCCATTTCCCCTCATAGCCTTTCTCCTTTGCAGTCATGGCCGCTGCCTCAACAGCATACTCAGGAAGTCCAGCCAGCTGTTCTTCCTTTTCCAGCACCATCTCATATTTATTGGTCTCTGCCAATACGTTCTCTCCAAAGGTCAACGATAACTCTGACAGACGCTTACTGATTTCTCTCAGGCGCTTCTTATCTTCCTCTCCTAATGCCGCTCCATTTCTTGCAAAAGCCTTATAGGTTTTATCCAACAAAGTGGCTTGTTCCTTCGTCAAGGTCAGCGTATCCTTGTTTGCATATACCGTTTCTACTCTCTTGAATAACTCTTCATCAAAAAGAATATCGTTGCTATGCTCACTCAGCAGTGGAGAAATTTCCTTAGCTAAACGTTGAATTTCTTCATTGGTTTCTGCCGAATTAAGATTAAAGAAGATAGTGGTCACACGATCCAAAACTCTCCCTGTCTTTTCCAGTGCCTCAATCGTATTTTCAAAAGACGGCTGATCAGCATTCTTCTTCAATACCTCTACCTCTTCTTTCGCCATCTTGATGGCTTCTTTTACTGCGGGCAAGTAATGCTCCTCCTTAATTTTGTCAAAAGGAGCCGTTCCAAATGGTGTATTAAATGTTGATAATAGTGGATTCATATTTTCTTTAATTCCTTCTCATTAATGGTTATAAATACTAACATAAGCAAATATTGTTTATTTACGAACCTGAAACTCATAGAAGGTGATTAGTCTTGGGTATGCATTTTTCCATTCCTTGTTACAGGATAAACGGCCAACTTCTTTTGCAGTCGCTCAGACAAGTAAACATTACAATGTCCTAACCGATTGAGGATCAATTTGGCTTCTTGCTTGTAACGACTACATTTCTCCGTACTCCAATGGGATGGAGGTGGCTGTAGGTTAGTAATTCTATCAGCCAGTTTTACGATACCCACTTCTTTAGTCAATTGCAGAATTCTTTGGAGAGAGTCTTTCATCTTCTCTTCTTTCTCTTCAATACGATCATCCTTGGTTAAAGCAGCGACACCTTCAGCAATCGCTTCTCCAAACATCTCAGACAATTCATCCAAGTCACAATCGGTATCTTCTAATGTATCGTGCAGTAGGGCTAACTGCACTGCATATTGCACATCAAACACAGGGTCGTGTTGATAGGCCACCATCACTTCCATGGCTACATTCGATAAATGTAAAAGGTAATTGGCCGTAGTCCCTGGAACTTGTTGGTTAGCATGTTTTTCTCCAGCAAAACGGATTGCTTTTTGGTAAAGGTCTTGTAATTGATTCATTGACTTTTTGATAAAAAACGATTCAAAATTTCTATTCAGCAGAAAAAAATGCTGTATTCTTTTATAAAGTATTTATTTTAAACAATATTAAATAATAACCCTATTGAACTCATAAACCACAAAACCCTCCAATGAGACACCTCTTAACTACCATTCTTCTTACCCTTGGGGCTTCTTTCTTACTTTCAGCCTGCTCCAATGAGAATACAGATCAAAAGAACACCCAAAAAGATCAATCCAAGAAATCTGTTGAAGTTCCCAAAAATCCTTTAAAGGAGGCTTACTTTGGTAACCTTCATATCCATACCAGTTGGTCGTTTGACGGCTTCACCAATGGGTCAGTTACCGAACCTGATGATGCTTACCGATGGGCCAAAGGTGAAGCAATCCCTGGTGGTGGTGACGGCACTCCCCTAAAAATCAAAGTCCCTTTGGATTGGTATGCCGTCTCTGAGCATGCAGAATATATGGGGGTATTCAAAAAGATGGAAGACCCAAATAGTCCTTTCAGTAAACTTCCTATTGCGAAACGGATTACTTCAGACGATCAAGCTGAAGCCACCCAAGCGTTTGCCGAGGTATTGGATGAAATGAACAAAGGTATCCCTCAAGATGAGCTCAATGACACTGAACTTGCCCAGTCTTTATGGCAAGAGATTATTAAAATTGGAGACAAACATAATGAGCCCGGAAAGTTCACCACTTTCTCTGCCTTTGAATGGACTTCCGCTCCCAACAACCGTAATCTTCACCGTGTCGTCTTATTTGCTAATAATGAGAATATCCCACAACTCCCCTATTCTGTATTTGACTCTCCCAAGCCAGAAGACTTATGGAAGTATATGGAAAATGCCCGTAAAAATGGGGCTACCTTACTGGCTGTCCCACACAATGGTAACGCCAGTGACGGAATGATGTTTGAGATGGTCGATTCCGATGACCAACCCATCACGAAAGCCTACAGCGAAAGTAGAATGAGGAATGAACCACTCTACGAAATTACCCAGATCAAAGGAACCTCAGAAGCACACCCTGACCTTAGTCCAAATGATGAATTTGCGGGTTTTGAGATTTGGGACTATACCTTGTCAGCAATCACCGAACGTCCTAAAAACCGAAAAGGAAGCTATTTGAGAGAAGCCTATAAAGATGGACTTAAGTTGGAAAAAAAGGGAGCAGGAAACCCTTTTAAATATGGCGTAATTGGTGACTCTGACACCCATAACTCAGCCTCCTCTATAGAAGAAGATAACTATACCGGCAAATTTGGAATGGAAAACGATCCTAAGCACCGTCTCAATGGTATCCCTGGTAGTCCAGATCCTCTGAATCAGCAAATCCGTGAGTTCAGTTCTGGTGGCTTGGCAGGTATTTGGGCCGAGTCCAATACACGAGAAGCCCTTTTTGAAGCCATGATGAGAAAGGAAACTTTTGCTACCTCAGGCACCCGACTAAAAGTACGATTTTTTGGGAGTTTTGAGTACTCAAAAGAACTGATGGAGGATAATAATTGGGTCAAAATGGCCTATGAAAAGGGCGTTCCTATGGGAGGGGATTTATCGGCTGCTGCTTCTAATAAGTCTCCCATTTTTGCGGTACACGCCATCAAGGAAGCTAATGGCGCTAACCTGGATCGTATACAAATTATCAAAGGGTGGGTAGATCAATCCGGTAAAACACAAGAAAAGATTTACAATATCGCCCTTTCAGATGGGCGAACGGTTGATGCCTCAGGAAATGCCCCTGCTGTTGGCAATACTGTCGATGCCTCTAAAGCTACTTATACGAATGATATTGGTGACACCGAACTAAAAGCCCTTTGGACTGATCCAGAATTTGATGCGAATTTACATGCATTCTACTATGTAAGAGTACTGGAAATCCCTACCCCTCGCTGGAGTACTTACGATGCCAAAAAACTAGGTATTGAACCTCGAAAAGATCTACCTACAAGCATTCAAGAAAGAGGGTGGAGTAGCCCTATCTGGTATACTCCTACATCGAAGTAATTATCAGCTTTCTGAGACGCCCATACAGGGCGTCTCTCTACGAGGATCTATCATTCACTTTATTGACTACTTTCTGTTTACGATGAAACGCATTATCCAAGAACCCCTCATTCATTTTCTTCTATCAGGTGTTATCATTTTTTGCATCTACTCATGGAGTGCCAATGAAACAGACAAACATCGAAAAATCATCATCGATGATGCTCAACTTGCTCATCTATCGGGCATTTGGGAATTACAATGGAAGCGACCTCCTTCACAAAAGGAGCTTCAAAAACTCATAGAAGAATATGTCGAGCAAGAAGTCTATTACAGGGAAGCTCTTAACATGAACCTTGATCATGACGATGAGGTAATCAAACGTAGGTTGTCCCAAAAAATGAGATTTTTATCCAATACATTCTCCACACTGGCTGATCCACCAACAGATGAACGGTTAAAAGCTTATCTTCGTGAAAATGAGGAACAGTATCAGAGACCACCTACCTACTCCTTCCTACAGGTTCCATTTACCTATGATCACCACAGCAACCCTGAGGAAGTAGCCAACAAACTCTTACAACAACATAAAACCTCTAAGCAAGAGGATCACCTTGTTCACACAGGAGATCCCCTGTTTATTCCAAAAGAGTTCGTAGCTGCTGATACCATACAAATCAATAAAACCATGGGAGGTGCTATAGTCACTTCACTATCCGATGCCCCTCTAGGACAATGGTTTGGTCCTATACAATCGGGCTTAGGCTACCATCTTATTTATATCAAGGAGAAAACACCTGCAACACTTCCTGACTTTCACGATATAAGAAATCAATTAGAGCGAGATTATGTGTATGATACAGAAAAGATGGGAAGAAAGATGATTTATGAAAAGTTTAAGGAAAATTATGACATTATTATTACCTCCGACCAATACCAAGAGTTGTTAGGAGATATATCACTTCAACATACCGCTCAATAAGTATAGTGTTTGAGGTTAACCCTGTTACTGTCTATGGAATAATATACGGGGTATTGGTTATTGGTTATTGGTTATCGCTTACCAATAATAAACGATAGACATCCATTATGCGACAGTTTCCATCTTAACTACGATAGTATGCGTAGACTTTCTTAATCAAATATTACGATAGTCCACATTACTGTATAAATTTGTCGTTTATGTTGAGTATTAGAGCTTGTTCCAAAATGATCCAATGTCATGCCGTCAGCAAGGATGTCTATCACAAATTGCTTCCAAAAGCTGCACACGCTTATAATAGCACCGCATTCCACCAACGACATCAACACCTGGCAGAGGAAGTAATTTATCTTGTTTTTGAGGATGCTGACAGCAAGGTGGTGGGAGGTATTATTATGGGAAAGAAAAAGGACGCTCTACTATCTCCGTATTCAGCCCCCTTTGGAGGGTTTACCTTTTTGAAGGTTCCATCAACATCATTACTTCAAGACTGTATACAGGCACTTAGACTGTTTGCAAAATCTCAGTCTATTTCTATTATCAACATCACCTTACCTCCCTCTATTTACAGTACTTCGCATAGTAGCATGATCAAAGAAGCATTGACCTACAATGGTTTTCAAATCACTTATACCGATATCAATCATTCCTTTTCTTTGAACTCCTTCCAGCATTACTTAAAGAAAGTTGCTAAAGGAGTGCGGAAAAATATCTTGAAGGGGGTAAGGAATCCGAATCTCTCTTTTTATAAGTGCATATCCCAACAGGATTGCTATCAGGCCTATCAAATCATTCAGGAAAACAGAAAACAGAACGACTACCCTTTACGTCTAAGCTGGGAAGCCTTATGCAATAGTAGCGAAGTTATTCCTATGGACTGTTTTCTGGTTTATTATGAAAGTATTCCTATAGCTGCCGCTATTATTTTCCAAGTCACCTCTCAAATAGCCCAGGTAATTTACTGGGGAGACCTAAAGGAATACCGTCACCTTTACACCATGAACTACTTATCCTATCAACTCTTTGAGTACTATCAGGACAAGATTACTATTTTAGATATAGGCCCATCTTCGGAGCACGGCATCCCTGATGAAGGGCTTTGTACATTTAAGGAACGTATCGGTTGTGATGCGACGGAAAAGTGGACGTTAAATATTCTAGTTTGACAAGGAGCATTACCCCCGCCTGAGGCGAGGGTCTATATTATCTGTATTCCAATACAATACTTATACCACCCAAAGGGTATCTACATAATACTGTCGGTCATCAAAGAAATGCTGCTTTACCTCAAAGCCTGTTTCTTGAGCAATTTGCTGTATTTCTTTTAAATCATACTTCTTAGATAATTCCGTATAAATTGCCTCCCAGGCTTCAAAATGAACCGTTTTCCCTAGAAGAGAAAAGTGTACCGACTGCTTTATTTTACTTACCAAAAAACTCTTGGTCTCTCCTGTGAGTGGATTATAGGAAGGAAAATGCTGAAAATTTTCCACCTGAAAATCTGCTCCTAACTCTTTATTCAACCGTTCCAGCAAGTTCATATTGAAATCGCGGGTAATTCCCTTTTGATCGTCATAGGCTTGTAGAATCGTTGCAGGAGATTTTTTCAGGTCCATGCCCATCAATAACATATCCCCCTTATTCAATTTCTGGCTAAGTTGCTGAAGAAACTTAACCGTATCTTCCCTCGTCAAATTCCCAATATTAGAACCCAAGAAAAATACCACCTTCTTCTTAGACTTACTTTGTAACTGCTCCAATGCCTTAAAGTAATCCATAGCCATGGGTTGTACATCCAATGCCGGCAACTCTTTCTTTAGGCTAAGGGATAATTGCTCCAATACATTTTCAGAGATATCTATCGGCAAATAGGAAAAGTCTAATTGCTTTTCCAGAAAATATTTTAAAAGTACCCTTGTCTTGGTTCCATCCCCTGCTCCAAACTCTACGACATCAAAAGCATGCTGATCATCACCAAATAGCATTTTGAAGATTTCTGTCGCCTGCTCACGAAAAACCTGCATTTCACAATCTGTGAGGTAATACTCCTCCATAGCCATGATTTTCTGAAACAGCTCGTCTCCTATACCATCATAAAAATATTTAGAAGGCAAGTATTTTTGTGTTGCTTGTAGCCCTTTCAATACTTCCTCGGCCATAGCGGTATCATAGGTTGGGGTATTCTTAGTCGTTGATGAGGAATGATTTTTTGTCACTGTGTTCATATTCTTGGGATGGATTATTAATTTTTAATTATCGGTTATCGGTTATCGGTTATCGGTTATCGGTTATCGGTTATCGGTTATCGGTTATCGGTTATCGGTTATCGGTTATCGGTTATCGGTTATCGGTTAAGAAAATTATTTTTCCCCTAAGTAACAGACAATACCCTAAAGGTATTTTTTCAATATTTTTTTTAAACGATAAGCGATAACCGATAAACCACTCCCTATAAGGTTTGAGCCAAACGTATACCGGTAAATTGCCATTGCTTATCGGCATGAAAGAAGTTGCGGTAAGTGCTTCGGATATGACTGTCAGGAGTAGCGCAAGATCCGCCTCTGAGAACCATTTGGTTGATCATAAACTTACCGTTATACTCTCCCAATGCACCTTCCGGTGGACTATAAAAAGGGTAAGGCAAATAAGCACTATCCGTCCACTCCCAGGCATCTCCCCAGAACTGCATACCTTGCTGCTCTCCTATGGGCATGAAATTTTGCTTTTCTTGTAAGTTGGATTCCGGAGAGGGAGTTTCTGCGTATTGACGACAGGCAACCTCCCACTCAAACTCTGTAGGTAAACGTAAGCCTTTCCATCTGGCAAAAGCATCTGCCTCATAATAATTAATATGAGTTACTGGCAAGTCTGGGTTAACCTTTTGCAATCCATAAAGGGTGTATTGCCACCACTCTCCTTGTTCATGAAACCAATACAAAGGGGCTTGAGCTCCTGTATTACGCACCCAATCCAGTCCTTCCGCTTTCCACCACTGAAACTGCTCATACCCTCCATCTTCCATAAAAGCCATGTACTCTGCATTGGTTACTAAGCGATCTTGTACCTGAAAGGCATGCAAAAAGACCTTATGTCTTCCTTGTTCATTATCATAACAAAATTCTTCTCCTTCATGACCTACTTCATAGACTCCTTCTGTTATTGCTAACCAATTTGCTGGCTTGGCAGGTGATGCCTCAGGCAAGGACTTTCCTTCTATATAGGCCGGAAACAGGGGATTATTTCCTAGAATATATTTTAAGTCTGTCAATAGTAATTCTTGGTGCTGCTGTTCATGATTAATTCCTATTTGCAACACATAGGTAAGCGCCTCTGTCAATAACCCTTGCTCAAAAAAACGTTGCATATATTGATCTACATATTGACGATAGGCATATACCTCTTCTATTTGAGGGCGGGTTAAGTTCCCTCTCAATGCACGTTGTACACGGGGACCTTGACTTTCATAGTAGCTATTGAAACAGAAATTAAAGGAAGGATTATAAAGCTGATACCCCGGGTAATGTGCCGCTAAAATAAAGTTTTCAAAAAACCAAGTGGTATGGCCCAGGTGCCACTTGGGAGGGCTCACATCCACAATGGGTTGTACCACATAGTCTTCCACTTTTAAAGGAGCGCATATACGCTCTGTTTGTGAACGGACCATCTGATAGTGCTCATACAAGTGCGTCATAATTTGAAGGTAGTTTCATTTTGAGGGTTATTGGGGAGTGATAATAATGGCTTAGAAAAAATAAGTCTTCTTCAAAAAGACCAAAAGATTTTCCTACGATGTCAATGACGTATTGACTAACGTTACACAAAAATACCCACCCCTAAAAACAATATCAAATTATGGCTTAAATGGATAAATCCAAATTTTTTACAACATTCTACTGTTTAAGTATTTATTAAATTTCTCTTTATACTGCTCACTAATCGGAATATATGTATCTCCAAACACCACCCGACTCCTCTCAATCATCTCAATTTTTTCCAATGCAACAATATAGGATCGATGTACCCTCATAAAGCGATCTTCCGGCAATTTCTGTTCGATTCCTTTTAGGCTACTCAAGCAGAGAATCATCTCCTCTTTGGTAAGGATTTTAATATAATCCTTCAGACCTTCGATATATAGAATATCATTTAAGAGTACTTTTCTGAGCTTATATTCTGACTTTACAAAAAGATAGTCTTGTTGAACGGAAACATTTTCTTTCTCCTCCTCTCGTCCTTTTATCAACTCAAAAAGTTTCAAGGCTTTCTGGGCTGCAACAAGAAATTCCTGGTAAGTGAAAGGTTTTAGTAAATAATCGATTGCATTTACTTTGTAACCTTCCAAGGCATGCTCCTGATAGGCGGTAGTAAAGATCACCCTTTCCTTATTCAATGTTCTGGAAAACTCCAAGCCGGATAGGTCAGGCATATGGATATCAAGGAACAATAAATCTACCTCTTCCCTTTGGACATGCTCCATGGCTTTTAGGGAAGAATCATAGGCGCCCATTAACTCCAAAAAAGGTGTTTTTTGAATATAACTACTCAATAACTCCAACGCCAAAGGTTCATCATCGACAGCAATACATCTAACTTTCATATGCATCCAAAATTAACTTAACCTGAAATTCATGTTCATTCTGCTTCATCTCTAACTCATAAGTAGCTTCGTAAAGAAGATCTAAACGTTTTTTGATATTCTTTAACCCTATTCCTTCATGCACCTTAGGTTGGTTTGATGCTTTCACATTACTATTCCTTATCTCAAAAAATAGTTTTTTTCCTACCAAGGTACATTTTATCCTGATCCAGGAAGGGTGTTGATAACTCACTCCGTGCTTAAATGCATTCTCTACGAAAGTAACTAATAATAGTGGAGGCACTTTTACCCTATCCTCTACTTTATCCGGCCATTCTGCTTCTATTTCCACTCCCTTGGATACTCTCATTTTCATTAATTCTATATATTGTTCAAGAAAATGAAGCTCTTTATTCAAGGGCACCAAGCGCTCCTCCGATTCATATAAAACATAACGCATCATTTGTGACAAACGGTGCACCGCTTGTTGCGCATCCTGTGGACGCAGCTCAATCAATGCATAAATATTATTGAGGGTATTGAAAAAAAAATGGGGATTAACTTGATGTTTGAGCAGAGATAATTCCGCCATTGCTTTCTCTTTTTTCAACTGCTCCCCTTTGTGGGCATCTCTCAACCAACGGTAAGAAACCCTAATCGCCGTACTTAGCCCAATCATAGTCGCTAGAGATATCATTGCACGGGATATCGACTCCACCCTCCAAAAGCGTTTCGATAAATAAGCCGACAAATTACGCCTTCCCATATGAGGAGGCCCCTCATGAAAGAGCACGTAACGTGTCAAAAGATGCTGTAGCACCATCAGTACTATAATCAATAAGATGGCCGATAGAATATAATAGCCTGTCTTCTTTTTGAATAGAAGTTGAGGAACCAATAGGTAGTAGTTCACATAAAATGCTACAGGAAAGAATAAAAAAGGTACATAACGCATCAGCAAACGTTTATTAAAGAGTAACTCTTCCTGATTACCCATCAATGATAAAGGAGCTATAAACACTAGTAGCCAAATACCTATATGCATCATGACCACTAATCCTTGCCCCTTACCTTGTTCGTTTGTTGTCGTTGTATCCAGCATAATCAATATTTTTGGAGGAGTTACCTAATAAAGGAGGAAGGAGAAAATTAATCCTATTTCACCTTCTACCTCTTACCTTTTACCTTTTATCTTTTGTTGGGGCGACCACAAGGGTCGCCCTTACTTACTTGCCTCTCGGACCTTTTCTGTGTCCATGCTTTCCATTTCTGTGTTGCATATGGGTATCAAAAATAAGTCGCTGCTCATCGTTAAGTACCTGACGAATATCCTGTCTCGCAGCAGCACGAATCTTCATCGTTTGAGCCTTGAGATCTGCTAGCTTATCAATCGTCTTATTGATCGCTTTCATGTCGGCTTTATCCTCAGTAGAAAGCGTTTGCAATCTTGCCTTTTGTTCTCCCATTTGATTTTTCAAGGGTAGTGCCTCTTTTTGAGCCTTCATTACAATCTCCTTGATCGATTCTTTTTGGGCCTCTGTGATATCCGGCAATTTATCTAGGCGATGCATCATTCCCATTTCAGGGTATCCCTGACCTTCTCTACGGTGATGTTCGTTACCTTCCATGCCCCCTCTTCTTTGAGCCCATACCGGCATGCTCAACATCACTGCAAGTATACTCATCAATAGTACTTTTCCTGTTGTTTTCATAGCGTTATTTCTTTAATAGACGAATGAAAGTTCCCTTTTCATTCCTCGTTGATTAATTTATTCAAACTTAGTCCTTAAGTAATGGTTAGCGTCTTCTACCTTTTCTTGCAGGCTGCCACTCATCCTTATACTGTTCATATAATTCTTGTTGCTCTTCCGTCAATACTGCCAGAATCTTCTTTTCATTTTCCTGACGTTTTGCCCTCATTGCTTCACGATCCATCGTACCACTTTGTCTGGCCGCTCTCATTTCCTGATAAAACCCTTTATGCAATGATCGAATCTCTTCCTCTTGTACATCATCCAGATCAAGACGAGCATCCATTTTCGTAATCATCTCATCTAGACGTTCTTGTGGAGAAGGCCCGTTTCCTCTTTGTGCCTGTACAGAGAAATTGACTCCTACGATCATGATTGCGAATATTAATAGCTTCTTCATATATCTTGTGTTTTTGTTTTTTTGATTAGTTGATGGTTCAAAGATGTAGTATTCCCTTTTTATTAATAAATGGAATAGACTAACCTGAGGGTTTCATCGACAATCTCTAACATCATCCCGACAAGGTTCACAGTGAAACTTGATACTTTAGATGTAGAGTTGACAGCACAGCGATGTTAATTTTCAATTTTCAGTTATTTACTGCTTATCCCTCACTGCTCGCTGTTTACTCCTCACTATTCATTGCTCATTGGAAATTGATCACTGTTCACTGCTCACTACCCAAAAACCTTACATGTGTTTTCGCAGCTTTTGGATATTACATTACCCATAAAGAACTGTACTATTTCATCAGTTTCTACTTTTTTATTTAGGAGTATTTTGCATTGTGTCACATTAGCCCCTACATTTGCCTTCACAACCGATTGCGGAACTATATTTTCACGTTTTCCTATAAATCAATGACAACGTCCATTCAACAATTTGCAGTCAAAAACTCCCCATCCTCTACTGACGAGGCGTTCTTTAAATTGAACAGCTTACAACACAAATTAATCACGCTTCAGAGGAGCCTATTTCAAGAAATCAACTTCTGCCTATCCGTTGACTTCCAACACAACTACAAAGGCATCAATCGTAAACTTCTAGAGATGAAAGAGGAATGCCAACGATTGTTAGCACAACTCTCTCAAAAGCAAAATGTGAAAGATCTCTTCACCCAAACTGCTTACCTGGAGTTTAGTATTACCCATGAGGAAGAGCGTATCAAAGCATTTATGAATGAATATGGGTGTTAATCAAAAACGGGTGCGATATACTACATATCGCACCCGTTTTTGATTTTGTTGGGAGAAAAGAAAAGTCGACCACAAGAGGAGGACGACCACAAGGGTCGCCCTTACTTTTTACCTTCATAAGCTTTTTCTCCAGCCTTCACTGCTACTCCAATATGGTTGTCCTTCAAAGGGATTACACAATCGTAATCAGGATTATAAGCGCAGTAAGGATTATAAGCTTTATTAAAATCAATCACCACTTCTCTTTGTCCTCCACTTACTTCCACATTTAGGTAACGTCCACCTCCGTAAGTGGTATGGCCTGAGGTTTTATCTGTAAAAGCCAACGTATAAGTATTTTCCATTCCCTTTGGAGGGAATTCATCTTGAAGCAAACTTAAATGGTAATGGCCTCCCATCAGTTCTATATGCGCAATAGCACGCTTTAGATAAGTTCTCATTTTCCCTTGTGTAGTAGGAATATCCAAACGTTGCTGATAAGGTACCCATTCCAACTCGGCCTTTACCTTAAAATCAGGATTAATAGGGAAATAGGATAAACCCTCAAAAGTATTCCTCTCCTCTTCTCTTAATGGAGATCCCTCTCCTCTAAAATCCTCATCAAGATCTTTGCGATGAGCTTGTATTTCCTTTTCGTAGTTTTCATTCACAGGAATATCAGTCCTTTCTGTTGCAGTATATATTGCGATAGCCACCCCTATTACTGCTATCAATCCTAGTATTATTTTTTTCATAGCATCTGCTTGTTTGTTTATTCCGCAAGATAATAACCCCTTCTGATAATTAAAACGGTTATCGGTTATCGGTTATCGGTTATCGGTTATCGGTTATCGGTTATCGGTTATCGGTTATCGGTTATCGGTTATCGGTTATCGGTTATCGGTTATCGGTTATCGGTTATCGGTTATCGGTTAAGAAAATTATTTTACTCCTAAACGATAAGCAATAATCGATAAACATTTTTTTAAACGATAAGCAATAAACAATTAAAGACTCCCCTCATCCGCAAAACTATAATAACGCCCTTCCCCAAGAATAAGGTGATCCAATACATTAATATCTAAAAAAGCCCCTGCTTGCTTTACTTTTTGAGTTAACATTTTATCGGCAGCACTAGGTTGAACATTCCCAGAAGGATGATTGTGTACCAAAATAATGGAAGAAGCCAGACGATCTAAGGCATACTTAAAAATCAACTTGGGATCAGCTATGGTTCCGGCAACACCTCCTATACTCAACTGTACCTGATGTAATACTTCGTTGGACCGATTCAACAAAATAATCCAAAACTCCTCATGCTGTAAATAAAGTAGTTGAGGCGCCATTAACTCATAGACCACCTGAGAGTTTTCTATTTTAATACGATTATTCTGTTTAGGTAATGTACGATTTCTTCTTCCAAGCTCTAAGGCACTGCGAACCACTAAAGCCTTTACTGTGCCCACACCATGTAAACTACTCATTTCTTCTGTGGTCATACGCGCCAAATTATGAAGATCTCCCCCCGCCGATTCCATAAGCTGTTCTCCTAACTGTAAAACAGACACTCCTTTACTACCTGCTCCAAGAATAATAGCCAATAGTTCTGCATCAGTCATTGCTTTTAACCCGGTTCTTAAAAGTTTCTCTCTGGGTTGTTCTTTTGAACCTGATCTCTTTAAAGAATTTTGTTTTTCCGTCATGGCTTTTACGTTATTAGTTGTAAGCCAAAATATTTCGTCAAAAGGCAACCATTTGGACTTGGCGTTAATAATAGTATACAGCAAACATTTTCGGCATCATAAACATTATCAACAAATGATTTTTTATCTTGCCACTTGATTTAAACCATACTTGAGAGACTATAAAAAAGGTCCCTAGAAACTGAAGCGGTTGAAGATTATGAATTATCAAGCATTCATTCAAGGAGAATTAGAGGAAGCCCAAAGGGTATTAAAAGCATTCTTAGAAGACTCGGAGAACCTACAACGTATCGAAAGTGCTGCACTATTGATGAGTCAGGCACTATTAAATAACGGAAAGATTCTCTCTTGTGGTAATGGAGGTTCTCATTGCGATGCCATGCATTTTGCAGAAGAGCTAACCGGCCGCTATCGTGAGGAACGTCCCTCCCTGGCAGCTATTGCTATTGCGGATCCCAGCCATATGTCTTGTGTGGGCAATGACTATGGTTTTGATTATATCTTTTCCCGATATGTAGAAGGAGTGGGTTTCTCTGGAGATGTCTTACTGGGCATCAGTACTAGTGGTAATTCAGCCAATGTCATTCATGCGGT
The DNA here is from genome assembly GCF_039543525.1 of Algivirga pacifica. NCBI lineage: Bacteria > Pseudomonadati > Bacteroidota > Cytophagia > Cytophagales > Flammeovirgaceae > Algivirga > Algivirga pacifica. Next base: position 196,344 of record NZ_BAABJX010000020.1, read on the forward strand.
ACAAGCTGCCGCAAAAAAAGGTATGAAAACAGTTGTACTCACCGGAAAAGATGGAGGAAAACTAGGACAACTGGCCGATATAGAGATCCGTGTACCTCACTTTGGTTTTGCTGATCGTATTCAAGAGATACACATCAAAGTGATCCATATATTGATTGGCCTCATTGAGCAACAAGTCTTTAAGGGCTAATGGCTGTTGAATTGTTGAATCGTTGAATTTCATTATTACATGATGAGTTGATTTGTTTAACGATTCAACAAAAAAGCAGCAGAAGAACAAGGTCTCCTACTGCCAGAATCAAACTGTTGAAAGAAAGTTTATATAGTGGTAAAATCACTAGAAAGTGATCGTTGCCATTCGGAAAGGGGGCACTTCCTTATCACTATAAATACGGTTGGTCCCATTGATGTAGATAAAATTCCCATCAGAATAATAGGTGGAATATTTACCGATCACCTCGTACTCTTTACGAAACTCAAAATTTGGCGTCACCGTAGTGTAAGGGGTAATATACTTTTCATTTTTAATCTCTTCGACCTGTTCTCCTACCTCATTAGCCTGTTCATAATAAGGCTTTAATTCCTCTGACATTTCAATCATGGATACTTCTGAGGATACTTCAGCTGTTGCTATCCCTCTTACAGAATAAGCTGCTGAGGAAAACTGAAAATCATTTAATGTATCTGAAACAGCCCAATCCTCTGTTGGAGGTAAGGGATAAGCAAACGTCTGTGGTGTTTGGATTTCTTGTATTAATTGCTCCACCACATCACTTCTTGGATAAGACTCTTTCACTTGGGTATATGCTGAAAAGTGTAAGAGTAGAAAAGCCGTTAGCAAACTCAAGTACCTCATAGTAAATTGTTTTTGGATAACTATTTATTCGTTATCTTCAAAACCCCTTCATAATCCAATAAGTTTCCATTTGTGAATGACTTCTAACATAGGTTGCTCACAAAGGCCTTTTTGGATATCCTGAGGGGAATTTTAGGGTTCACTTTTATGTACTCCATAAGAGCGGTATATTTGTAGAACATCAGTCATTAACTATCAAAAATCATATATGGAACAAATATTATTGTACGCTATTATCGCTATTGTCACTGCGGAATTTTTATTGGAGCGTATTTTATCGCACCTGAATGGGCGACACATGAAGCAGCCCCTTCCTGAGAAACTGAAGGGCATTTACGAAGAAGATAAATACGAAAAATCACAAGCATATGCTGCTGTCAAGACTAGGTTTGGTCTTTGGAGTAGCCTGGTAGGATACCTGTTTACAATGGGAATGCTTCTTTTTGGAGGCTATGGATGGGTCGATCAAATCATTTCTGGAATTACAACAGATATCACCCTACAAGCTTTATTGTTTTTTGGTGTAATCACTTTACTCAGTGATGTGATCAGTATCCCGTTCGAACTTTATAATGTTTTCGTTATTGAAGAGAAATTTGGTTTTAACAAGATGACCATTGGTACCTACCTTGGAGATAAAATCAAAGGTTGGATATTGGGTGCGTTAGTAGGAGGAGCTTTACTAAGTGCATTTATTTGGTTTTATCAAACCAACCCAGCGTACTTCTGGGCCTATGGATGGGCAATTTTCATGGGCTTTGCCTTATTGATGACCATGTTCTACACCAACCTTATTGTTCCTTTGTTCAATAAGCTAACTCCTTTGGAAGATGGTGAGTTACGATCAGCTATTGAAACCTATGCTGCTGGAGTAGACTTTCCACTTAAGAATATCATGGTTGTAGATGGCTCCAAACGTTCTACCAAAGCCAATGCCTACTTTAGTGGCTTGGGAAGCAGTAAGAACATCGTTCTTTACGACACTCTGATCGAAAAACTATCAAAAGAAGAAATTGTCGCAGTATTGGCACACGAAGTTGGCCACTACAAGAAAAAACATACGCTTCAGAACATCTTCATTACAGGGATTAATATGCTGATCACATTATACCTCCTCAGTTTGGTGATTGACATGGAAGCTTTGTCTATTGCCCTGGGAGGACGTGAACACAAGTTTCACCTTGGGTTGCTAGCCTTTAGCTTACTTTATAGCCCACTGTCGATTCTTACCAATCTGTTGATGTATGTCTTCTCTAGAAAAAATGAGTACGAAGCGGATGAATATGCCACTCGTACTTCTAGTGGGATCGACTTAATTGCTGCCCTTAAAAAGCTGACAGTAGACTCCCTAAGCAACCTTACTCCTCATCCTGCTTATGTATTTTTCCACTACTCTCATCCTCCATTACTAAAACGTATGGAAGCCATGGAAAATGTACAGCAAACCATCGAAAAAGGAGTTTAATCCTTGCATAAAAAAATAAGAAGAGGCATTTGAATCTAATTTCAAATGCCTCTTTTTTTTATATGCTTTATGAATTTTTACACACACAGTAGGTAATTTTCATGGATTACATATTACTAAATTGAATTTTAGCGACATATTATATTATTTTATTGTGTATTCACAGAAGACGTTCATAATACATTAAAATCTATTTTTTTAACGCAACCCTTTCCTCTATCAAGATGAGAAGAAGAAAAAATTACCCAGGAGATTTACGTCAACTGGGCACCAAAGACTATAGCCTTATTTTAGGTAACCTGATGAACTATCGCAATCAATTGATTCGAGAAACCGAAGATCAGAAAATAGGGGCTCTTTTCCTGAAGATCTCAGAAAAGCTAAAAGAATTAGGCTACTCCAAAGCCTCTACACAAACCAAGAATAAAGCAGGGGTCAAAAAACAAGGAAAGTTTGAGAACATCACACTAAAGAAAAAGAAAGAAGTTGTTGAAATCTCTTTAGAGTGTTGGAAAGAAGGGAAAGAGAAACATGAAGAAGCTAAACGCATCAACAAAGAGAAGGAAAAGCAACTAAAAGATAAACAAGACCTAAAATAGCGGCTCTTCATACATTACTTGCTGCCCTCATTTTTTTAACCACGATACTCATTTTAATCGTCATCCCTATGCTAGTCAAAGTACAACTTAAAAACTCTCCCAATGAAGTCGTAATGGATGGAAATATTTACGAACACCTAAAATCCAATCCCTACTTACAAAGTATCAATTTCCTGCACAACCTTAGAGAACACTCCTCTGGTAGAGCTGTCTTTCAAAAATCATGGAAACAGAATGATGGAAAATATAAAACAGAAACCATCTACCTGCATAAGTTCATCGCGGAGAAATTTCTGGAGGCGACTGAAAATAGAAAAGGCGACTTAGTCAAGATGAAAAATGGAAACAAGCTGGATTGTCGTCTCAAGAATCTGGAGTGGAGTAATCGTGCTGACATAAAAAGAAACTCCAAGGTGACGCACAATAAAACAGGATACAAAGGAGTATTCAAAGAGCGTAACAAATTCCGAGCGGTCATCTATAAAGATAGAAAGCCTATTCCTTTAGGGAGCTTCCCTACTCCTGAAGAAGCCGCTTTAGCATACAATAAAAAGTCAGAAGAATTATTTGGCAAAACCAAGAGTCTGAATAAAATCCGCAAAAGCTAAGAACTTGCCCGGAACACTTTTGTTCATACCGCTACATGACGTAGAGCTTCGCTCAATGCTGTCAATTTAAGCTGAAAGTAAAAAAGGTAGAAACTGGTCGTAGGGTCCTCCCTACGACCTGAAGCGAGTTTGCACTACGCTTTCTATATACACTATTTCCTTAAGTTGACAACATTGGAGCTTCCCTCGTTCATAATGTTCAGCATTTGTCTGGAACCTCCATTGAGGTAAATCACAAGATTAACTAAACATTATGAACGCAATAGCGGAGCAATTGCCACTAAATATGATGAACAACCTCTACTGGCGTAGGCAACCGTCCTAACCTTCCTCATTATAACAGAGTGAAACTGCTATTCTCAATAATTTTTCATCTTAAAGTGATACAAAAATCATTTTAGGCACAGTTATTGAACATCTATGCGGATGATTCTTTATTGAGAGTTAAAACCTTTATTTAATAGATTAAATATAAATAAATTGCGAACTTTTATTCTGATATTGTTTTTATACAGAAAATTTATTGTATTTTCACACTCAGAATAACACAAAAAGACGCATTTATTTTAACTGAAAATAGTTGGTATCAATTGATTGATACGACCACTTATATTTTATTTTTTCTTTTTTTTTTACAATCGTATACCTTTTCCTGCTGGTTAGAGGTATGCCAAAACAAACATCATATTATGCGTACTATTTATTTGTCTTTAAGCGCTGCATTAATGTTGGGTATCGCTTCTTGTGAAAAAGCTCAAACTACTGAAACTGCAAAAGAAGAAGCTGCTGCTACTGTTGCTACTGCTGCAGAAGCTACTGAAGAAGTAGTAGAAGAAGTTGCTGACTCTACTGCTGTAGCTGCAGAGGAAGTTGCTACTGAGGTTGAAGCTGTTGCTGAGGAAGCTGTTGAGGCTACTGAGGAAGCTGCTGAAGCAGTTGAAGAAACTACTGAAGAAAAAGCTGCTGAGTAATTTTTACATTAGCAGTAAAACAGCCCCCTTTCAGCAATGATTGGGGGTTTTTATTTATACCCAAAAACCAACCTCCTTATGCCTATCCATAAAAAAGATGCAATTATCAGAGATGCTATTCTTAAGTATATCATCAATGACCACCACAAAAAGTTGCTGCAAACCCAATCTGCTACATTTCCTTCTAGTATTCTACTGATTGGCGAAAGAGAACATGGGTCGTTGATCAATGATCGTTATATGGGAATTAATCAGGAGCTACTTAATTTCTTAACCTCACAAGATGGTCATGGATTACAGGTCGATACCACTCAGGAACTCTTTCGTAAGCGATACTTACAGCCCATGGTCAGAGATTTTCTTATTACAGAGGAACAAGACTATCTATCATCCCAAACCAAAGAAAAAGAAGGTCACTTTATCAAGAATGGTAAATTCTTACCCACCAAGCAAAGTGAAAGCTTCATAGAAAATGGTGGTTATCAAGAGTTATACCATAAACAAGAAAAAGAAAAGCAAGAAGCATTCTTCAAGAAAATTAGCTTAATCGCGCCAGTACTTTCCTTTATCGCCGGTTTTCTGCTAAGTCTGTTTACAGAGGACATACAAGCTTACGTCCACAATATGACCTATGATCAAGAAGCCTTGAAGACACAAATCAATGCTTATTACCATCAAAAGGTAATCCACGAGCTAAAAGGATATATCGAGGAAGAAAATATTGTCATGTCTTTGGAAATGGACAGCTTACTAAAAAAAGAGACACAAGATGCTGTCAACCTATATATGGAACAGCAGTTTCCTGTTATTTATAAGGAGTTAAGCTATCGAAAAAAGCCCTCCTTAAAAAAGGACCTAGAGCTATTTGAAAAGGAGATCCAAGATCATAATGCAAAAGATGTCATTCTACAAAAAACACTCACGGCGTATTATGAAAAAATGGCTACCTTGAATGATTCCCTGCATGCTATGGAGCAGTGAGCAGTGAGCAGTGAGCAGTGAGCAGTGAGCAGTGAGCAGTGAAATTGATGCTTTGTGAGTATAATACGGGTGTAGTAGAATTTAATTTTCAATAGACTTTATCACGGTTAGTTTCGTATGGGTAGAAAATATGCTCCTAGTTCAAGAGTTCAGTATTGATAGGAGGGACGACTATCAATACGCTCTTGGACTAGCGCAGTACGCATTAGACTTGACTGAGATAGTAAACCGCTTGGTCCAAGAGCAATTCCGTACTCGTACCTCGTTCGGAATTTGAACTCTTGAACCAGTTCACTACTTTTCCCTGCTTATAAACAATTAACCGTGATAAACTCTAATGATCAATGATTAATTTTCAATAATTAATATACGCTAGGACTAGTTCAGCAGTCTTTTTGGGTGATTCATTTTAATTAAAAATTGAAAATTGATCATTGAAAATTAACTCACTCTAATGAACAAATCAACTCGATTCAAGCAAATTGAGAGAAAGAAAAACAAACCATAGCATAAGCAGTTGTATAAGGCATATATCAACATCTATACTTTACTGACATATGAAAACACTTTTTATTGCTGCTACTCTATTGAGCATACTGTTTCTAAGTGCCTGTCAATCCAATAATCAAGAGGAGCTTTTTGATCGCTGTAACACGGAGAATCTCGTCTTTGATGGAGATATCAGGCCTATTCTCTCTAGCTGTGTAAGTTGTCACAACCAAAGCAATCCTCAAGGAGGTATTGTATTAGATTCCGAAGAGGCTGTTGCTGCTGTTGCATTGGATTTCAGCAAAGAAAATACTAGCCGACTTCTTGGAGCGATTCAGGGTTTACCGGGATTCTCAAAAATGCCCCCTGATGACAACAGCATGCTTTCAGAGTGTGATATCGAAAAAATAAGCACCTGGGTATCCACTTTAGAGCCTATCCAAGAGATCGCATGTGATACTATAAACATTACGTATAGCACACACATTCAACCTATGCTCAATGGTTGTGTGAGCTGTCACAATACCTCTAACCCTTCCGCAGGAATTGATCTAAGCACAGAAGAAAAAGTAATAGAAGTAGCCTTGGATCAATCCAAAGGCGATCCTGGGCTCTTACTTGGAGCTATTACTGGAGTAAAAGGATTTTTAAAGATGCCCCCTGAAGAGTCGTCTCCTTTTAGTGACTGTGACATCACACAACTCAGTATATGGATAAAAAAGCAAACTCCTGTAGTTACGGCACCTGACTGCGACACCACTTCACTTTCTTACGACCTGGATATCAAGCCAATCCTCCAAAGCAACTGCTTGTCATGTCACTCTGAAAATACCCAAAGAGGTGGCATTGACCTTTCTACAGAAGAGAAAGTACTCAGTGTCGCACAAAACACTTCCAAAGGAGCTGAAGGTTTATTAATTGGAGCCATTACCAAAACAGAAGGATATAGCCCAATGCCTCCCTCTGGCTCTCCCTTAAGCGATTGTCAAGTCAGCAAAATTACTGCTTGGGTTAGAGCCCAGTAAGGAGTAAACAAAAAAAATCCTGCCGAGAGCAGGATTTTTTCCAAATAATTGAATTGGTGGTAAATTCGCCTTACAAAATAACATCAAATCGCATAGATTTGAACACACACTTGCCAGCTGATTGAAGAATTTTAATAAGATGTCTTTCAACGATCTGTTACAAATATAGGATACCGTAAATCGATATTCTATGACATATCGCAGATGAAAACAGTTTTTTCCTTTTTTAGTACAATTTGAAACCACATAAAAAAACCTGCGGTAGCGCAGGTTTGTATTATCTTTCGTATAACTGCTGAAAATGAACTGGCCGGACACAGCAGTAACATGTCCCTACTATACTTTTCAAATAATCCACTTAGAAAACAGTAACTTACTGTCCTGCTGCTAGATCTTTCACCTTACTTTTATTAATAATTGGCTTTTGTAGTGCCAAGTTATTAGGGTAAGAGACCTCCCCTCCTTCTACCGTTAATATTCTAATATTAAATAGGTTAATGTCAGTAACTTCTCCTTCGATGGAGTTATCTCCATCCTGAATACGAATCACCTCTCCTATTTTAAAAGGATAATTAAAGAACAAAATCAAAGAAGCCGTGATATTGCTAATCATCGACCAAGAAGCAAATAAAGCAACCCCTGCCACCGTAAAGAAAGAAACGAAGTAAAGTGACAGCCCTCTCAAAGATAGATCCCAGACAATAGCAATGGCCGTTGCAAAAATAATCAGTAGGATAATCCCCGAAACTTTTCGGATATAAAACACCCGGTTGGGCATATACTGATTGCGCTCTGCATAATGTGCAATCACTTTATTATTCAACTTCCTAAAAGACAACCCCAATAAAATCAGAAATAACGTGATGAATAGCTGATAAAGGGTTGACTGCTCCAAACCTGCAAACAATGGTTCCATTTCCATATTAACTACAATAAACTAGACACTCAATGGTAAATAAATTTCAAATGCAAACAGGCCAGGTTTCACTGCTTTTGCCTGCAAACTACCGCCAATTGATCTAAGCTGCTCTCTGGCACGCTGGAATTGATAGCCTTCCACCATCTTTTGATCAGCCTCTTGCATTTGTTCGTCCGAAAGATACTCACCTAAAAAGTCTAATAACTCATCATTCTCTATAAAAATTCCTTTGCTTTGTACAATAATTTTAAACAACCCTTCAGTTTCCTCTGCGTCAAACTGTAATCGACCGGCATGTTGTACATGATTCAAGAAAAACTTCACCAAGGCATTCAATAACTGCTGTAATACTTTTTTGTCAAACAATGCCAATGGTTGTTCCTTTCCATACTTTACATCAATGATGACATTCTGTTGGAAGGCGTCCAACAAGAATCCATCAATCACTGCATTCACGGTATAAATAGGATTATCTTCTACCAAATCCACATTCACCTTTCCCTTATTAAACTCCGTCGTTTCAATCATCGACAGCAAGTGATCCAACATCGAAGAAGAGGAACGGTCAATCTGTTGTATATAACGCTCTTGCTCTTCTGTAAGCTTCGTATCCAACAACAGATTGGCTAAGTTAGTAATGGCATTGACCGGATTTTTGAGATCATTGACCAGTAAACTAGTCATGGCATTAATTTGCCTGCTTTTGACCTCCACCTTCCTTTTCTCCTCTTCCAACTGTACCAAAGTATTTTTTAATGCCTTATGAATAGAGAAACGTTCAACTGCATAGCTGCAGACCTTATCTAACATCTCTTCAGAATATTCTCCTTTTACCAGGTAATCCTGAGCGCCATTCCGGATAGCCTCTACTCCCACGGTACGGTCAATATTACCCGTCAAAACGACAATAGGTAAGTCTACCTGATTTTTCAAATAAGTCAACCCTTCCAGCCCTCTGGCGTCAGGTAAGGATAAATCCAGCAAAATCAGTTCTATCCCTTGCTGCTTTATCATTTCAGAGGCCTGTTTAATGGTCGTGGCATGTTGTAAGCGGAGATGGCTCAATCCACTTCTTTTCAATCTATGCTCTAACAACTTTACATCTGCCAGATTATCTTCTATATATAATACTTCCATAGCATGCACTGAATCAATCATTCACTACTTTCAACCAAAAAGACTTAATTCCCTGTACAATCGCATCGTACTCCTTCAAACTTTCTGGCTTCATCATATACGTATTCGCTTGCATCTGATAAGACTTACGAATATCCTCTTCGGCCTTAGAGGAAGTGAGTATCAATACGGGAATAAGTGACAACCTTGCTGAGTTTTTCACCTCCTGCAATACTTCATACCCCGACCGTTTGGGCAAGTTAATATCCAAAATAATCAGATCCGGCATGATGACCGTTTGTTCTGTTTCTGAACGTTTCAAGTAGGCTATAGCCTCCTCTCCATCCCTGGCCATAGACATACTCACTTGCAAGTCATTTCGTTCAAACGCCTTTTTCATCATCACGATATCCGGATAATGATCCTCCACCAAAAAAATATTGATTTTGCGTTCCATCTCTTTTTTTCAAATTAAAAGATTCAAAACTACCAACTCCTCTTAATTGTTTAGGCTAAAATAAAACCTACTTCCTTTTCCTTCCTCAGAAGAGACGCCTATTCTTCCTCCATACAGCTCTACCACCTTCTTGCAAATGGCCAGTCCTATTCCTGTTCCCTGATAGGTATCTAGGGTATGCAAACGCTGGAATAACACAAAGATACGATCATGATACTGAGATGGAATACCGATACCATTGTCCTCCACAAAAAACTCCTCTCCTTTATCAGTCAATGTACACCCTATATTGACCTGAGGTACTGTATCTTCCTTCCTATATTTTAGCGCATTGCTGATAAGATTTTGAAAGACCTGGGCCATCAATGTTTCATTGACTTCCACTACCGGTAACTTTCCTATCGTTAATACTGCTCCTGTCTCTTCAATCTGCAGCTGTAAGCTTTTGACTACCTCTTGCACCACCTTATTCAGGTCCACCTGCCTTGTTTCATTATTGGCCGTAGACACTCTGGAAAATTGCAGTAAATCTTGTATCAAGGACTTCATACGTTGCGTTCCTTGCATGATATAAAAAAGGTACTCTTGCGCTTCCTCATCTAACTGCTCTTTATATACCGTACTCAACAACTCACTAAAGCCCGATATGGTACGCAGCGGCTCTTGCAAATCATGAGAGGCTACATATGCAAAAGTTTGCAATTCCTCATTACTCTTATAAACCTTGTCAGCAAACTCCTTTAACTTCTGCTCGGCTTTCTTCTGGTAGGTCGTATCAATCAACAAGACGATATAATTACTGACCTCTTTTTTCTCATCTTCTACAGGATAAATCTGTACCGTCATCCAAAAAGGCTTCTCCCCTCTATACAGTCTCATGCTGACCTCTGCCCTATCGGTATGCTCCAAGGCCCTTCTCAACTTATTGACCTGTGCTTGGTTATCTCCCTCTAGTTCAAACAGCTGACATGGCCTACCTAGTGTATCCTCTAAAGGTATACCCAGCAGTTCTGCATACCTTGGATTGGCATAAGAGACGGGATACCTTGCTTCTTCATTATTATCAATAATCAGTACTCCATTACTACTACTTTCAATGGCTACCTCAAACTTCTGCAATCGCTTTTGGGCATGTACGTGATGCGTAATGTCACGACTATTGGAAAGTATTCCTTGTATGTTGGGTTCATTCAACAAGTTCTGGAACACACTTTCGATGAATAGATAATTTCCGTTAATATGCATCATCCTGAATACCAACACTTCCTTGGCATTCTCCATCCTTTTTACTCGTTCCACAGTATTTTCCAATACAGGAAGATCTTCCGGATGAATTAAATCCTTCCAACAACATTGTAGTTGCTGTATATCAAAACCTAAAATATGATGCGCTGAATCACTAATATAACGAATACTCAAGTCCTCTTCATAAATGGTAATAATGTCCGAGGCATTCCGAAGCATGTGGCGGAAGCGAGCATTTTGCTCCTCCTGTTCCTGTAGATAACGGAACATGGACTCTCCAATAATCTTGTGTAATTCCTTAAGATACTGTATGGTAATACTATCCCAAGGAAGCGAATAACCTTGAGAAACCTCTTTGCTCTCCTCAATGGACAATAAAGAAGGACGACGTGTATACACCTGCTGTTTTTCTGGCCTAAACCATATAATCATTCCCCTCTGTTCACCTAAAGAGGCAGCAAATAGTCCACTAAAGTCTTTTTGATCTAACCCTGAGAATAAAGAGGCAATATTATCCGTAATAAAAAAAGCATCCTGAAACGCTCCTTTTAACCACTCTTTTAACCATCGAAGCTGCTCTACCGGAGGTACCTTTCCAAAGGTATACTCTTCTCCACTCAAACAAATGACAGCTCCAGTAGCCTCCGCCAATGATAAAAAAGGAGAAGGCTGCTCCTTTACTGCCTCCAGAAAAGACGTCTTACTACTAATAGACTCCAATAAACGATTCAATAAGGCACTTTTTGCCTGTGCCTTTTCTTGTACTCTTTCCTGTTCCTTAAGCAATCGTTGAGAATCGAAAACCTGTGTAATCAACTCACTCACTTTTCGCTGTTCATAAGAAAGATACTTCCGCTGTTTTCCTAGTCCTATCAGCTCTCCCCAAAGCACTCCATTTTGCAATAAAGGAATCGCCATGACAGACGTTAACCCTGCCTTTTGCACCGATTGCTGGTATTCTGGACAACCAATAGCTATTCCAACAGTATGCTGTAACACCCCCTCAACATCAGTCCCTTCCTCTGCGAGAACCGCAACCATACCCGACTGTAAATCTCCCGAGAAGAAAAACTTGCGATCCTTATCTATACAGTGAGTAATCTTTTTCCCCAACAAGGGTTCTAACTTCCCATTATTCACCTCTGCGATTACCTGAGCACTATCCTCCGTATCTTTTTGCAGTAAAACAACCTGATCAAACTGTGTTAACCTCACCAACTCCTCTACCACGACTTGCTGCAGTTCTCCCAAAGAACTTGCAGACTGCATACGCCCAACGGCCCGATTCAAGAGCACATAAGGGTTCATTTTAGCATCCCACTGCTTGACTGGCTGCAACTCAAACTCCAGTACCACCTGATCCTGATACTTATTCACCTGTAAATAAAAAAGGTAGTCTTTCCCTTCTCGGTGAATATTGATATTCATAGGCGACACTTGATTCATGGTTACAGAATGCAATAATTCTCGTACATAAATCATCCGCTGTTCATCCAATAAAACAGAAAGATGATAGCCTATCAGTTCATCCGATGAATGGTAAAAAAACTTAGGGACATTCTCACTAATCGCTTCTATAGTATAATCCTCCTCTCGAAATACTACGATCATACAATGAGGTTGTACCCATTCTCCTGTAGGAGCAATATTTCGTTGTCCAATCTTATTTTGCATAACTCCTCGGTTATCGGTTATCGGTTATCGTTTATATTAAGGTTGAATAAATAACTGACAGTTGAGTCCATTACATGGCGTCGGTTACGCCGCTGGTTGAGTAGCCCTTCGGACTTTTGAGAAAGAGCAGTACTGCAAAATCTCAACGTGCAAAGCATATCTCAACAGAGCGGAGCTCTACTCAACGGCACGCAGTGCCACTCAACAGAGCGAACTAGCGGTATGACGGATAAATACTCAAACTTAATTGAAACGATAAGCAGTACCACATTATTCCCAAATACTTTGATACGCCTCTATTTCCTGCACATATTCCATCAAGTCCTGATAAAAAGAGTGAGAAGAAAGCGTCGCACTATCTCCAATCATCAATAGCTTCTTCCTCGCCCTGGTCATAGCTACATTCATACGACGGGTATCATTCAGGAAGCCTAGTTTCCCTTCAGCGTTGGATCGTACCATACTGATGGCTATAATATCCTTTTCTTGTCCTTGGAAACCATCCACGGAGTGTACTTGTATATACTCCCTCCACTCTTCCAACACTTTTGAGCCCAAAACCAATTCCTTTAACAAACTTACCTGCGCTCTATAGGGAGAGATTAGGCCAATACTAGGCTTCGTTTCACCTTCTGGCAACTCGGTAAGCATTTGTTCGAGGGTCTGTACCAAAAGTGTCGCTTCTTCCTCATTGTAAAAGCTCAAGCTATCAGGGTGTCGTTTATCATCATACCCCCCTCCTACGGTATCAACAAAGGTCACTGCTGTACTTAACAGTTTACTACCTTCTTTGTTCAATACCTGAGAAGCCACCGTAGCATGCGCTTTTAACTCCCCCTTATAAAACTCCTGATTAGAGAATTCCATGATTTGCTGGTTCATACGGTACTGCTCTTCTAACATTACCACAGCCCCGGGATGACGCTTCACTACTTTTTCAAATAGGGATATCCCCAGTCCTTTTTTCTCAGCAAGGAAGGATTTTACGGTAGGAGGTAACTGACAATGGTCCCCAGCAAAGACCACACGATCTGCCTTAAGGATGGGAATCCAGGTTGCTGGCTCCAGCGCCTGCGCCACTTCATCAATAAATACCGTAGAAAAACGTCTTTTACGGATATACTTACTGACACTTCCCACTAAGGTAGCCGTGATCACCTGCGCCTGCTCAATCAGGCTTTCAATCATATAGTATTCTACACGTTGGGCATCCTTCAGTATATCCTTTGCTTCCCGAAGGAGCTGCTTCCTTTGTTCTCTTTCCTCTCGTCCAAAGTTACGTTTATGCTTTAATGCTTCCCGTCTCATCTCATCGGCCTGTTTCCTTAATTTTTTAAGGAACTTATAATCCATATGTCCCTTCAGTTGTTCCTCCAACGTATAATCCAAGGCTACGGAATTGACACGGGCAGGATTTCCCAAACGCAATACCTTTACTCCCTTCTCTGCTAACTTCTCTGTCAGAAGATCTACGGCCGTATTGCTTGGTGCAGTCACCAGCACTTGCTTCTCTTGCTCCAGGGTAATCTTAACAGATTGCACCAACGTAGTGGTCTTTCCCGTTCCGGGAGGGCCATGAACCACTGCAATGTCTTCTGCAGAAAGAATGTTCTCCAAAGCCACTATCTGCTTATCATTTAACAATTCGGGTTTGGATACGATGGTTACGGGGGTAAATGAAGCTTTCCTTACTCCTAAAAGGATATCCCTTAACACTTGCGTCCTCCCTTCTTCCAACTGCATCAGCTGTTCGATGGCATGCCTCATCTCCCTATAGGTTACATCATCAAAAAGCATATCTACCCCTACTTCTTCTTCATATAGCCAATCAGGTAACTCATCTGCCCCTACAGCAATTTTCATTTCCGACTTATCTACAGCAACCACCACCCCTCTCAGTTGCTTATCCTTTCTATCATCATCCCCTCCGGCAAAGAACGTGACACTACCTCCTGTCTGAAAAACATGGGGGGTATCCATATGAGTCAGGCGCTTTAACGAAATATGATATTGTTCTCCAGCTTCAATTTGAGCCCCTGCCACTTCTACAGGATGCCAACAGGTCCCCTTCTGCTTACGAATGTGCAGGGGAGTATTCAAGATCTCCTTCTCATATTGCTTCAAATCCTCCTCTTTTTCGAGGTGAATTAGCTCCAGTAAGTGTTTTAGTTCGTCCATTTGGCAAAATAACAGAAATCTATTAATGAAAATTAAGTCCGAAAATTCAATTTTTTATAAATTTGCACATATTCTTGAAAGACATACAAACTCAATTATAGATAAAGGGTTATGCTAACAGATGAAATTAAAGGAGCTGCAGACCAATTAGGATATGTAGATACTCCTGTAGGGGAGATTGACCTCAAGGCGGAAATCACACGTCTAAAAAAAGAAAAGAATGCTGTTTTTCTGGCTCACTATTATCAGATTCCAGAAATACAGGACCTTGCTGACTTTGTAGGAGACAGCCTTGCACTTTCTCAAAAAGCCGCTGAAGTAGACGCTGACATTATCCTGTTTGCGGGCGTTCATTTCATGGCTGAAACTGCTAAGATAATCAACCCGAACAAAAAGGTTATTCTTCCTGACTTTAAAGCAGGATGTTCTTTGGCTGAGTCTGCACCTGCAGACAAGTTCAAGGAGTTTGTAGAAGCACACCCAGACCATACGGTGATCACCTACATCAATTCATCGGCAGAAGTAAAAGCCTATACGGACATTACCGTCACTTCTACCAATGCGCTGAAGATTGTAAACAGCTTGCCAAAAGATGAGAAGATCATCTTTGCTCCAGATAAAAACCTGGGGAAATATATTATGAAAGAAACAGGAAGGGACATGCTTCTTTGGGACGGTGCTTGTGTCGTACACGAAGCATTTGCGGTAGACAAGCTGATTGAGCTACACAAACAACATCCTAAAGCAAAAATTATCGCCCATCCTGAGTCGGAGATGCCTGTACTGAAAACCGCCTCTTATATCGGTTCTACGGCAGGGCTACTGAAATACGTTCAGGAAGATGACAATGAGGAATACATCGTAGCGACAGAAGCTGGTATCTTGCACAAGATGCAGCAAGCTGTGCCACACAAAACCTTGATTCCTGCTCCAGCCAATGAAGACAACACTTGTGCTTGTAGCGAATGTCACTTCATGAAGATGAATACACTACAGAAAGTATACAACTGCCTGAAATATGAATACCCTGCGGTAGAAGTCCCTGAAGATATTCGACTGAAAGCCATCGGGTCCATTCAACGCATGTTCGAGCTTTCTTAAGAAGGGATACTTTCTAACACAAAATAAAGACAGGTCGCAACATGGTCATCAATGCCAATGGTGCGGCCTTTTTTTACTGTAAGGATTCTACTTTTTACTCCGTGTAAACTACGACAGTATTGAACGGAAACACGTTATATGTTTTTCCCGACTAAACGCCATACACTTCACTTAATATACCACTAACGATGCGCATAGACTATTTGGTTATCGGTTCCGGAATTGCAGGTTTAAGCTACGCTTTAAAGCTTGCCGAACATTTCTCAAAAGAGAAGCATAAGCCTTCCATCTGCATTTTGACCAAGTCGGATCCTGATGAAAGCAATACGCAATACGCACAAGGAGGAATTGCTGCAGTAACCAAACATTCGGACTCTTATGAAAATCATGTGCAGGACACCTTGGATGCCGGTTCTTTCTTGAATGACGAAGAGGTTGTTCGATTAGTCGTAGAAAATGGCCCTGAGCGTATACAGGAACTTATTGAGTGGGGCACTCAGTTTGATCGCCATGAAAGTGGAGAATATAAACTTGCCCGTGAAGGAGGACATTCTGACCATCGTATCCTTCATCACAAGGATGTAACGGGAAAAGAGATACAACGTGCCTTACTGGAGCGCATCAAGAGTTACGAGAATGTACAACTTCATGACCATTACTTTGCCGTAGACCTCATTACCCAACACCACTTGGGAGAAGATGTTACCCGCAGAAGAAATGATATACAATGCTATGGGGTATATGCCCTGAACGAGCAAACAGAAGAGGTTGAAACCATTCTAGCTAAAGTAACGCTACTCGCTACAGGAGGAATTGGACAAGCCTACCGTACCACAACAAACCCTTCTATTGCTACTGGCGATGGCATTGCTATGACTTATCGGGCTAAAGGACTGGTCAAGGATATGGAGTTTATTCAGTTTCATCCTACAGCCCTCTATCACTCCTCTGATGGCGACAGAGCCTTTCTGATCACAGAAGCACTTCGTGGTGCTGGAGCTATTCTTAGAAATTTTGATAAGAAAGATTTTATGCCGGACTATGATAGCCGGGGGTCCTTAGCTCCGAGAGATATTGTCGCCAGAGCGATTGATGCCGAGATGAAGAAAAGTGGACGAGAGCATGTGTGGCTAGATGCTACCCATATTTCCAAAGATGAGCTATTGGGGCACTTCCCTTCTATCTTTGCCCATTGTTTACAATTAGGCATTGATATTAGTAAAGACTATATCCCAGTCGCTCCTGCCGCCCATTACTTATGTGGTGGTATTGTCGTAGATCAAAAAGCACAAACGAGTATACATAACCTTTTGTCTTGTGGAGAGTCTAGCTATACAGGACTTCATGGCGCCAATCGCTTAGCTTCTAACTCCTTACTGGAAGCCGTTGTATATGCCCATAACGCCTATGAAACGGCACTTGAGCTTGTTCCTCAAACCAACTTCCAGGAAGAGATTCCTGAATGGAATAAAGAAGGAACTACCGTAGCGGAAGAAATGGTCTTAATCTCCCAAAGTAGAGCAGATCTCAAGTCCGTGATGAGTAACTATGTGGGAATTGTCCGCTCCAATGAGCGACTTAAAAGGGCCTTTAAAAGAACTGCCCTTATTCACGCAGAGACTGAAGAACTGTATAAAAAAACCACTGTTTCTGTTCCTCTTCTAGAGCTACGCAATATGATTACGATCACTTACTTAATCATTCGTGCCGCACAGGAACGTAAAGAAAGTATTGGGCTACATTACTCTATTGACCACGAAATGTGAATATATGTTTAATATTTTCTCCAAAAGGATTGTTATTTTCTAAAAATGCATTGTATTAATCGGAGAATTATTAAAAAATACACATTTTTGTTCCCTTTAGATTTTACCATATTTACTATGAAAAAGGAAATATCTATCCGTTTACTGTTGCCTCATTGGCCAGAGTGGAAAATTAAACTAGGAGATTTCTTCCTTAACAGTGCTCCTTTAATGTACATAGGGCACGCCAATAAATTACTACACAAACATCGAGGGAAAAAAAACAGCGTACTAATCGAGGCTATCAGCCAAGATGTGGGTGTCGAACCTGTTCTACATAATGGTGAAAACCTACCGAAGACAGGCCCTGTAACGATTGTTGCCAATCACCCTGGAGGAGCAGACATCATTGCTACTGTTGTTGCGCTTTCCAAAGTAAGAAAAGACATTGTTATCTTAGCTAATCGTTTGATCTGCTTAGAACCTTTAAAAGATCTCGTGATTCCTGTAGATACTTTAGGACGCAAAAAAGTAGATCAAAATCAAATTGACGAAGCCTATCAGCAAGGAAAGGCAGTAGTCTTTTTTGCCGCAGGAAAAAACTCCCGATACAATGAAAAAGGAGAGCTTAGAGATCGAAAATGGCGAACCTCATTCTTGAGCTACGCCAAAAGGTACAATAGTCCCATTGTCTTGATGCACATCGACGGTACCAACAGCCCGCTCTTCTACAAAGTCTCTAAGATTCGAGAGCGCTACGAAAAACTTAAAAATGTTCCCTTAGAGAATTTATTTCAGCTAAAAGAACTTTTAACGGCCAAGGGGAAAATAAACCTTACCCTTTCTAAGCCTATTGATATTCATGCAATTGTTGAAAAAGGAGACTCTCAGGAGAAACTTAGAAACCAAGCGCACAAGATGCAAGAGTTTCTATACTCTCCAGACTTCCAATCAACAGACTTTCTAGCAACCGTAGAACAGTAGCATATACTCCTCCAAAGAGCTAATGCTTTTCTTCTGTCCTATTGAGTATTTTTTATCGTCACGTTAAACCATTTATGAAGTGAAAAAGATATTAGTAGCTGAACAATTGGACTCCAAGAAAGAGAACTACTTGGACCCTGACAAGAATATATATAACCCTATGCCAGTATTTCCGTTCTTAACGGAAGAGCAAATTGAGCAAGAACTAGAAGGGTTCATTGACCCTGAGGCTTTTGCTGCAGAAGTGGCTGCGCTTAAAGAAGCAAGTAAATCTCAAAACTGTCAGATCGTAGATACCAGCTTTATCATCTGCCTATTAAAGTGGGAGGATGCACCAGAAATCATGAAAATGCTTACGGTGATGAGAGAATGGGCCTTCAGAAATGAAGGTGGTGGCGTTGGTTCCAATGATTATGACGATTTTGATTTTAATAAGGAAACCGAGCAATTGGTTATTCTAGACCCTGAGTATACGGATATCAAAGGTGCTATTATTGGAGGATACCGCTATATCATCCACAATAAAGGTACTTATGAGCATGGTCCTATGGGAGATCACTTCCACTTCTCCGAAAACTGGAAGACAGAACAATGGATCGAGCTAGGGCGCTCTTTTATCAACCCTTACTTCCAGAATAAGGATAAGCGTTACTCTATTGACTACGTACTACATGGGTTAGGATACATCTTTGCACAGTACCCAGACTCTAAAGGCTACTTTGGCAAAGTGACGCTATACAACCTTTATGAGCAGACCAAAGCTGATGAGTTCTTCTTGGCGGTAGCTAATGAATACTTTGCTCCTTCCAAGGACTGCTATGTATTCCCAGAAGACAGAGTAAAAGAAGGCGTACTAACAGAAGACCACAAGAAACTTTTGGACCGAGATATTCTCAAGGGGTTGTTCTTCATTCTTAGAGGAGAGTATAAGTTGAATATGGTAAGAATCATGGCGGTTTATAATCGTATGGTTGACCTTCGCAAGATGCTTTACTTTGGTGCCTTTAGACACAATGAATTTGGCAATACCACCGAGATGGGAATTGCGATCAAGTACGAGGATATTTACCCTGTGATCAAAGAAAAATTTGTAGAACCCTATGCAGGATAATCTATAGGATCACACCACTGTAAGGCCGTGCCACAAGTGGACTGAACTCCAAGTAAATTTATAGTTAAGTGCCACTTTTAAGGGGTTTAAGGAAGAAGGATGAAGGATTATTACCCATAGGCTTCTATTCTTTTATCCTTCTTCCTTCCTCCTTTATCCGTTTGGAAGTAATACCTTTATTTCTATCAAAAAACTTAATATTTAGACCATTGGCATGGCCTTATCTTTTTTTCATCATAAAAATGGTTCCCTAACCAATTTTTATTAATTTTAATGAAGATTTTTTAATCGATCATTTTTATCCTTCATTAATCATTAAAAAAGGAGGTCGCCATGTTGAATTGTTACTATACTTGTGCGGCATAATTTGCCTCACATTCCACTCTTTCAGGTTTCTTAATCGGTGAACTTTTTGTTCGCCCTTTTCTGCATATCCAAGAAACCCACTTATCCTTTATTTTATTTAGTATTAATCAAGCTTTTGTTCATGATGTTGAATTGAGCTTCGCTCGTTCATGATGTTTAGTTGAGTTTATTGTTTTTAGTTGTTTTAATTGAGCTTCGCTCAATAACTATGCTTTGTAGAGGTGATTAAGTCACCTTCATATCAAATAGAAAGCGAAGCTTTCAAAAAAACAATAAACTCAACTAAACATCATGAACGAGCGAAGCTCAATTCAACATCATGAACAAAAGTGACTATTCCCTTTATTATGGGCCATTCAAAACTGAAAGGAAAAGACCTTCGGAAAATTAATTATAGCTCCAACCAGACCATTAGTTTCGCTTTAACCTTAGTGAAGAAACACCTAAAGCACGCTAGTACAGAGGAGCAAATCACCTTATTAAAACATATCAAAAACACCCCAGAGAAATATTTAGAGGACCCTATATGGCAATCCTTAGCCAAGCACTTTATAGAAGAAACACCTTCTCTTGAAGAGAAAGAAATTGTCTTACGAAAGCAAGAAGAGGGAGCCTTCAATATCTTTGGCAGAAAGCATATCAGTAGCAATGCATACCAACAGATGCAGCTCGCTATGCGTTTACCTATTGCGGAGCGCGGTGCCCTGATGCCGGATGCGCACCAAGGCTACGGCCTTCCTATTGGAGGGGTATTGGCAACACAAAACAGTATTATTCCCTATGGAGTGGGAGTCGACATTGGTTGTAGAATGTGTCTGACGCTTTACAATGTTCCTTCCAACTATATGCAGCGTTACCAATACCAACTCCAACAAGCCCTGAAAAACCATACAGCTTTCGGCATGGGCGAAGCGTTAGATATTACACAAGAACATCCTATTTTAGAAGACGACCGCTTCAGACAAGATTCCATGTTGTGGAAATTAAGAGATAAAGCTGCCGAACAGCTAGGCTCCTCAGGGTCTGGCAATCATTTCGTAGAATTTGGACAAGTAAAAGTAACTGACGGAAAGCTTATCGGTGTTCCTGAAGGAGAATATATGGGATTACTGTCACACTCAGGCTCAAGAGGTCTAGGGGCTACTATTGCTCAATATTACACCAAGTTGGCGATGGAGACGACTCCACTCCCATCACAAGTACGACATCTTGCTTGGCTAGACTTACAGTCTGAAGCAGGACAAGCTTATTGGCTATCCATGAACCTGGCTGGGGACTATGCCAAAGCCTGCCATGACCAGATTCATTACCATCTGTCCAAAGCACTTGGCCTCAAGGCTCTTGCCAAAGTAGAGAACCATCATAATTTTGCATGGAAAGAGCAGCAAGCCAACGGAGAAGAATTGATTGTGCACCGAAAAGGAGCCACTCCTGCGGGTAAAGGAGTACTAGGAATCATCCCTGGATCAATGACTGCAGCAGGGTATATCGTTGCCGGAAAAGGAAATGAAGAAAGCCTTCAAAGTGCCTCCCATGGAGCCGGCCGCAAGATGTCTCGAAAAAATGCGAGGGAAACCTTCACCAAAAGCAGTATCAAAAAGGAGCTTTCTGCCCAACAAGTCTCACTTATTGGAGGAGGGACCGATGAGGCTCCGGGTGCTTACAAGGATATCGAAGAAATCATGAGTTTTCAGGATAGCTTGGTGGATATTGTAGGTACTTTTCAGCCTAAGGTTGTTCGCATGGATAAATAATTAAAATCGTACGGCCGCGCCAATGGCGCGGCCGTACGAAAGGCGAATGATTATGAAATCATTTCTCATGATGCAAGCTAATAAACGTAATATCATCCGTCTCCGCTTCATTCTCTGGGGTGAATCGACTAATTAATCCCCTTAGCTCTTCATGCAGCTT
This sequence comes from Algivirga pacifica, assembly GCF_039543525.1. Classification (NCBI taxonomy): domain Bacteria; kingdom Pseudomonadati; phylum Bacteroidota; class Cytophagia; order Cytophagales; family Flammeovirgaceae; genus Algivirga; species Algivirga pacifica. Next base: position 218,148 of record NZ_BAABJX010000020.1, read on the forward strand.
CTTGGGCTGTAAGTTCCTATTCTTCTTAAAAAATTCTCCCAAAGCAAATTCATTAAGGGCTATTCCGTGATGATCTCGATACCCCATATACCCATCGGTATAGGCTAATAGCGTGAAGTCATGTAAGCCTTCCAAGACACCTTTTTCCATAATCGGAAGCGTTTCAAAGACACCTAGGATCGTCGTCCCTTCATGCAACTCCTGAATCTGCTCTTCCCCTTGTTTTAATAAGAAGGGTGCATTATGTCCCGCATTCACGTAATAAAGTCGATGATTCGAGGCTTGATACCTACCAAAAAAAGCTGAAACCAGCACTTCCCCTCCTGCATTCTTATAAATAATATCATTAAGCGCGTCTACCAGTTCCTCCAAAGGTACTCCTATTCTCAAGTTCAGTCGGAAACACGCCTGTATATTGGCCATAATCATGGCTGCAGCAACGCCATTTCCCGATACATCAGCTATACAAAAATAATAGGAGTCACCAATTTGGGTAAAATCATAATAGTCACCACCCAAGGCATGCAAAGGAAGGTAAGTTGCTTCAAAAGTCACCTCCCCTTTTGTTTTCAATGATTTAGGCAGTAGTAACTCCTGTATTTTCTTGCCTTGTTTGATCTCCCGACTTCTAACACTCTCTTTTAGCTCAAGTCCCTGATAGTAACGGTGTTCAATAGAAGTAAGCAATACGTAAGTTAGCATACTCAAAAAGTTTGTATCTATCTTACGGTCAGCAATGTGCTCATTGGTTTTAAATAAAAGCAGGGCCTCGGCTTGTTCTCGCTCCAATACTAAAACTTGTTGTAACTCCCCTTCCCCATCAAACAAGTCCGCTAAATCATTCAACTGTAAGGTATGGTGATCCGGCAAGCTGGCAATATTCTGATACAATGCCGACTGATCTGCCTGAAAGGAGGTTCTTACATCCCATTCCGTGTTGTTCCGCACCAACAAGGCAAAAGACTTCAAGGTCTTATCTGCCTTGATGGCCTTTAAATAAAAGTCATACAATTCCTCCTCAGAAGCCTGACTACTCAACTCCTTCATCAAAGTGAGTGTAGTCTCAATTTCTTTTTCTCTTTTTGCTAATTCCTGTCGCAATTGCTCCATGCCTGAAATGCCATTAATGGATGATTGTTGATTCAATTTGCTCTTGTGTTCATTAACACTTACTATATCCATGATAGTGGATTCAGTTCAGCAACAAAACTACTAGCTTGAGCAAGTAAACCTTCCAGCCAGGTCATCCATCCCAAAGAAAGGGTATAGTCTATCGTGTAAATCAAGAAAACAACATACAGTAACAACAATAAAACGGCTTTCAGCATCCCCATATATCGTCCAATAAGATAGATTGCAAAAGCGATGACCGTTAAGATCAATAACAGAATACGGAACTGGCTAATAAACCCTTCCTCCGTAGACACAGCCATATCAATCGGGCCATTAAACAGGGTATAAATAGCCAATGGAAGTCCCAGAGCAAAACAGATATCAAAGATGTTACTTCCCAAGGCATTAGCTACCGCATCATCATAGTTCCCTTTACGGGCATCTTTAATCGACAACACCGTATCAGGAACACTGGTCGCTGCAGAAGCAAAAATAATCGCCACAATAAAAGGAGGCATTCCCAATCCTTTACCTAAAAGTGTACATGCTTCTGCTAACATATGACAAGCCACTCCCATCACAATCACCGACAGGATCAACAACCTTGCAGCCCTGCTTCCATTCAGTGATTTCTCTTTCAACAGCAAGTGTTGTAAATCCAAGGTAAAAAAAGCCTTTAACATCGCTTGCTCTGTAGGCTGCCAGTCATCATCTTCCTCTTCTTCTTCCTCATCAGTAACTTTCACAAACTTCAAGGTCGCTAGATAGATAAGGTAAAGCCCCATCAATAGCACACCGTGCTGCCACCTCAACAAAGAACTTTCCAAGCAAAAGATCAATACCACCTCCACAAAAATCAGATAGAGTCCATCTCTAAGAATTACCCGAGGGTTTACTTTTACTCTTTTATTTAATGTGAAATACACTGCCAATATCACAGAAGCAGGTATAATCATCGCATTAAACACCGCACTTCCGGCTGTGGTACCAATCCCTGCGGCGAACCCTGCAGTATCCTGTAAGACGACCAAAAAGAAAAAAGTCGTAAACAATTCAGGCAACGAGCTGCCTATAGCATTAATGGTTGCTCCTTTTACACCTCCCTCCAGGTTCATCCTACCTCCCAGATAATCTGAAGCTACCTCAAACCCATCAGATGACTTCCATATCACTAAGCAAGCGACCAATATCAATAAGCTTGCCTGCAACCATACCGGAATCCATGCATTCCATAGCAATGTATGATAGCCCGTCATAAAACCTATGACCGTAGGTATGGTCATTAAAAAAGTTAGCCAGCCCAGCGCTATGCCCCAGTTTGCTCTTCCCATTATCGAATTGTCTTATTTTAGCTGTATAAATTGATTCATATAATATTTGATAAATCAAAGATAAGCAATTATTCAGTTTTATGAGTTTGGAGTTTGGAGTTTGGAGTTTGGAGTTTGGAGTTTGGAGTTTGGAGTTTGGAGTTTGGAGTTTGGAGTTTGGAGTTTGGAGTTTGGAGTTTGGAGTTTGGAGTTTGGAGTTTGTCTTGAAAAAAAAGTTAAAGCTAACGACTCCTAACTCCTAACTCCTAACTCCTAACTCAATATTTAAACCGCTAGGTGCAAAGGGATCTTTTCTCTTCTGATGTTCCATTCCAGTAAGGTAGCGGCAATAGGTTGCAAACGTTTCCCTTTCCAAAGAAGCTTTTGGTTCTTTTCAGATTTCGCATAACACAAAATCCTACTATTCACCGGAATACGATGAAAGCTAAATAACCACCCCTCCACTTCTATATAAGCACAGTTCATCTTTCCTTCCTCATAATACAGACGAACCTTATTCAAAGGATGGCAAATTAGTGATGTAAACACCTGACTCACCCGACGTTTAAGCTGTTTGTAAATGAGCGACTTATACTCTTTCTGCCCCTCCTGCTTTACCCAGGCATTTAGGTAATTTGTGGCAGCTAAAAAAAATAAGAGGTCCTTACGGGTTTCTACTTTCATTTTCAAACACCCCCACGCTACTCCAATATGCTGGGGCTCAAACACCTCTGGAATATCAAGGAAATTCACGGCATCCAATCGTTGCTGCAAAGCTTCTTCTGACAATAAAGAGGTTCTTACCGCCATGGGGTTATTATTAAGGTTTACTTTCATGCTGTTATTTCGTTTATCATTACAAAAAATGATCGTCCTTGGTATGGGGAAAGGAGAAAGGAGAAAGGAGAAAGGAGAAAGTTAAATGTCTTATCTCTTATGGACCACTCTTTTTCAACCTTTTACTTTATACCTTTTACTTTATACCTATCGTCGGGGCGAGCACAAGGGACGCCCTTCCTTCTTCATTCTTCATTCTTCATTCTTCATTCTTTAATTCTCCGATCCGACAAAAACAAAACTCTAACTCAACAGTGTAATGAACGTACTCACTTCATGAAAAACAGAGTATATCCTCCTATCCTAGAAACATAACATCCCTGAAGATAGGGAGATTGGTGTTTTTTTTAGATGAACTATTAAGAAACCAATATTTTATTGCAATATTTGTAAGCCTAGCGTTAATAAATTACTAACATCCCTTACACTATGAGCAAAAAATACTTTGTCATAGATTTTGACAGCACTTTTACGAAAGTCGAAGCTCTAGACATTCTATGTGAAATCGCTTATGAAGGCCAGAACAACAAAGATGAAGTGGCCCATAAGATCAAATCAATTACCGATGACGCCATGGAAGGCCGTCTATCCTTCCGAGAGGCACTACAATCGAGAGTGGACCTACTCAATGCCGACAAAGGGCACGTCAATGAACTGATCAAGAGACTGAGAAATCAGGTCTCGGAATCTGTTAAGAGAAATAAGCAGTTCTTCAAGGATTACTCCAGTGATCTACTGATTATTTCTAGTGGATTCAAGGATTTCATTGAGCCTATTGTTACGGAGTATGGTATCAAGCCAGAGAATGTGTACGCCAACACGTTTGAGTATGACGACCAAGGTCGCATCTCAGGTTTTGACGCCCAAAATCCTTTATCTGAGCACGAAGGTAAAGTGAAGTTGATGAAGCAGTTAAAACTGGATGGAGACGTCTATGTAATTGGTGACGGCTACACGGATTTTGAGATCAGAAAAGCTGGATTGGCGAGCAAGTTCTACGCTTTTACAGAGAACATCGAACGTAGTATCGTTACAGAAAATGCCGACCATATTGCCCCTAACTTTGAGGAAATTTTATTTACACACAATCTTCCTATGGCAACATCATACCCTAAAAACAGAATCAAGGTACTTCTGTTGGAGAACATTCACGCAGATGCCAAAGCCAAGCTTGAAAAAGAAGGCTATAATGTAGAACTTCTAAAAGGCGCCTTAGATGAAGAGGAATTAGCCGAGAAAATCAAGGATGTACACATCCTGGGTATTCGCTCCAAGACACAATTGACACGCAAGGTATTAGAAAATGCTAACCGTTTGATGTTGGTAGGTGCGTTCTGTATTGGTACTAACCAAATCGACCTGGAGGCTTGTCAAGAGAAAGGGGTGGCCGTTTTCAATGCACCTTACAGCAACACCAGAAGTGTTGTGGAATTGGCCATTGGTGAAATTATCCTGTTAATGAGAAACATCCCGCAACGTATGCGTGAGATGGACAAAGGGCAATGGAGCAAATCTGCTGCGAACGCTCAGGAAGTAAGAGGGAAAAACCTGGGTATTGTAGGATATGGCAATATCGGTGCACAAGTTTCTATCATTGCGGAAATGATGGGAATGAATGTATTCTACTATGATATCGTAGAAAAACTAGCACTAGGTAATGCAACGAAAGTAAGCTCACTCCAAGAACTATTGGAGTTATCTGATATCGTAACCCTTCATATTGACGGACGTCCTGAAAATAACAATACCTTCGGAGCACAGGAGTTTAGCTGGATGAAAGAAGGCGCTATTTTTGTAAACCTGGCCAGAGGTCCAGTAGTAGACATCGATGCCCTTAAAGAAGTGTTGGATAACGGTAAACTACGTGGGGCTGCTGTTGACGTATTCCCAGTGGAACCAAAGAACAACAAGGAGAAGTTTGACTCTGCTCTAAACGAAACAGAAAACAGAAACCTGATCCTTACCCCTCATATTGGAGGTAGTACCGAAGAAGCACAAGTAAATATTGCCGATTTCGTACCTTCCAAGATGATCGAGTATGTCAATACAGGTAGCACATTCAATAGTGTCAACTTCCCGAACCTACAGTTGCCACAATTGGAAAATGCACACCGTCTGTTGCACATTCACAAAAACGTTTCAGGTATCCTGGCCAAGATCAACAACGTATTGGCTAACCACAATATCAACATTGTAGGACAATACCTGAAAACCAACGAAAAGATTGGTTACGTGATCACAGACATTGACAAAGCTTACGGTCGTGAAGTAATTGAGGAGCTGAAAGCGATTGACGATACAATCAAGTTTAGAGTATTGTATTAATATTGTTGAATCGTTGAGGCAGCTTTCGCTGCTTGTTGATTCGTTGATTTGAGTTGAACTGTTAGTCGAGTGAAATAGCTCAATAAACAATTCAACTCAATTCAACGAGCGAAGCTCAATTCAACTCTCCGAAGGAGAAGTTCAACGATTCAACAAGCATAATGAGCACTACTCAAAAAAGTAAAACCTCTGAAACCAACCCTTCAGAGGTTTTTTCTTTTAGAAACTCTTTATTTACTTATTTGTGTTTCTTAAAATAACTTACCAAACCATCAATATATGCCAATTTTTAGGTTAGAAGACGACGAACTTAGCTTTCCACCTGCCTACCTGGCCGAAGAACCAGGGATTATTGCCGTGGGAGGAGACCTTTCTCCTGATCGTTTAATACAGGCTTATGCCGGAGGTATTTTCCCTTGGTTTCACCCTGGGGATGAGCCTTTGTGGTGGTCTCCCAATCCAAGATGTGTCATTTTCCCTGCCAAAATCAAAATTTCCAAGAGCATGCGACAGGTTCTTAGAAAGGGACAATTTACGGTCACTTTTGATCAAAACTTTGAAGGAGTAATAGACAATTGCCAGAAAATATACCGAGAAGACCAACAGGGAGAAACCTGGATTTCTGAAGAGCTTAAAGCTTCTTATATGGAACTTCACCGAAGAGGCTTTGTACACTCCGTAGAGGTATGGCAAGATGAAGAGCTTGTTGGAGGACTTTATGGGGGATATATGGGGAAATGTTTTTTTGGTGAGTCTATGTTTGCGAAGGCCAGCAATGCCTCCAAGGTAGGCTTTATCATGTTAGCCAAAAACCTGGAAGAAAAGGGGTTTGAGCTTATTGACTGTCAAGTACACACCCCTCACCTGGAAAGCCTTGGTGCTGAGATGATTCCACGGGCAGACTTCCTTAAAACCATTGAAGAAAATTACCATACAGAGTTTATCAAAGAAGATTGGAATGAATTTTTCCGCACAGATTTCTTTGACAAAAAGCAATAGCCGCCCTCCCAAAAAAGGGAGCAGCGGCCATGCTGGTTATTTCGTTGAGGCGGCTTACGCCGCAGGTTGAGAGCACTGCGTGCTGTTGAGTTGAGCTTCGCTCGTTGAGTTATCTTGTGCTACAGCTATCTTGCAAATCCTACTTGTCTCTTTGTTTCCTTATGCAGGCGCTCATACTCACAGTATTCTTTCAACTCTTTCAGGGTCGGCATTTCTCCTTCTAAAATACTATTCATAATATACTTGCGAGCCACATTATCAATTTGACCACCTGTAAAAGGATATTCCCTTCCCAAGGTAGTGACAGCATCCTCCGAAAGCCCTTTTATTTTAGCTTTCCAAATGGCTGTCCTCACCTCTTCAGTGGGAAGGTCAAATTTCACTTTATAGAGAAAACGTCTTTCAAAAGCAGTATCTAAATTATCTGCCAAATTAGTGGTCGCAATCAAGATCCCATCCAGGTCTTCCAATTCTTGCAATAAGATATTCTGCAAGGCATTAGAGGTTTGATCAATCGCATGATTCACATCGATTCTACGACTAAGAATACCATCTGCCTCATTTAAAAAGATAATAGGCTGTACCTCACAATGCTTAATAAAGTCTCGATAGTTACTAAATACTTTCTTCAATTTTTTCTCTGACTCTCCATGCCACATACTCTTGAAATCGCTGGCATCTACCTTATATAAAGGTCGACCTGTTTTCAAGGCTAAGTCATAAACTGTAGCCGTTTTTCCTGTCCCTGGCTCTCCATATAGTAACACAGAAAAACCTTTTTGCATTTGATGCTCCTCCAGTCGTTGCTGTATCTGTCTCAGCCGCTCTTCTTCCAGAAAAGACTGTAACTTGGACAACTGTTTATGTTCTCGCTGATTATAAATAATCTCCTGTACCTTGATGTCCTGTGGCTTAATCAAGTTATTCAGGCTTTTCTTAATAGACTCCACCTTCACCATTTCTGCATCTTCCCCAAAGAAAAGCTCTACCCCTTTGTCTGTCAGCATCACCTCACGATCATTTCGAAACACTCCATCTTCTAACTTGATCAGCTCCATTTCATATACCTTAGCCGTACCTTTCAACAAAATCTTCTTAAAAAGAAAACGATGGTTCAGGTCTTCAAAGATATGGGAAGCCATACGCTCAATATCGATCTCTGCATGTCCACTAACGGTTTCAAAACATAAGTAAAGAACCAAAAAGATTTCCATATCGTCCAAGTGCAGACTATTTAGCTGCTTACAGATATGTAACTCTTTATTCTCTGTCAATAGATGCATAACCTCTCTACGCATCTCCGCATAACAGATTTCCTCCTCCTCCCTTTCTTCCATCAACTCCTCTACTTTTTCTAAGAAAGCAATCAATGACAATTGTTTCTGACTTTCCTTCGTACGTTCCAGTTTATCATTAAGTACTTTATCCAAGATATCCCGGGTAATATAATACCCTACCCCACTGATACGATCACTCCCCCTTTGCGTTTTATAGCGGCGGATCATATGTCCTCCTTGATATTTCCTCACCAATCGTCTCTCTATTAGTTTATCAAGTACTTTGAGGTGCCCTGCCAGTCGTATAGTATCACAGTCGAAGAACTCGGCTAGGTCTTTCATGTACACCTCCTCATGATGAAAGTTTAGGGTAAAAATGGCAGAAAAGTACACCGCCTCTATGGGCGAACATCCCAATTGCTCCGCCAATAACGTAATGGACTTCTCTTCCTGTAACAAGTTATCCAATTGATCGAAGTTTTCCCGAATACTCGCTTCTACCGTTTCAATCGCCTGAATCATTGTTCCTTCTTCCGCTTTGATTTGTAAATCCAAATGAGTCATAGGTTCATAAAGTCTGTATTGAAAAATACTTTTAGGCTAAAGTACTTTTTCGTAAATGATAATATAAGTTAACAGTTACAATGTATTTCCCTTCCCTACCATTATACCGCATATGTGCCTATTTTATCTTATTGAAAAAATAATCCCCATGGAGAAAGGGGGCATACATAATTATCTCTATAGTTTTATTGAACATAAACGGTAATCCAATTAATTTATACCTTTGTCATAATCACCTTTCACAAAGAAAGGTACGTAAGATAGAAGGGTAAACTGATCTTTTGATCAGCATGAATCATTCATTATAACCACAAATCATATGAACACTGAAGTAGCATCACTATCACCATCCGTCCTATGGACCTCCTTTGAGGAACTGAATTCCATTCCTCGTCCCTCCAAAAAAGAAGAACGCGTTATTGCATTCCTATTGGACTTTGGCAAAAACCTGGGGCTGGAAACTGTTCAGGATGCCATTGGTAACGTCATCATCCGCAAGCCTGCCACTCCGGGTATGGAAGACCGTAAAACTGTCGTGTTACAAGCACACGTAGATATGGTTTGCGTGAAAAATGCTGCCGTATCCTTTGACTTCGATACTCAAGGTATTGAGTCTTATATTGACAATGGATGGGTCAAAGCTAAGGGGACCACTCTAGGAGCTGACAACGGTATAGGCGCAGCGGCCGCCATGGCAGTACTTCGTTCCAAAGACATTGAGCACGGACCGGTAGAGGCCTTATTTACCATTGACGAAGAGACTGGAATGACTGGTGCAGCGGAACTGGACCCTAATATACTGACTGGAAGTATCCTACTAAATATGGATACGGAAGATGAAGGAGAGCTTTGTATTGGTTGTGCCGGGGGTATTGATACCAACGTCAACTGGAGCTATACGGAAGAAAGCACTACGGATGCACAAGTCGGACTCCATATAACACTAAGAGGCCTTAAAGGGGGACACTCTGGTTGTGATATCCACTTGGGAAGAGGTAATGCGAATAAGTTAATGAACCGCCTTCTTTGGGGCACTTACAAGACTTTTGGACTGCAAGTTCAAAGTATTGACGGAGGAAGCTTGCGTAATGCTATCCCTAGAGAATCTTTTGCTACCGTAGTCGTTTCCCAAGACAAAAAAGAGGCATTCATACAACACGTCAATGCGCTAGGTGCTATCATCAAAGATGAACTATCCACTACGGAACCTTCTATGGAAATTCTGGTAGAGGAAACGAGCCTGCCTGCCAAAGTAATGACTGCTGATGCTCAAGAGAAACTATTGGCGGCAATCTACGCTTGCCCAAATGGCGTAACTCGCATGAGTGCTGATATTGAAGGACTCGTAGAGACCTCAACTTCACTAGCGCGTATTATCGTTAAAGAAGGTACATTCGAGTCACAGTCCCTGACACGTAGTTCTGTGGATACTGCAAAACTGGATGTGGCCAACCAAATTGAAAGCGGCTACCATCTGATTGGTGCTACCGTAGAACACTCTGGCTCATACCCAGGATGGACTCCTAATCCTAACTCAGAGATTCTTACGGTAATGCAAGAACTACACAAAGAATTCTTTAAGAAAGACGCTATCGTTAATGCGGTACATGCAGGACTAGAATGTGGTATTATCGGACAGCATTATCCTGAGATGGATATGATTTCCTTTGGACCTACCATCAAGAATGCCCACTCTCCTGATGAGATGTGTGAAATTGAAACTGTAGACCGCTTCTGGGGATACCTACTGGAAACACTGAAAAGAATTCCTAAAAAGTAAGTAGTTGATTTTCAACAAAAAACTAAACAAAATCAAAGGTCAGTTTGCAAGAGGAGGGGTATATGTTAAAGAAAAAAAATAAACGTTATTTTTTCTCTGAATAATAGGAATATACAAGTATTCCCTCTACATTGCAGGCATATTATTTATTTCTATTACCGGATATAGCGCTTTGAATACCTTTTCAAATTGCCGTATTCAACAAGTTTATTATGAAAACAGGAACAGTAAAATTCTTCAATGAATCTAAGGGATTTGGATTCATCATCGACTCTGAAACAAAAGAGGAGTATTTCGTACACGTGACAGGCCTAGTGGACAACGTTCAAGAGGGTGACACAGTAAAATTCGAACTTAAAGAAGGTAGAAAAGGTTTGAATGCAATTAGTGTAGAGAGAGTCTAATTATATTTGTATATATATTAGTAAGTGCACAAAGAAAGGGGTTGTTGACTGAGGTCAACAACCTTTTTATTATTTCTTTTTACGCTTTTTCCACCACAATCTTAATACGTAAATCACTGGAATAGCAACTAACCAAAATGCCCATCCGCCCAATACAAATAACAGGAACCCTTGAAATACATACCACCCTTCACTCATCGCAGCCTTAAGACGTTCTCCAAATGACTTTCGCTCTGGCTGTTGCTCCACCAAGGCAATCGGCTTATATAGGAGTACCTCTATCTTACTGTACCCTACCTGATGATCCATTAATTGCAACCTACTTTGTGCTGCTTCAATCTCCTCCCTTACCATGGAAAGGTTTTGCTCTACTTTTAAGATATCTTCTACACTCTTCGCCTTTCTTAAAATCTCCAGGTAACGCGTCTCCAATGCTTTCTTGGTTTTCAATCGTGCATCCAGGTCATAGTACTGCATACTAATGTCTTCGGTGTTGATCGTCTTTTGATCAAAACGCCCTGCTCCCTTTTCCAATCGTGCAATAAATTCCTCAAAGCTTCGGGAAGGTACTTTAAGCGTCATACGCATAGTATATCGCTGGTATTCCTTACGCTCTGTCTCATTAGCTACATAACCTTTTACTTCCCGTAAAAGAGAGTCTAGCCGCTGTTTTTCAACATCCAGTTCCCCTACCTTATACTCCAGATAAGCTGTTTTCACTAACTTCTTCGCATAATCTGCTGAAGATTTGGATGGGTTAATACTACTTTCTGTCTGCATCAATGCGGCCGAAGAAGGAGCCTCATAGGCTACATCCTCGCTCATCCTCATACCTGAGCCTACTTTGTGTGCTGACTTTTCTCCAAAACGCATTCCCTCCCGATCTCCACAGCCTGAAAGCATATAAGCCAGCATCATCAAAAATAACACCCGCATTAGGAGTACCACAGATATTTTCTTTCTCCAATAAGTTATCATCATAATCTTTTACTATCATCAAACGCATGTCTACGTTCTTAATTTTATATAAAGACAGTGCCAACCTGAGAATAGACAAAAGATTATTGAGATTTTCTTATGGAGAAAGGAGAAAGGAGAAAGGAGAAAGGAGAAAGGAGAAAGGAGAAAGGAGAAAGGAGAAAGGAGAAAGGAGAAAGGAGAAAGGAGAAAGGAGAAAGGAGAAAGGAGAAAGGAGAAAGGAGAAAATTAAACTCCTTTTTACCTTTTACCTATTACTTTTTACTTTTTCTCCTTGTATCGGGTGACCACAAGGGTCGCCCCTAGAATGTCTGTGTTTGCTGAATCACCAAATCGTTAATTTCATTCTTAAACTTCATATAAGGGATATTGCTAGGCTTATCTCCTATACCCTCATAGATAATCGTTAGGACTTTCTCAGGAAAGTGTAATGTCAGGTATCCTGTTCCCTGCTCTACCTTAGCATCCAACTCTTGCAATTGCGATAAAGCAAAAAAACGATGGTGCAAAGCTGCAGGGTCATCCTCATAACGAATGTGTAAATAACGGTCGTCTGACTTAGAAATTGACAATCCCATTTTCACCTCTTGACGATAGATCTGTACCGTCTCTTTAGTCGTTTGTTCGATAATCATATTATTTATTTTCTCTTCACCAAAAATGAAGCGAGATCAAAAAATCACCTTCCCGCCTTTTCAGAACTTATTGGGAGTACTGAATCAAATAAGCTCTTGGTGCAAAATTAAATAATTATGGAAAATATATTGTATTATTCCGCCCTAAAGGCAAATAAGACGTTAAATACAATAAGAGCTTGTTTGGAATACGTCTTCAGATAGAAAATTCCTATAATCGCTACTCAAATCAACTCATATTCTCGGTAAATAGAACCACTATTCTCCTCAAATCTGAATTGATTTGAGCAGGTTATAGAAATTTTCTCTATCTAAATCAGTATTCCAAACAAGCTCTAAGAGGGTATCCTGTCACGAGACAAGCAATGTCACACCTACCGCAGGACCTTCAATAATTATCTTGGCTTAAAAAACGGCAAAACCATGAGAAGACTTTCACTTACTTTACTCTTGCTTTTGGCAACAATCGCATATGCTTTTCCGAATGGGACGGTTCCACCTTTCTTTGAGTACCAATTTAAGATCGGTGACCAATGGGAATTTCGTCAGATTACCGAAAGCAGTATCACACAAAAAGTCATGAACAAGGATCAAAAGATCCAACACCATTTAGAAGGGGAATATTTATTGGAGGTGCTTGACTACGACCATAAGCGAGCCAAAATCGCTGTCACCTTTCAGTTTATCTCCATGAACATTACCACTCCCATGGGACGTATGCAAATGAGCAGCAAGTCTGACCAATCCAGCAGGCCTTCTGATATGGATAAAACATTAAACGCCCTTATTGGAAAGACCTTTTACCTTTATTTATCACGTAGAGGATATTGCTCGGAGATCAATGGGCTATCTACGCTTATTGATCATGCTATAACAAAAGCCACCGGAAATGACTTCCTTAGTCAGCATGAAGTAAGACAACTAATGGAAGAAGCCTTCAGTACCAACAGCATTACCGACAGTTTTCAGAAAGGCTTATTGATCTACCCTTTACATGCAGTAGCCCAAGGAGAGCAATGGCAAGAATTCAATCAGCGCTTCGGGCAATTTACATTGGACAACGAAACAGTATGGACCTTGACAAACACCAATTACGATCACTTGGTTTATGAGGGAAAAACTACTTTTAACGACACCCCCGAGTCAAGACAAAAAGGTATTCACTACCAATCTCCAAAAGGCAATGCCTTTACACGTATCATCACTGATCGTACCAGTGGATGGCCAAAACAGGTTACCCAGCAACAAAACTTTTCCATGGTGATGCATTCTGCCAGTCATACAGACGAAATCCCAATGGAAGTCAAAGCTACTACCTCCTTCACTATCAAAAAGATAAAGCGGGAACAATGAAACAGCCTTCTTTCTTGTCCACAGTTCTAAAACAAATTAATTACCTTTGAGGTCAAATTTTCTTTCTGAAATCAACCATTCAACATATTAACGATAACATGTCATCTAAGAAACTTTTCCTTCTGGACGGTATGGCACTGATTTTCCGTGCCCACTTTGCCTTGATCAAAAACCCTAGAGTAAACTCCAAGGGGGTCAATACAAGTGCTCCAATGGGATTTACCAACTCCCTGATGGAAATCCTAAAGAAGGAAAAACCGTCCCATATTGCCGTTGCCTTTGATACCAGTGCACCGACTTTCCGTCACGAAGCCTATGCTGAGTACAAGGCAAACAGACAAGAAACCCCTGAGGATATCAGTATCGCCATTCCTATTGTCAAGAACCTTGTGAAGGCTTTCAATATTCCTACTTTTGAGATGAATGGGTATGAGGCAGATGACGTCATTGGAACATTGGCCAAGCAAGCGGCACGTAAAGGATTTGAAGTCTTTATGATGACTCCAGATAAGGATTATGCCCAGCTTGTGGAAGAACACGTATACCTATACAAACCAGCCAGCAGAGGTAATGGCATTGATGTACTAGGTATTCCTGAGGTGTTAGAGAAATTCGACATTGAGAATGTCGATCAGGTCATTGACTACCTGGGGCTGGTGGGTGATGCTGTGGATAATATCCCTGGAATTCCAGGTATTGGTCCAAAAACAGCTACCAAACTTCTTAAGCAATATGGCTCTGTAGAAGGCTTGCTGGAACATAGCCATGAACTGAAAGGAAAGCAAAAGGAAAAGGTGGAGGACAACAAAGAGCAAGCCTTGCTGTCTAAGCAACTCGCCACCATCAAAATTGATGTGCCGGTAACCTTTGACGAGCAGGCACTTCACTACACAGGCTACAATGAGGAGGCCTTAAGAGAAATTTTTGAAGAACTGGAGTTCCGTACCTTAGCCAAAAGAGTCTTTGGAGATGACGGCAGCACTACCGCCACCAAAAAAGGCGCTACTTCAGGACAGATGAGCCTATTTGGGAATACCTCAGCGCCTGCCAAGGAAGAAGAAAGTAAAGAGGAGGAGATCATCGCTACGCCGGAAATCACCAATATTCATAATACACCACATCAGTATCATCTTATTGATACCCCTGAACTGCGTAAAGAACTCATTCACTTCTTGGCATTACAGGATGAGTTCTGTTTTGATACAGAAACGTCTTCCCTATCCGCTGTTGAGGCGGAGTTGGTAGGAATTTCTTTTTCATACAGAGCGCATGAGGCTTATTACATTCCTATTCCGGAGAATCAGGAGGAGGCCATCGCCATTGTATCAGAGTTTAAGGAAGTATTTGAAAACGATCGCATAGGAAAGATCGCCCAAAACCTCAAGTATGATATGATGGTCATGAGTCGTTATGGCATCAAGATCAATGGGCCTCTGTTCGATACGATGATTGCTCACTATCTATTACACCCTGAGCAACGTCACGGAATGGATTACCTTGCTGAAAACTACCTCAATTACCAACCTGTTTCCATAGAAACGCTTATTGGTAAAAAAGGGAAAAATCAGAAAAGCATGAGAGATGTGCCAGTAGGAGAAGCTTGTGAGTATGCCGCTGAAGATGCCGATATCACCCTTCAACTTAAAGAGGTTTTATCGCCTAAACTAGAGGAAGAAAAAGCACTTAATGCCTTGTTCAAGGATATTGAAATGCCATTGGTTAGTGTATTGGCTGAGATAGAATTGAATGGTGTAAAAATCGATACACAAGCACTTTCCTCTATTTCCGGAGAGCTGGAAGTTGAAATTGCTCAACTGGAAAAATCGATTTATGAGGAAGCTGGAAAAGAATTCAATGTAGCTTCTCCAAAGCAGTTGGGAGCTGTATTGTTTGATGACCTGAAGTTGGTCGATAAGCCGAAAAAGACAAAGTCAGGACAATATGCCACAGGAGAGGAAATCCTGACCAACCTGGCTAAAGATCACAAAATCGTTGCCAATATCCTGGAGTTTAGACAATTGCAAAAACTTAAATCGACCTATGTCGATGCGCTTCCTAAAATGATTTCGGAGAAGGATGGCTTAGTGCATACCTCTTACAACCAAGCGGTCACCGCTACAGGACGATTAAGCAGTACAGACCCTAACCTACAGAATATTCCTATTCGTACCGAAAGAGGGAAGGAAATCCGTAAAGCTTTTGTTCCTAGAGAAGAAGGTAATGTGATTATGGCGGCCGATTACTCTCAGGTAGAGTTGCGTATTATGGCAGCCTTCAGTGAAGATCAACATATGATTGAGGCTTTCAAGGAAGGAAGAGATATTCATACTGCTACTGCAGCCAAGATCTTTAAGATCAAAGAAGAAGAGGTAGATAGCGATATGAGACGAAAAGCCAAGACGGCCAACTTTGGGATTATTTATGGGGTCTCGGCCTTTGGTCTTTCCCAGCAATTAAATATTCCTAGAAAAGAGGCCGGTGAACTGATCGATACCTACTTTGAAGAGTTTACCTCTATCAAAGGATATATGGACAAAGCCATCAATAAGGCCAGGGATACAGAATATGTAGAAACAGTAATGGGAAGAAGAAGACATCTGAGAGATATCAACTCCCGTAACTTCACCGTAAGGGGAATGGCAGAAAGAAATGCCATCAATGCTCCTATACAAGGATCTGCCGCTGATATTATCAAAAAGGCAATGGTAGACATACAAGCATGGATGCAAAAGGAAAAGCTGCAATCGAAAATGATTATGCAGGTACATGATGAATTGGTATTCGATGTACATCCTGAGGAACGTGACCTTATGCGTCAAGAAGTACAACGAATGATGGAGGACGCCTTTGAGGGCAGTGTACCACTGAAAGTAGAGGTAGGAGAAGGCCACAATTGGCTGGAAGCACACTAATAATGTTGAGGCCGCTTACGCGACTGGTTGAGTAGAGCTTCGCTCTGTTGAGCTTCACCTTCGGTGAGTTGAGAAAAACTCTATGACGCTTTACCTCCGGTAAAGTGTTAAATCAATGTTCGACTTAGCGAATTCTAGCGAGTCTCAACTCACCAAAGGTGAAACTCAACAGCCTGAAGGGCTTCTCAACCAGCGGCGCAAGCCGCCTCAACAAAAGAGTACAAAATCAACTACAATAATTCTTAATGATGAGCGAGAAGAAAAAACAATCCTCAGACGAGGCCGGAAATGTTGACTGGGATGCGTTAGCTGCCGAAGACAATCCAGTAGAAGAGGTCGAAGAGATTGATCCTGCACGACTGGAAGAGGCTAAGTCAGCCTTAAGTGAAGA
Source organism: Algivirga pacifica (assembly GCF_039543525.1). Classification (NCBI taxonomy): domain Bacteria; kingdom Pseudomonadati; phylum Bacteroidota; class Cytophagia; order Cytophagales; family Flammeovirgaceae; genus Algivirga; species Algivirga pacifica. The sequence continues at coordinate 235,026 of NZ_BAABJX010000020.1, forward strand.
AGATAAAAGCAGTCCTTATTCCGATGACTTCCTGGCAGACTGGAATTTACTGCTAGAAGATATAGAAGAAGAGGATCAAGAAGACTCGGAAGAAGAATAACAATCTTCTTCCGAGATTTTTAACGCATTAACAGAATAATACTTACACTCCTCCGTTACAGTACTATAGAGCCTGAAAATTCTATAACTATAAAGAAAAAACAATAGAAATGTGGAAAAATTATGCTTTTTCCATGCTTTGTTTGTAATATTACTATTGAGAATACCAATAGTAGGTCCCGATAGAATAGAATGATATTACATTCATTCAAAAGACTACATTTAACGATATCGGACCATTTTTACGTTTGATTTGCTTCAGTTTATAACATATACCTTTTTCAACCATGTCATTGTCATTGGACGTATCTAAGACGAAGGCCATATTAATTGGCGTAGGAAAGTTTCCAAAAGACCCCGAGTTACTGGATAGAGTAGCCTTGGAAGGGGATTTTACGGATTTGGCGAAAACTTTTCAGCAAGAGGAGATCATCGGGCTAAGTGCCGAGGACGTTACCACATTGATCAATGAGGATAGTAGTACTCAAATCAAGGAGGAAATCGCGATCGCCGCAGAGGAAGCGAAAGACACCTTAATAGTATACTATTCTGGTTATGTTATTGTGCGTAAAGGAAAGCTATTCTTTGCGACCACCAACTCCACACAGGACAAAGCCCATGTCAATGGTATTGCTTTAGAGGAAATCCTCAATATCCTGAAAGAAACTGAGGCCAAGCGCATCCTTTTCATGATCGATGCCAACTACAAGAAAATTCAGGTAGAATCAGGATTGCTGTTCAACGATCTTTTAAAGAATATCTTTGAAGAGTACAGAAAGGATATGAGCGCTAAACTATTCCTTTCTACTCCTGTAGACGAAAACCTTGAAGGAGGCCTACTGACAAAAGAATTTATCAGTATCCTGAACAACGGTATCCATAAGCAAGCAGAAACACTTACCCTTAAAGATATACATGACAGCCTTTCCACTGCCCTGGTACAACAAGCAGATGGAAATACAGCGGTCATTCTAAGCGCAGTAAATACTGATGCCTTTCACTTTGCCTATAACTTGAAGTTTATCGAGTTTAAGAGATTGAAAGAGCAAGGGGACGCCCTATTCGAAGCTGGTGAATACGAAAAAGCGCTTCCGATTATTGAGCAAGCTCACATTCTATTCCCAGAAGAAGAAATTTGTGTACAGAAAAAGTCTTTCATCGGGCTTATCCAACAAGCACAGGAAGCATTCGAACAAAAAGCCTATCAGGAGTCTTACACGACCTATGTAGAAGCTAGCAAGCTTTTTGATCTTGAGATTGTACGTGAGGGTATGATTCAGGCCTTGTCTTCCCAAGCAGATATTTACTTCAACAACGAGGATTTTGAGAATGCTAAAAATCTTTATGAGCAACTCAAAAAACTGGATAAGCAAAATGAGTTATTTGCAAATAGATTAGAGCACAGTCTTCAGGAGATGCGCTTTGTATCCCTGAGAGATCAAGGAGATAGTGCTTACTTCCAAAACGACTACGAAACGGCACTAGCCTTCTATATGGACTCCCTTTCACTACACTTTGACCACGTGGTACAAAGAAGAAAAGAGGAGTGTGAACGTCTGGTAAGACAAAAACAAGAACTGTCCGCGACACTTCGAGACGAGATCCGTGCAGAAGTGGCCGAGGAGCTACAAGCACAAGCTCCTAAAGAAGTTACTCCTGAAATTGATGTAGAAGCCATTAGACAAGAGATTCGTACAGAAGAGCGTACAGCCCTGGAGGAATCTTTCTGGCAAAATGCATCTTTCTGGAATGCAATAGAAGGGTATGAGTTCTACCTTAACTTCTTTGCGGAAGGTGTACACCGAGAAAAAGCACAAGAACGTATCGAAGAACTTAAAAAAGAGGTGCAGGCTGTCGTTACTACTGAGGAATTACCGACAACTGTTGAAAGTACTGATGAGACAGAGATTGTAGAGGAGAATACAGTACAAGAAGACGTAGTAGAAACTACGGCATCAGAAGAAACTCTTGCAGAGGAAGAGGAAACGACAACAGTAGCTGTAGAAGAAACGGAACCTACAACTGTCGCCGTTGAGGAAACAGAGTCTACAGAAGAAGAATATGTAGAAGGACTAAATGTTGATCTTCTAAAGAAACTGCGCACAGAGCCTATTGAAGATATTATCTGGCAAATACAGGAGAACGTTCAAAATGAACATCAAGGTACTTCTGAGGATACCGCATTCCTTGACAAAGAAGAGTCTTTGGATGTAGATGTACCTCACAGTACACATTCCAACGGAAACGGTAATGGAAACGGTACCAACGGCCACCTAGAGCAAAAAGAAGAGGTTCAGGTAGAGGAAGTTGAAGAGATCACAGCAACAGAAGAAGAGATCGTTACCGCTCCTGAAACTGAACAACCTACAGCATATACAGAAGAGACTGAAACGACAGACGAAAAGGTAGAGACGGAAGTAGAAGCAGAAGCAACGGTAGAGGAAGAAGAAAACACTCCTGCTGCACCTGTAGCTGAAGAAAATAGTTCTCGTATTGAAGAAGTTAGTATCCCTACAGTCCCTACATCTCTAGAGGATATTGAGCTAGAACACCTTGCAGAAGAGCAACTATGGGAAAGAGCAGAGCAACTGTCTTCAGTATCAGCTTATATGGACTATATTAATCATACCAAAGAATCACTGCATTTAGCTGATGCTTACTATATGATTAATAAGCTTTCTGGTGATGCGTCTAAACAAGAAAAAAGCAACGTTGTAACCATCGCCACTACAAGTGTTGAAGAAGTAAAGGAAGAGATGGTGGAAGCAACAAAAGAAGAGGATTCTTCGGCTAAAGAAGAAGTGGCTACTCCAGCAGAAGTGGAAGAAGTCATTGTAGGTCAAGATAATGAATCCGCTGTAGAAGCTACTGCCACAGAAGATAAAGTAACAGAAGAAGAGCTTTGGGCAAAAGCTACTACCTTAGATAGTATTGAAGGGTACAAAGACTATCTAAACAATACGGAGGAGAATACCTACTTAAGTGATGCTTATCACCGTATCAACCAATTAAATCAAAAAGCTTCTTTAGATGCTCAAGAGTTTGATAAGGAAGACGATACGATTGAAGAAAAAATTGAAAATACTGAAGTAGCTGATACAAAAGCAGTAATCGAGGAGCTACCAACTACTGTCGTAGAACAGGAACAACCTCAAATACAAGACGAGGAAGATGCTGACGATATCTTAGCAAGGGAAGAAGAAATACTGTGGCAAGAGGCACAGGAAACTCATACAATGGGTGCTTACTTCAATTACCTGAACCTGACCAAAATCAAAAAATATTGGTCTGAAGCTAAACAGTGTATCAAAGAACTGAAAGAAGCTTCTCTAAGTCAGGAAGAGCAAGATTGGAAGAACGCAGCAGACAAAGATACGGTAGAGGCCTACAAAGAATATATCAAAAAGTATCCTTTGGGTGCATACTATGCCAAAGCCATGTTCAGAATCAATCATTTGGAAGAGCAGGTATAAAATATACTGAATACCTTTATCTACGGAAATGTCATCTTCAAATCTCGAATACAACGAGACCACAAGAGCAATTTAATAAACTGATGCAAACAAAAAAGCTGTGGGGAAACTCACAGCTTTTTGCACTTTACAGCAAACAGTAGTGAATCACCTCTAAACAAACTTACATGAAAACACTCTTTGCATTTTTTCTTATTCTATGGATTACCAATGCTTATGCTGCTGATACGCTTCGTGTTGAGATTCCCAGCAAACGATTAAAGAAGACGACCTATGCGACCTTAATCCTTCCCTCCTCTTACCAAAGTAGTCAAGACTCTTTTCCTTCCGTTTACCTACTTCATGGATACACAGGCGATCATACCAACTTCCCTAGAAAAATTCCTGAACTACAGCAACTAGCCGATGAACTAGAAATTATCCTCATCAGTACAGATGCAGGAAATAGTTGGTACCTGGATAGCCCAGAGATCCAAGAATTTCAATATGAAAGCTATATGGTTGAGGAAGTAATCCCGTGGATTGATGCCCACTACCGCACGCTTCAACAGAGAAAATACCGAGCAATTAGCGGACTCAGTATGGGAGGGCATGGAGCCTTATACCTTTCTGGAAAACATCCAGAACTATTTGGGGCTGCTGCAAGTATGAGTGGAGGGGTAGACTTCACCCAATTTACCGGAAACTTTGAGCTGAAAAAACTACTGGGAGATTACAATGAAAAGCCTCAGCAATGGAAAGAACACACCATTATTGGCCGCTATCAGGATTTCAAAAATAAGAATATCGCTCTCTTTATTGATTGTGGTGTTGATGACTTCTTTATTGAAGTAAATAGAGCACTTCATCAAAAAATGTTAGAAGCTCAAATTCCACATATTTATATGGAACGTCCAGGAAAGCACTCCTGGGATTATTGGAGAGAATCGGTGGTGTATCATTTGAGATTCTTTGATCGTTATTTTCAGCAGTAACTAAAGGACGCTAATTAAGTTTGAATATTTATCCTTCACACTACCCAACAGCTTTGTTGAATCGTTGAATCGTTGAATTGAGCTTCGCTCCATTACATGGCGTCTTGATTCGAGTTGAACTGTTGATTGATAGTGTATTCATACAACATATCAACTCGAATCAACTCACCAGAGGTGAAATTCAACGATTCAACGATTCAACGGTATTACATGTAGAATACCCTTTTTACCCGTTCATTAATATTCGTAAGAATTTCATAAGGAATGGTCCCAATAGAAGAAGCCAGGCTTTCTATGGTAAGAGATTCTCCAAAGATGATTACTTCGTCCCCTTCTCGGGCATCCGTACCCGTAATATCAATCATGGTCATATCCATACAAACATTCCCGACTACGGGGACCATCTTTCCTCTGACCATCACCTTCCCTACACCATTGCTAAATCGACGGTCAAAACCGTCTGCATATCCAATACTGATGGTGGCTATTCTGGAATTTTGCTTCAATTCTCCTTTGCGGCTATACCCCACCGTTTTTCCTTGGGGTAGCTCCTTTACCTGAGAGATAATCGTTTTCAGGGTACTGATCGGATGAAGTATTCCTTGATAACGATTGGTTGGGTCTACGCCATACAGTCCAATCCCAAGGCGCACCATATCCATTTGTGCCTCAGGAAAACGGCTAATCCCGGCTGAGTTCAAGCAATGCTTAATCACCGTATACCCTAAACCTTCCTCTAATTGTTTTGCCATACGCTGGAAGGTGTGGATTTGTGTGGCAGAGTATTCATTATGAATAGATTCATCGGCTCCAGCCAAGTGCGTAAATACTCCTGTTACTTTAATCCATGAGTGCTGTTTCAGCGTTTCTAATACGGTATTCAACTCCTCCTCCATAAAACCCAAACGATGCATGCCAGTATCAAAATTTAGCTGTATACGCATCAATTCAGAAGCCTTTCGATCGGATTGCTCCCACCATTCAATCATTTGTCTCAATAGTGACAAACTATAGATTTCTGGCTCCAGATGATAATCATATACCTGGTCAAAAGCATCGGAGGCAGGGTTGAGCACCATAATCGGTACCTTTACGCCATGCTCCCTTAAGTCTACCCCTTCGTCCACGTAGGCCACGCCCAAATAATCTACCAAGTGATATTCCAGCAAACTTCCTACTTCATGTCTACTACTACCATAAGCCAAGGCTTTGACCATGACCATCACCTTGGTATCTGGGTTCAGCATACTACGATAGAAATTAAAATTATGGACTAACGCTTCCATACTTACTTCCAGACGGGTACCGTGGGCTTTTCGCTGTAGCAACTGTACGACTCTTTCAAATCGAAACGGACGTGCTCCTTTTATAAGGATGATTTCTCTGGTAAATGTAAGTAAGCCTTGACGAATATGTTCCAATAAGCTTTCTGTAGAAGAAAATAGCTGTAAGTCCAGTTCTTTAAATAACTCATGCTTGTCCGAAAGTGCATCACCAACCATCACCAATCGTTCTACTTTCTTTCCTTTTATCAGCTCTGCCACTTCCCTATACAACTGGGCTCCGTCTTTACCTGATTGTAATATGTCAGACAACACCACCGTACGCTTCAGCTTACCGGAGTGCTGCTGTAAATAATCTAACCCAACGGATAAGCCCGCCAGATCATTATTGTAGGTATCATCGATCAGCATACACCCCATTTTCCCCTCTTTCAATCCTAAACGCATATCCACTCCTTTCAGCATGGTTAAACGCTCTTCGATCTGATCTGGCGTATACTCCAACAATAGCATCATCGCAATACAATGCAATGCGTTTTCCAAGGACGCTCCATCGGTAAAAGGCAACTGCAACACCTTATGAATATGACGAAAAGAGACTTCCACCAAAGTATGCATTCCCTCTTTACTCAGAACATAATTAACATCTCCCTCTCCTTCCAAACTCCAGGTAAAACGATGTACAGGAAGCTGCCGTTGCACCTGCTCATGCATACCTTCCTGATCGATGCAATATACCAAGGTATCCGCTCTTCGGAACAATTTCAATTTCTCCTGCAGCTTGTGTCTGCGGTCACGAAACCCCTCATCGTGTGCCGAACCAATATTGGTCAAGATACCTATTGTGGGACGAATAATCTCCTCCAATCGCTCCATCTCTCCTCCTTTGGAAATGCCTGCCTCAAACAATCCTATCTCATGTTGCTTACTCAGTTGCCATACAGAAATGGGCACTCCTATCTGGGAGTTATAACTTTTAGGCGTCTTCACCACAAACCGATCTCCTGACAGCAACGTATAAAGCCATTCCTTGATAATGGTCTTTCCGTTACTTCCCGTGATACCGATCACAGGAATATCAAATTGCTTACGATGGAATGCTACCAATTCCTGTAAAACGGTCAGTGGTGATGCTGTCGCATAAAAAGTGGCTTCCGGAAATATTTTCGTGTCAAATTGAGGTTCTACCACAAAACTTCTCACCCCTTTCTGGTACAATTCTTCTATAAATTGATGCCCGTGATGTTGCATTCCCCTTAAAGCAAAGAATAACGTCTCTGCTGCAGAAATTAATGAACGGCTATCCGTCAATAAATAGGTCTTCTGCCAGAAAGGTTGCTGAAAGTTGATCATAGCGTTGTGGTTAGAGGTTGATGATTACGTAAATGTCCATAAAAAATCGTACTAAAGGTAATTTTTCCAATAATCATCCCAGTTTGATGACTTTCATCAATACTATGCTCTAAAAATTCTAGCTACTTGCAAACGGTAAAACAGACATTTTAATCAAATAACAACCATGAGAAGCATACTAGTGCCTGTTGACTTCACAGAATTATCCACCATAGCCCTAACCACCGCAGAGCAACTATGTGAAAAGATGAATACCAAAATCATCATCCTTGCTATGAACAAGGTACCCTCACTGGCTACGCTTACCAAAAGTGAAAACCTATATGTGAGTGTGCATAAGAACAAAGAAGTCAAAGAAAAAGAAGAGCTCCTTTCACAATTTAAGGAAAACCATGACCTGTATCAGGAAACGTTGCATATCAACACGTCTGATTTTGTCAAAACCATTCTCAATATTATTCATGAATATACTATTGACTTGGTTGTCATGGGGGCCAAAGTATCTACACAGAGCAAATTAAAAGGCATTTTCTCCAACTCACTGACCGAAGAAATCTCTGTCAAATCACCAGTCCCTGTCTTGGTCGTACGTAATGACAACAATCACTTGACATTCAAGAATGTTCTCTTTGTCAGCGACTTCAAGGGAGAGCAGTACCTAAGAGAAATACAACATGCACAAAAGTTGTTTAGCTCTACAGTACACCTACTCAATGTCAACTTAAAAGGAGGAGAAGGAGAAAGTGACGCCCTACTCTCAGCAGAAGTATCCTTACAGAAACATAATATTTTCGATTATCATACCCACTCTGTGGAGGCAGAATCGGTAGAACAAGGGGTTATGAAGTTTTTGGATAAAAACTTTATTGATATTATCGCGATTGGTACAGAAGGAAAAGACAAGCTGCAGCGTCTCTTGGAGGACTGTCCTAGCATGGATTTGCTGAACCATGTCGACAAGCCAACGTATATCTTTCCGCTACATGCATAATGGAGTTTGGAGTCTGGAGTTTGGAGAATGACAGAATAAGTAAACTCACCACTCCAAACTCCAGACTCCAGACTAAAAAGATCCGCAGCCTTTACAGACTGCGGATCTTTTTATATTCTTACTTTCAATGCCCTATAGCGTAAATGACAATCTACCGAAGTAGTAGGCGCCATTATACCCCATCTGTACTCCTTCCCAGTATCCTCCTGAGTCCGTCTCATTTGGATCTTGTTTATCTGGATATACATTGAAGATATTAGATCCTCCTATAGAGATCTTCGCTTTTGGAGACAGTTGGTATCCTACGGTAACATCTGTGGTTACTTTTGAGCCATAATTCTGTACTAGTCCATCGCCTGACCAAGTGCCCATCACGACATCTCCAAAGTAATTGTATCTATTCATGAAAGACCATTTTCCTACCGTATAGTTCAAACCTAAGTTTCCTTTCCATTTTGGTGCAGAACCTTCCAGGAAGTATTTCTCTCTCTCACCAAAGTAGATCGCTTCTTGTCCTGCCAATACATCAGAGGTCTTTACATCTCCTACCACTTTTGTTTCGTTGAAGTTAGCGCCTAACATAATATTCAGGTTCCCCATACCCAAGGTTGTTTGGTAGTTGGCGACCATATCAATACCCTTTGTTCTGGTATCAATTGCATTGGTAAAGAATGCTGCTCCACTAACGTTCAGGTCTTCCAGAATCTGTCCGTAACCAGGCTGTAAGTTTCCTTCATCATCTCTGCTAAAGAAGTACCCTGTCATCACAATTCTGTCCTCAATATCAATCAGGTAACCATCCACTGTAAAAGTAAGGTTATGAATTGGAGAGTAAGTCAATCCCAAGGAGTAGTTCATAGAAGTCTCTTGTTTTAGCTCCGGAATACCCAATGCTTTTGCTACTTCACTATTGTTCGGCGTTAGGATCACATCCTTTGCTTCTCCTTGTACATACTCTGTGTAAGTAGAGTTAAAGTAGGCCTGATGTAAAGATGGCGCTCTAAATCCTGTAGATACGGAACCTCTCATAGAGAAGTTATCCGTAAAGGCATATCTAGTAGCTATCTTTCCGTTAACCGTCGTTCCGAAATCGCTATAATGCTCTCCTCTGATCGCTGTACCAATCATCCATTTCTTGGTGATGTCCAACTCTAGATCAGCATATCCCGCTACACTGCTTCTCGTCGTATTTACTTCATTGGATGGAGAGAATCCCGGGAATCCTTGTGCCCCGGCAGAAACACCCGGCACGTACGACTTCCACGCTGCCTCTTCTCCTGCAAAGATGGTATACTTATCCGTTCTATATTCTGATCCAAAAGCAATGTTCATTCCTTCCATCACCTCAGGGAAAAACTTACTGATTCCAGCATTGGTGGTTTGTTGTCCAAAAGCATGACCACCCGCATAGAATTCTGTAGGAGAATCCGCCCCCAAAGAAGTGTTCAAGGTATTAGACACATCAAAGGCCATTTCATTGTATCCAATCACGTGACTCAAATCCCATTCCCAATCTTTCCACTCTCCTTTCATCCCTACTCCTGTAGAGAAGTCAAGAATATTGGAATGAATAAACGGTACAAAACCATTTGGATAAAGCTCTGGTACATTTCTGTCATCATCAGCTGCTCTTCCCCAAGCACCTGATTTTCCTTTTCTATAGTTCAGTCCACCAAAAGCATAAAACACGGTGTTATCGACCACTGGAATCTCTGAGTTAAAGAATACGGCTGTATTCAATAGGTCTGAGTTACCGATCGTTCTCATCTCTCCTTCCGGCGCACGGTTGGTCATTCCTCTTTTGTTCACCTCAGCAGCAATATTCACAAATCCTTCCTCACCGATCTTGGCTCCGAAGTTAGTGCTTACATTCAATTGCTCACCGTCACCTTCCTGGTGGATACCCGTCGCTACATTGACCAAGACATCTTCTGTTTGTTTCTTCAGTACGATGTTAATCACACCTGCAATGGCATCTGAACCATACTGTGCAGAAGCGCCATCTCTCAATACTTCAATTCTTTCAATCGCTGCCACAGGAATCGCGGCAAGGTCAGTTCCTACTTTCCCTTTCTCTCTTGTTCCATAAAGGTTCAACAAAGAAGAAGTGTGTCTTCTCTTTCCATTGATCAATACCAATACCTGATCAGGTCCCAAACCTCTCAAAGAAGCCGTTTCTACATGGTCTGTCGCATCACTTCCTGAGTTTCTGTTGGAGTTAAAAGAAGGTACGGCATATTGCAACAACTGGTTTACATCTACCTGCCCTACACTGTTGGTTACCTGATCCATTGGAATCACGTCTACAGGTACTGCGGTCTCCACAGAAGAACGGTTGGCATTACGGCTACCAATCACCACAATGTCATCCATAAACACATCTTCTTCCTCTAAAGTAATCGTGATATTTTGAGAAGCATTGATATTCATTGCTTGTGTGGCAAACCCTACGTAGCGTACCTCTAGTACCCCTGCTTGTTTCAGTTGTAAAGAAAATTGCCCGTTGTAATCGGTAGTGGTACCGATCGTAGTTCCTTTGATCAATACGCTTACGCCAGGAAGTGCTTCCTGCTCTTTTGTCATCACCGTTCCTGTTACTTTCAGAACGTCCTGTCCCCATCCCTGAAGCGCCGCCATCAGGGAGACAAGTAATAGAGTTGTATATTTTTTCATGCTGATTGTGATTGCTAGTTTAGTGGGTTCAGTAGCGCTTCATTACCCTTTGGGTGAGCCCTTTTCTCTGAACACGGGTGCAAAAGTATAAGACTGCTTTGAGGTGTCCCATTTTTTAGAGAAAAAATACTATTTATTAACTAAGATGTTAAATATTTAACATTTAGTGAGATTATATGAATATGGAAGTCCATAACCATTGTTGAGGCCGCTTGCGCGGCTGGTTGAGTGGGCTGCGCCCGTTGAGTAGAGCTTCGCTCTGTTGAGACTTTACAGTACTGCCCACAGACACTGGTCTTAGGGTCCTCCCTAAGACCTAAAAGCGCTTTTGCCGAGCGTCCACGCTCGGATGGTATGAGTGGAAAAAAAAGATTGGTGATGGGGTGATCAAGTTTGAATAATTAACCGACACAATAGTTATCTCCATCTCCGCCTAGGGTTAATTAAGGTTGAATAAATAACCGACACACTTCTTATACGAAGAGATGGGTTGAAACCCACCTCTATGTGATGTCACCCCTTCGGGGTTATTTATTAAAACCCTGAAAGGGTGGCATCACATAGGGGCGGATTTTAATCCGTCACTATACGGAATATGACGGATAAATATTCAAACTTAATAAACCCCAGGCGGGGATGGAGGGAAGTTTTGTAGGATCACTCGACGAGGGTGATCTTCTCTAGGTGTGCACTGATCTATCGGTTTATTGGAAATAATCGAATCATATTTTCAATCGTGATTATAAAAAATGAACCGTATGGTTCGTGAGGCACGGTAAGTGAACGCACCCCCGTCGGGTGCGTCTACAAATCAATAAAAACAATCATCATCCCAATTTTTGATATTCATTATTCACCTTTCAATAACTACTATTCTTACGCAGACGATGGGTTGAAAGACCTGCAGTCCGCACCCGCCGCTAGAATTGTTAATCCCATTACATGGCGTCCATAAATGGGATTTGATATTAGATTGAAAGGGGCGGGGAGAACAGTATTCCTTACACCAACATGCTTTATATAAAAAATAGAAGCCTAGCAAATATAGCTAACCTTCCATTGATTGTTTATTTATATATACTGTGTGCGAACGGGGAGAATTTAAGAGTATGTTTGAAAATAATATACTTCCTTACAAAATAATTCTATGCCAGGAAATAATGTTTTTAACTCTTGTTCGCCCCAACCTTTGATTGGACTCTTTGTCTTGCGATTATTTGGTTGTTTTGAAAACTCAAATGGAACAATCCTACTAACATCATTATAACCTTCTGGTATCATAACAATAATAGCTACTCCTGCTTTAGGTTGGTAACATTCATTACAATTGTGTCTAGATTCGTATCTTTTATTATCAATATGATACTCATATATCATAACATCACAACCTTTACTATTTTTTCTTCCTAAAGTTTCTCCAATAACAAAGCGTTGTGGTAAGCTTCTGTAATAATGTGTTTTTATAAAGCTTGTTAAATAAATACTAACCAATATTGCAAATACACCTAAAATAAATCTACGATCTTTATTACTTATCATCATTTGTTCATATCTTTTTTACTTATCAGAAAGGGCTGCCTTACCAATTTCTCCAACATCCCCTACTATATTCATAATTATTGTTTCACTAATTTTACTTTTTCCTTTCAGACCTAAAATTTGACCAAATAGATTGACTGCACCATCAATAACTGTATCGTAAATTACGAAGGATGGTAGTAAAGTACTATGGTTTTCTTCTATAAATACAAATCCTAACATCTACCTTACTACTATAAACTCAACGAAATATTGATCATAGAGAACCTAAGACCAGTATGTAAAGCAAGCTTTTCCTGTACGGCCGCGCCAATGGCGCGGCCGTACAGGAGGCTTCCATAAAAAAAGGCCACGACTAAACAGCCGTGACCTTTCCAACCCATTATATATACCATGTCTTATAGCACAATAGAAAGTCTTCCAAAGTAATAAGCTCCATTATAACCCATTTGTACTCCTTCCCAGTATCCTCCTGAGTCCGTCTCATTTGGATCTTGCTTGTCTGGGTATACGTTGAAGATATTCGATCCTCCTACGCTTAACTTGATGGCTTCGGAGATCTGATACCCTACTGTCAAGTCCGTAGTGGTTTTAGGGGCATAGTTCTGGTACAAGCCATCGCCTGTCCACGTACCCATGATTACTTCTCCAAAGTAATTGTATCTGTTCATGAATGACCATTTGCCTACCATGTAGTTCAGGCCAAAGTTTCCTTTCAATCTAGGCGCAGAACCTTCCAGGTACAAACGCTCTCTTTCTCCAAAGTAAATATCTTCTTTCCCTTCCAGCAGTTCTGTGGTCTTGATATCGCCAACTACTTTTGTTTGGTTGTAGTTTCCACCCAATGTCAGGTTTAGGTTTCCAGCACCTAAGTCTAACTTATAAGTAGCCACCAAGTCAATACCCTTTGTACGGGTGTCAATCGCGTTCGTAAAGAATGCGGCACCACTTACGTTCATATCTTCCAGGATCTGACCATAACCTGGCTCTACGTTTCCTTCATCATCACGGCTAAAGAAGTAACCTGTCATCACTACTCGGTCTTCAATATCCACCAGATAACCATCTACCGTAATGCTAAGGTTTTCAATCGGAGTTACTGTCAACCCTAATGAGTAGTTGTTTGACGTCTCTTGCTTCAGGGTTGGGATACCCAATGCTTTTGCTACCTCACTGTCATTAGAAGTCAATACGACATCTGTTGCTTCTCCTGCTACGAACTCCGTATAAGCCGTATTGAAGTATGCTTGTTGCAATGAAGGTGCTCTGAATCCTGTTGAGATCGAACCTCTTACTGCCACAGCATCTGACAATTTGTAACGTGTAGAGAACTTACCGTTTACGGTGCTTCCAAAGTCATTGAAATATTCTCCCCTGATCGCTGCTCCGATCATCCACTTTTTAGTGATGTCCAACTCTACGTCAGCATAAGCTGCAAAGCTGTTTCTGGTTGCATTCACCTCGTTGTGTGGTGCAAATCCAGGGTAGCCCTGTGCACCCCCTGCAAAGTTTGTATCATAGGTTTTCCAAGAACCTTCATCTCCTGCAAAGATGGTATACTGGTCCATTCTGTACTCCAAGCCAGCGGCTACGTTCATGCCTTCCAACGCTTTGTCGTAGAACTTGCTGATGCCTGCATTTACGGTATTTTGACCGAAAGAAAATCCTCCTGCATAAAACGCCGTTGGTGATGCGGCACCCAAAGAAGTGTTTAGGGTATTGGTCACATCAAAAGCCATACGGTTATAGCCAAAGGTGTTACTTAAATCCCAGTCCCAGCCTTTCCACTCACCTTTCAAGCCTACTGCGGTAGAGAAGTCAAGGATATCTGACTCGATTCTAGGAACGAAACCGTTGGGATAGATTTCAGGGATGTTACGGTCATCATCTGCTGATCTTCCCCAAGCATCTGATCCACCGATACGATAGTTTACGCCACCAAAGGCATAGAATACTGTGTTGTTTATTACTGGAATTTCTGAGTTCACGAACAATGCCGCATTCAAGCGTTCTGACTGTCCAATGATACGCATTTCTTCATAGTCTGGAGCACGGTTGGTTGCTCCCCTTTGACTTAATTCAGCCGTTACGTTTACAAAACCTTCGTCTCCAATCTTTGCTCCGAAGTTGGTATTCACTGTAACATTTTCTCCGTCACCTTCCTGATGAATCCCTGAGGCTACATTCACCAATACCTGATCCGTCTGTTCTTTCAATACGATATTGATTACTCCGGCAATCGCATCAGAACCATACTGTGCGGAAGCTCCGTCTCTCAATACCTCAATACGTTCAATGGCTGCTGTAGGAATAGAAGCCAAGTCCGTACCTACTTTTCCTCGCTCACGTGTACCGTACAAGCTCAACAAAGAAGAAGTGTGTCTTCTCTTACCATTGATCAGTACCAATACCTGGTCTGGTCCCAATCCTCTAAGGGATGCACTCTCTACGTGATCTGAAGCATCTGTACCTGAGTTCTTGTTAGAGTTAAATGAAGGTACCGCAAACTGTAGTAACTGGTTTACATCTACCTGTCCTACGGAGTTGGTGACCTGATCCATTGGTACCACGTCTACCGGCACTGCGGTCTCTACAGAAGTACGATTGGCATTACGGCTACCGATCACGACAATATCCTCCATAAATACATCCTCTTCTTCCAAAACAATGTTCAGTTGCTGGGATGCATTTACCTGAATTTCTTGTGTAGTGTACCCTACATAACGAACCTGAATAGTCGCAGCTTCTTCCATGTTCAATGAAAATTGACCGTTGAAGTCTGTCGTGGTTCCTTTGGAAGTACCCTTAATCACAACACTAACACCAGGAAGCACTTCCTGGTCTTTAGTGGTGATCGTACCTGAAACTTGAATAGAATTTTGCGCCACTGCCTGTAGAGTGGCTAATAATGATATGGTTAGTAAGTATAAGTACTTTTTCATCTGGTTGATTGTTGCAAGTCTGCTGTTAGTATATCTGAGCACTCGACAGGAGTGCTTTTCTTCGTTTTTTTTCAATAGCGGGTGCAAACTTACCAATGCACTATGTTAAGGGCTATTTTATAGATAAATAATATAAAAATGCATCAATCTGTTATATATAAAACAGATGAGGTAATGGTGTCTATAATAGACACCATTACTTTTTACTTTCAAGATTATGCCAATCAATCTTTCTGGACAGGTACATCGTTCCTCCCAAAATGGTGAACAATCCAATACTACCGATCAGCAAGGCATAATCTTCTTGCTGTATAATAATATAGATAAAACCATATAGGGCCGTCATAATTCCACCTAACATCAACGTAATCCTTGTTCCTTTGAATATCGTATGGGCATATAATGTAATCATGACAATAATCGCTGTACTGGCTGCCGTATAACTCAGGTAAAATGGAATATGCTCCGATAGGGCAATCAGTAACACATAAAAAGTACAAAGCGCCAACCCTACCATAATATATTGAATAGGATGAATACGCACCTTGTTTAGGGTCTGACTAAAGAAGAATACCAAAAACGTCAAGGCAATAAACATCACTGCATACTTAGCCGTACGCATACTTTTCTGATACTCATCATTTGGTCGAATCAGATTGACACCGAAAGTGGACTCATCAATTCCTTCTACCCTGCCTGTAAACTGTTGAGGATAGGGTCTATTCAAATGAAGGACCTTCCAGTCAGCTGTAAATCCATCTTCCGTAATCTCTCGATGATCCGGTAAAAATGCTCCCGTATAGCTTGGGTCTTTCCATGAGGAAGCGATATGTACATTGGAAACTTTTCCCAATGGGGTAAATAGCAATCGACTACTTCCGTTAAAGTTTAAGCTGATATCAAAGGTATATTGCTCTCCCTCCTTGCTCAATAATACAGGGGTATTGATCCCTCTCTCCAATACGCGTTCTGCTGTTGTACCAGGGTTCATCGCATAGGAGTTCTTGTTCCATTTTAACGTAACCTCCTCTTGTAATCCTCTCAAATCTGAAACACCGAGATTAATACTGGCGTCTTCCCATAGAACATCTTTCTCATCAATTTTCAATAGACGAAAGTCGGGTTGAAGAAACTTTCCCTTCACCGATAACACCGCATTGTAAACGATCACCTGAAAGATCCCACGATAACGCATCTCTGGAGATACTACCCCGTCAATAGCCAAATCATCGGGTAAGAAGTAAGCATATTTCTTTTCCTCCAATCGTTCATACTCTTCCCTTTCCTTATTGTAAACGGTTTTGTATACTTTATAAGGCACAGTAAGCACTAAGCCACTAATGGTCTGGGCATATCCCCATTTGCCACTGATTTCAGAGGAAGCTTCTTTCTGTCGTTGTTGCCGTTCCCATATTAGGTTTTCGACCATGGAAACAGGTATTAATAAAAGCAGAATGATAATTCCTACAGTAAAAATACGGACCATTATGGACGTTTCTGTCCAGTGATTAAAGCGGTCCAGTAGTGAGAGGTTTTTGTTTGATTCTTGTTCGTTCATGTTTTTTGAGGGGTTATTAATTGAATGTTTTTGTTCATCTGATGTTGGAGTAGTTATAAGTATTAAGGCACCACAAGGGTTAATGCCGTCAACTTAAAGAAATAGTGGATGTAGACAGCGTAGTGCAAACCCGCTTCAGGTCGTAGGGAGGACCCTACGACCAGTGTCTACCTTTTTACTTTCAGCTTAAATTGACAGCATTGGGGTCACCCCTACCGATTGCCTTTGATCAACTGCTCCAGGGCTTCCAAATGCTTGGCAAATTCTTCTTTACCAAGTTCCGTGGCCCTATACGTTGTATTCGGCTTCCGGCCTATGAATTTTTTCTCTACTTCTATGAAGCCTTCCTTTTCCAATGCCTTGGCATGGCTGGCCAGATTCCCATCTGTCAACTGTAACAACCGTTTCAGTTCCTTGAAATCTACCTCCTCATTCGCCATTAGTACCGACATCATGCCCAGTCGAATTCGGCTCTCAAATGCCTTATTGATATTTTCTATTGATACTTTCACTGTGCTCTCTCATATTTCAAATACATGACTGTTCCGTAAATAATATGCATTACTCCGAAGCCTAGCGACCAGAAAAGTAATCCATGTCCTGCAAAAAAGGTCGCCATTAGTCCCAAAGCAATTTGTATCATTCCTAGAGAATGAACATCCTTCACCGTATGTTTACTGGCATTCACCAAAGCCAATCCATAAAATATCAGGGTAGCTGGTGCAACCAGAATTCCATCTCCTCGATACAGTAAGATCAAGCAAAATAACCCTCCTGTCAACAATGGTACACTCAAGCTCTGTAGCATACGTTGACTGCTAGCAGACCAAAACTGAATGCCTTTCTTGTTAGCATTACGGTACGATAATCCTAGCATCGTCGTCAAAGCCAATACCAAGGTCGTTATCCCCGTCAATAATAAAGGTGTCTTCTTGGGCCCCTCCATAGAGACATACCGCATCCAGCTTCCGGACTGCTCCGTATAGTACATCAAATAAACATATAAGGCTGCCACCAAAGCATAACTACCGGACAAGATTCCAGAAAGGCCACTTAAAGAAAGAAAGCGAGTCGACTGTTCCATCAGGCTTCTGATCTCTGCAATCTCCTCCAAAGCTTCAGATTTTGTTTTCATGATTATTGTTTGTGGATTATTAGAACATCATTCTTTACTCCATAAATCTATTAATTAAAAAGCACTTTGCAATTCAAAGTGTATTATTTAACAGAAATTATAAACCATAGTACATCGCTGAAGTCTGAAAACTTTTTTCCTTGACAAGCAGTTACGCCCGAAAACAAAATTCTTTATACTATGAAACGACACCCTATAAAAGCAGGACAGGAATCCGTTTGGGATTACCCTCGTCCTCCTATCGCTGAAGCTACGATGAAACACATCAAAGTATTTTTCGGAGGAAAGGAAATCGCTAGTAGCAACAGTACATACAGAGTCTTGGAAACTAGTCACCCACCGGTATACTATATTCCTCAAGAAGACTTTATCGAAGGAGTTCTGATTCCTTCCAACAAGAGTTCTTTTTGCGAGTTCAAAGGAGAGGCACGGTACTACCATATTCAGGTGGGAAACGTAAGAGTAGAAAATGCAGCCTGGTACTACCCTACTCCCCATGAGCGTTTTGGCTGTATTCGCAACTATATTGCGATATACCCTTCCTTAATGGACAAATGCACGGTGAATGATGAAGTGGTTCAAGCACAAGAAGGTGACTTTTACGGAGGATGGATTACCAAGAATATTGTAGGGCCTTTTAAGGGGGGAGCAGGCACTTGGGGATGGTAGGTGGTTATTTTTAATGAAGAATGAAGAATTATTAATGAAGAATAAGATTTATCACTACCCACCGTATATTTGTTGCCGCTGTCTTTTTGTAGACACACCTTCACATTAATTGATACAATATGAGTAAACCAGAAATTCGAACGGTGAATGTCGTTCGATATATACAACCACTGAGAGAAGGTGGTTCATTACCTGGTCTTGTAGAGGCAGACGATGACTTTAAGTATGTCATCAAGTTTCGTGGTGCTGGACAAGGCAAAAAAGCATTAGTTGCCGAACTGATAGGCGGAGAACTGGCCAGGGCTATAGGGCTGCAAGTCCCTGAACTGGTCTTTATGCAACTGGATGGTACCTTAAGCCGACTAGAGGCTGATGAAGAGATACAAGACCTATTGAAATTTAGTGATGGCTTGAACTTGGGGTTGCATTATCTTTCCGGAGCAATCACCTATGACCCTTTAGTTTCTATTGCTGATGAGTTGTCTGCTTCTAAGGTGGTTCTATTGGATAGTATGATCAGTAATGTGGACCGTACCCATCGCAATACCAATATGCTGAACTGGAAAAAAGAACTTTGGTTGATTGACCATGGCGCAAGTCTTTACTTCCACCATGCCTGGAAAAGCTGGGAGGATCATGCCAAACGTACTTTCCCAAAAGTAAAGGAACATGTGATGCTGGATAGAGCCAGTAAACTGGAAGAAGCAGCCTCAGCGATCAAAACAATAATCACTCCAGAGGTCATCGAACAGATTGTATCCGTTGTACCAGATGACTTCCTGATACAGGAAGGTGACGACACTACTCCGGAGGAAAAAAGGAAAGTGTATGCGACGGTACTGCAAACCAAATTATCTAATCTTGATTTACTAACTAAAGAAGCGATTGATGCAAGGAAAGGAATTATATGAGTATGCCGTCATTCGCTTTGTCCCTAGTGTAGAGCGAGAGGAGTTTGTCAATATCGGAGTCATTCTCTATTGTAAATTTAAACGGTATATCGGTATCAGATACCATATCGATGAGCAACGGCTCAATGCTTTCTCAAAGCATACAGACTGTCAGTTACTGAAAGATTACCTGGAAGGATGGGAAAAAGTCTGTCACGGTCGAAAAGATGGAGGCGTTATCGCACAGTTGGATATGCCTAACCGTTTCCGATGGTTAGCGGCTACCAGAAGTACCATTATACAATCTTCCCCTACCCACACAGGTTTTTGTGAAGATCCTGAAGCTGAAGTAGATAAGCTTCTTGAAGAATACGTTCTATCTTGATGCTATTTTTTTGTTTATCGCTTATCGTTCGTAAGTGCTCAACAATAAGATATTGACGTAGTGGATTGATTGCTGAGTAAACTTATCACTGAGTGCCACTTTCAAATGGTTTAAGGATAAAGGAGGAAGGAAGAAGGATTAATAATTACTCTTTAGAAGCTTCTATTCCTTTATCCTTTATCCTTTATCCCTTATCCTTTATCCTTTATCCTTTATCCTTTATCCCTTATCCTTTATCCTTTATCCTTTATCCTTTATCCTTTATCCTTTATCCTTTATCCTTCAACAATCTAGAATATTTCAAAACATTATATAAGAAACTAAGTTATAGGTATAGGAGATAAAAAAATGAGACCTTTTTACGACTAATATTTTTTACTGAAACAGACTCTCCAGCCAGTCTATGCTAAAGAAAACCTCCGTGCTACTGCTCCTAATGGTTCATATCCTTTTGGTCATGTACCTATTTTGGAAACAGGAGTACCAATTTACACAACCTACACCCATTCCTGAAGGATTTCAAGAAGCAGAAGTAGGCAAGTCACTAGACTTCCAAAATACCCCTTTGGATGGGCATCCCACACCCATGTTCATTCATTACTTCAATGATGAATGTCCATGCTCCCAGTTTAATTTAAAAAGCTTTCGACAATTATATCAGCAATACAAGGATTCTCTTCATTTTGTAGTGGTCGTTGAGCATGGTAAGTCCATAGAATCCATAGCAGCTGATTTTCCCAAGGGAATTGAACTGATCTCTGACACTCCTGATGCCCATATCGCGGTAGCTTGTGGCGTATATGCAACACCTCAGGCCATCATCGTGGATGAACAGCAACACCTATACTATAAGGGAAACTTTAACAAGGCCAGGTATTGCACCCAAAAAGGGAGCAACTATGCCCTATTGGCAACAGAGCAATACTTAGCAGGTTCTCCCCCTCCTTTCTTTGGTTGGAGTGCCGTTCAAGCCTATGGATGCTCACTATCCATTTACGATAGTACACAGTACCGCAATCCTCTTGCTGATTTATATAGTATTCTATCAGATAACAACCACTAATGATATAAAACCTACTACGATACGCATTACAGATTATGAAAAACGAACAATACCAATCCGTCAAACAAAAAGCAGATAAGGCACTGAAAGGCTTACTCCTTGGTAGCTTTGTCTTTGGGTTATTTATAGCCAACTTTTATGACACTTGGATGATAGCTGCAGGAGTCGGTGCTCTTAATCTCTCGGCCTTCTTTCTGACACATCTACTATTACCAAAATCAACCCTATATCAGTATGTTGCCTCTGTGATACTGGCTATTTTTGTAGCCCAATATATTTATCAGATGCACGGCCTCTTTGAAATGCACTTCTTTGCATTTATCTACTCTGCCTTTCTAATTAGTTTCCAGAACTGGAAACTTCAGGTTCCTTTTATTATTACCATTGCTTTGCACCATGGGTTATTTGCCTATGCACAATTTAGCGGCAAGCCTGACATTTACTTTACGCAGCTAGATTATATGGATCTGCAGACGTTCACTTTTCACATTTTACTGGCTGCTACTTCTGTATTTGTTTCTGGCTATTGGGCATATTCCTTCTCAAAAAGGACAGAGATTGATGAAGCCCAAAAAGAACAAATTCGTTCGCTTTACGATAAGGCAAAAAAGAATAAGATGAAACTAGATGAAAGTATCAACTATGCGAAAAGAATACAGCAGTTGATGCTCCCGGAGTTAAACAAGATCAGGGAAATCCTTCCATCCACCATGATCTTTTATAAACCAAAAGATGTGGTAAGTGGGGATACCTACTGGCATACCTATCAGGACAATAAATATTTTTTAGCTGCTATTGATTGTACAGGACATGGGGTACCCGGAGCATTTATGAGTATCCTTGCGACAGAGAAACTACATGAGATCGTGAGTGTTCGAAAAATCATGGAGCCCGCCAAGATCTTAACAGCATTGGATCATAGCATACAAAAAGTCCTCAAACAAAGAGAATCTGGTAATATGGATGGCATGACGATCTCTTTATGTGTTGTCGATGCAGCCCTCAAAAAGCTCCATTTTGCTGGCGCTAAAAGTCCTTTGGTGATTGCCAATAAAGAGCAGGTACTGGAAGTCAAGGGCGATAAAAAACCTATAGGCTATTGGAGATATGATTCCTCTTACCAATTTGAAGAACAAGAAATCTCTTTGAAGGAGGACGATACTTACTATATGTTCTCTGATGGTTATCAAGATCAGTTTGGAGGCCCTGATAATAAAAAGTTTGGAAAGAAACGACTAAAATCCCTGATACAAGAGTTATCCGAAAACATGCACACTCCTAAAGAAAAGTTACAACGATTTGAACAAGCTTTTTTTGATTGGAAAGGAAGCAAACCGCAAATCGACGATATCCTTGTGATGGGCTTTTCGGCTAATGACATCTTGTCTAAATACGCTATGGAAGAGATGATGGAGGAAGACCGTATGTATAATTAATACTTAGCATTTAATCTGCTCAAGTCTTATTTCACAAAATAACAAAAATGAGTCATCCCATATTAACAAATGACTTAGTTTTCTGAGAACTCATCACTTTACAGCTACCTCACAAGCTCTTTATAAGCTTCTTCATTTTTTCCTTGATGAAAAAACGAAGCAAAAAAATCAAGGCTTTGAAGAATTTGCCTAATTTTTAATCGGAAAAGCTAAAACCATTACATGGCGTATTCAACTCGCTACGCTCAAACAGTGGAATTTTCTTAACGCTTTTACGATTAAAAATTTTAACGGCAATTCTTCAAGGCCGTTTTTAAATAAAAAAGCATTAATCACCCCTTAAATATTGATATGGGATGATTCATGTTTTGTATTTCAAGATATATCCCTTGATTACTCAAACCCTATTTCATAACTCTCTAAAAACCCTTTATTGAAGGTATACTTACCAACAAATTTTGGACTGTTGTCATAACGGGCATTGAATGCCTTATTATAGTCGGCAATGATATATTGAAAGGTCACTTTCGTTCCATCTTCATTCTTGCGGTCAATAAAATCAGGTTCGCCCTGTATAATTCGAAAACGAGCCATCGTCATTCCCAAATGGATATTTCTGCCCGTATCGAAGCTCTCTTTATCCAGTCTGACGCCCTTCTCATTAATTTCTTCTTGTTTCTCTACTCTGATCCTAGACCATCGAGCATATGAAGATGTAGGATCCAATTGAAGAGTGATCAACTGTTTACCATCTGCAGACTGAAACTGAACAGGCTTGTCATGCTCCACAGAAATCGATGAAGGGTACTTTTCTAAGAATTTATTTATACTAAAAGAGTCCATTAGACTAAACGTTCCGGCACTCAAGTCCGGCATATAATATTTTGTATCTGCTAATGAAAGTTTCGCATACTCTGGATGTATCAATCGATCAGAAGGTATTCCCTCTTCAGTAAAATCATTCTCATACATCGCCATTTCCTCTTCCTGATTCTCTTGTTGCTGACGTTGCCATTGCTCCTCTGCTGCAATCATGAACCCTTCCAACATAATGCTTATACCTTTGACTGGAATACCAATCAATGCTACTGCTAGCAGATAAGCCATTAAACTTTTTCCAAAATTGAAGGTGTACACGCCGCTTTCACGGTAATATACCACTTGTGTTCCTGCGATATAATCTCCTAATCGTCGCTCACCTAAGATAAGAATTGCCATTACCTCTATAGGCCATAACGGTAGAAAAGCATTTCTTACCACCAATTGAAAAGGAGAAGCCGTTAACCCCGATCGAACATCCACCACCTGCATATTGATGGCTCGCTTTCCTGGCCCTCGTCCTTCTACCATATCTTTACTCATATACAAGCCTATTGCCATCACAAAAAGCACATATATATGAAATGGAGGTAGCACATCCGTCAAACTCTGAGGCTCTTGCCCTATTTGTCCAATGATATGATAAATCATAAAAGGGCTAACCATCAACCCTATAATAAACGTAAAAACAATATGATCAATGAATGCCCCTCCAAGTCGTTCCAATCGATGAGGTTTTGTTTCCTGTAAAGCTTCCATGAAGTATAATTTTTAAAAAGTGAGTCATTAATTTAGCAGAAAAATTTCATTGCCGTTAATTAATACAATAATTTCCCGCTCTAATTACATTTAGAGCTTACTTAATTTAACTGATCATAAAAACTTTTTGAAGATGCGTTCTTTTTTTATTCTTCTTTTTATTACTCTTTCCTTTTCATCTTTTGGGCAAAACCAGCCTTATCGACTTACCCTTAACGAAGACTTTATCCCTACTTTTACAGAGTCTGAAGTGGTTTACGTACGTTTTCTAGAAAAAGCCTCTATAAACGACTCCACTTTTAACATAAAAGATTATAGAAAGGACGGGACGCTCTATCAAATTGGACAGGTACAGCTTAAGTCACTACAAAATGAAAAAGCTGAATTTTTTCTATTACATGGCGATAATCCCATGATGCGAGCTCTAATTTTCAAAAAGCAAGAAAAAAACGGTCCCTTTACAAGCTTTTATCCAAATGGTAAAAAAGAAAAAAGTGGTCATTACGTTGAGGATGAGAAAGTTGGCTTACACACCGAATGGTACGCCAATGGAATGGTAAAGGCTCAGTACATTCATGATGTCGAAAGAAAAAGAGAATTAGGCTATACTCCAGTTGAAAATTTCCAGGATAGCCTCGGCAACACGTTGGTTAAAAATGGGCAAGGAGTTTTCATTCAATATGAAAATGGTATTTTACTAGACTCTGGTAAAATTGTTAATCGGCTTCGTGAAGGGGAATGGAAAGGCACCTTCAAGAATCAGCAATCAATGTATCGAGAAGTTTACGAAAAAGGCGTCTTGAAAGAAGGGTATAGCACAGACTCTTTAGGCAATACGTTTGAATACAAAAAAATCTTGTCTTCTCCCTTGACTCAAGACCAAGAAACTGCTCTTAAATTTTATAAGCCTATTTATCGTAAAGTACAATATCCTACGGATGCTAGAGTGGCCGGAATAGGAGGAAAAGCTTGGTTAAAATTCACCCTCCATGAGAATGGCAAAGTTTCAAACCTGAAAATCTATAGATCACAACTAGAGTCCTTTGACCAAGCAGCTCTAAAAGCTTTTCAAAAAGGTATAAAAAAATCAAAAATAGACCTTCCCTTATTCAAGGGACAACCTTTTGAGCATACTTATATCGTTCCGTTCAAATTTGAAATGATGAATTAGATGACCCATATCCCCTTGCTATAAGACAAGGGGATACATATGTTTAATAGACCACCTGATTTTCTTTAATCACCTTTTTGGCTACAATCTCTTTCATGATCTCATTGGTTCCGGCATAGATCTTTTGCACCCGACTATCGGCATAGGCCTTTGCGATCCAGAACTCCCACATATACCCATATCCTCCGTGTAGCTGCAGACATTCATCGACTACCTTACACTGTATATCAGTTGTAGCAAACTTGGCCATAGCGGCTGTCTCTGCATCCAGTTGATCGTTAGACAATAACTCACAGCAACGATCTACCAATAACCTTCCCATCTGTACCTCGGCCGTCATCTCTGCAATCTTGAAGCGGGTATTTTGAAATTGCGCAACTTGCTTCCCGAAAGCTTGTCGTTCCTGTACATATTGTATCGTCCTTTTTAGCGCCTCTTCGGCTACAGCAATTGCATTGATGGCCACTAATAAACGCTCCCTGGGCAGCTCCTGCATCATATAGAGAAATCCTTTACCTTCTTCCCCTAGCAGATTTTTGACGGGCACCCTTACATCATCAAAAAACATCTCACAGGTATCCTGTGCTTTCATGCCTATTTTCTTGAATGGGTAATTCTTGGTAAATCCTTCCCTATCGGCTTCTACCATAATCAAACTGGTTCCTGCCGAACGATTCTCGTTGTTGGGATCTGTTTTGACAGCCAATAGAACTGCATCACACATATACCCATTAGTAATAAAGGTTTTAGATCCATTGATGATATATTCATCTCCATCCCGAATGGCCGTGGTACGAATCGCCTGCAGGTCACTTCCAGCCCCAGGCTCTGTCATCCCTATAGCAGTAATACATTCTCCTGTAGCCATTTTGGGCAAGAAATGATATTTCAAATAATCCGACCCTTGATGCACCAAGTAAGGAGCAACAATATCAGAATGCAAGTAAAAGCCCGGCCCAGAACACCCTTGTCGGTGCTGCTCCTCAATCATGATCTGGCTAAAGGAAAAATCAACGCCTGCCCCTCCGTATTCCTCAGGCACGGTCAGGCATAGAAAGCCTAGTTCCCCCGCCTTCGTCCAAGCCTCCCTGGAGATCATTCCCTGCTGCTCCCACTCTTCATGGTGGGGTACAATCTCTGTTTGATAAAATTCCCTGATCGATTCAAGAAAGAAGCGATGCTCATCGGATAATGGTTTATTAGGTAGTAGCATTTTTTTAATTATTAATTTTCAATTTTTAATTAATAATTCTTCATTCTTCATTCTTCATTCTTCATTCTTCATTCTTCATTCTTCATTCTTCATTAAAAGAGACTTCTTCCTCTGCCAGTTGTGGATAAAACGTAACCTGATGAACGGCCATTTCTTTCAGGCCTATGGTAGGCTTAAATCGCTCTCCATATACCTCTTGCAACTCCTGACATTTTCGGACAAAAGTAGCAACCCCCATGGTATCAATATAGGAAATAACACCCCCTGTATACGCTGGGAATCCCCAACCTAACACTGACCCAACATCCGCATCTTCTATATTTTTAATGATACCTTCTTCTAAACACCTTACCGTTTCCAAAGCCTGGATAATCAATAGACGCTCTTTAAGCGCTTCCACTGACGGTTGTTGAATGATTGCTGGAAAATAGGTTTCCATCTCTTTCCATAAATACTTTTCTCCTTCCTCAGGATATTCATAAAATCCCTTTCCTGCTTTTTTACCTGTACGATCAAGATCCTCTACCAACAAACGGACAACATCATAGACTTCACTATACTCTTCTCCTGTATCCTGATGTACTTGCTGATGAATATGGCATACCAAGTCCAGGCCTACTGCATCAGCTATTTCAAGTGGCCCCATAGGCATTCCTGAGATTTCTCCAGCATTCTCCAACAAAGCAGGACGTACTCCCTCCAGAATACAATATAACCCCTCTGTTATGTAGGTAGAGAATACTCTACTCGTATAGAAGCCTCTATTGTCTCTGACAACAATCGGTAATTTCCCCAATGATTTCACAAAGTCTATACATCGATGAACGCACTCCAATGACGTTTCCTTTGCCTTGATGATCTCCACCAAAGTCATTTTTTCCACGGGAGAGAAAAAATGTAACCCAATGAAATTTTTGGGTTGAAGAGAATTTGTTGATAGGCCTGCGATAGGCAATGTTGACGTATTGGAAGCTAGAAGTGCATCTTTCCTAAGGTATTGCTGCACTTCCTGTATCACCTGTCCCTTCACTGATCGCTCTTCCACTACTGCTTCAATCACTAAATCACAGGCTTTAAAATCTTCATAAGTACTAACCGTCTGAATATTCTCTAGTATACCTTCCACCTCACTAGCAGTACTTTCTCCCTTTACTATCCTCTTTTTCAATATTCTTTCCGTATAACTTTTCCCTTGATGGGCTTTTTCCAAGGATATATCCTTGAGCAATACACGAATACCTTTACTTGCCGCAGCATAAGCAATACCACTCCCCATTAATCCCGCTCCAATAATACCAATACATTGGATAGAGTGGTCAACGCCCTCCCTCCTTGCTTTAATCTTCTGACGACTCACAAAGAATGTACGCATCATATTTCTAGCGGCATCTGACAAAACACATTGCTTAAAGTATCGGTCTTCTACAAGAGATGCCTGATCAAAAGGTAACTGCACTCCCTCATAGACAGCATTCAAGATCGCCTTGGGGGAAATATAATTCCCATAAGTCTTTTTCAGTATATTTCCTGAGGTTCCGAGCAAGGTCATTCCTATTTCTGGGCGATCAACAGTCCCTCCCGGAAGGGTATACCCTTTTTGATCCCAAGGCTGTTCAACTCCCTCATGTTCCGCTATCCAAGATTTTGCCTTTGCTAACAATGTATCGAGATCCTCGACCAGTTCATCTACTAAGCCTAACTCCAGTGCTTCTTGAGGACTGTAATTCGTTCCTGTCAAAAGAGGAGTCATTGCCTTTTCAATACCAATTAATCTGGGTAACCGCAAGGTTCCTCCAGCCCCTGGCAACAACCCTAACCCTACTTCTGGTAGACCGATCTTTATATTTTTATTTTTTAAAGCAATTCTATGATGACAAGCAAGGCAAAGCTCATAGCCTCCTCCCAGAACGGTTCCATTGATTGCAGCCACCACTGGTTTACCACAAGTCTCCAATTGTCGGTATAATTGCTTAAACTCCTTGACCAATTCTAAAAAAAGAGAACGATTTGCTAAAGCAGCTTTAATATCTGCCCCTACTAGGAAATCTTTTTTGGAAGAAGTAATGATAACTCCTTTACAAGTCTCCTCTGTGACTTGTGTCAAGGCAGTCTTAAAGTGCACCAGCATTTGCTCCCCTAAGGTATTGACAGGAGCTTTAACATCGTTAAGTGTTAGGGTTAATATTCCTTGAGAATCTAGTTGAGATGTGATCATAGTTTATGTTTGAGTATAGTAGGTTTACATAACTTATCGGTTATCGGTTATCGGTTATCGGTTATCGGTTATCGGTTATCGGTTATCGGTTATCGGTTAAGAAAGTTATTTTAACCCTAAACGATAAGCAATAACCGATAAACCTTAACATCGTTCTATCACTGTCGCGATCCCCATACCTCCACCAATGCAAAGTGTTACCAGGCCGGTAGACAACTGCCGACGTTCCAGTTCATCCAATAAGGTTCCGACCAAGAGTGCTCCTGTCGCTCCAAGAGGGTGTCCCATCGCAATAGCTCCTCCATTCACATTAACTTTTTCGGGAGTTACATTGAGCTGGTCCATAAAGTAATAAGGTACAACAGCAAAGGCTTCATTCACTTCAAATAGGTCTATATCGCCTATTTCCATCCCTGCCTTTTTCAAAGCTTTTTGGGTTGCCGGGACAGGCCCTGTCAACATGATAGTAGGCTCCGTTCCGACGATTGCAGTAGAGCGTATTCTTGCTCTAGGTTGCATTCCTAATACTTCTCCAATCGATCGATTTCCTAATAATAGGACAGCGGCACCATCTACAATCCCGGAAGAGTTTCCTGCATGATGCACATGAGTCACTTTCTCTAGTTCAGGGTAACGCTGAATGGCCATAGCATCAAATCCCGCCAAACTCCCCATTTTCTCAAAAGAAGGCTTCAGTGCTGCCAAGCCCTCCAACGTAGTAGAAGGACGTACTATTTCATCCTTTTCCAGTAAAACCTCTCCGTTGATATCCTCCACGGGTAACACAGAAGGTTGAAAACGATTTTGTTCCCACGCCAAAGTCGCCCTTTGCTGTGAGTTAAAGGCATATTGATCCAGTTCCGAACGACTATATCCATACTTTGTAGCAATAAGGTCCGCTGATATTCCCTGTGGGATAATATGGTGTCCCATAATCATTTCAGGATCATATAATAAAGATGACCCATCTGTTCCTAAAGGAACTCTGGACATAGACTCTACCCCTCCTGCAATCATCAAGTCCATTTGCCCTGCCATAATATAAGCCGCAGCTATATTGACAGCCTCCAAGCCAGAACCACAAAAGCGAGCTA
This sequence comes from Algivirga pacifica, assembly GCF_039543525.1. Classification (NCBI taxonomy): domain Bacteria; kingdom Pseudomonadati; phylum Bacteroidota; class Cytophagia; order Cytophagales; family Flammeovirgaceae; genus Algivirga; species Algivirga pacifica. The sequence goes on from NZ_BAABJX010000020.1 coordinate 264,760, forward strand.
CCGTTGCACCTGCTACCGAATCAGGATATCCTGCCTGCATCAGCCCCACTTTTGCAATATCACCCGATTGCTCACGTACCTGAGTAACACAACCCACTACTGCATCCTCCACATATTGAGGAACCAAAGGACTATTTCGCTCCAGAGCCTTAAAAGTTTGGGATAGTAAGTGGGAGGCCTTTAGGGTAAACAAAGCACCATCTTTTTTGCCTTTACCCCTGGGGGTACGGACTGCATCATAAATATAAGCCATCAGGGTAGAAAGTAAAAGATATAAGGTAATAGGTAATAGGTATAAGGTAATAGGTTGTGGGTATTAGAGTTACTAGCAGATGATTTCACTGTTCACTGTTCACTGTTCACTGTTCACTGTTCACTGTTCACTGTTCACTGTTCACTGTTCACTGTTCACTGCCCTTAACATATTCCTTCATTAATTTATTATTTTTCTTAAGAAAGGAAAATTTCCTCTTGAAGTATTTCTTAACTTTTGGAGGATGTCTATAAAAAATGATAATTTTAATGAATTATCTTTTCAGACTACTTACGGAAGACCTATGACAACTCGAATACACTCCATTCTGCTACTACTTTTATTGTTATTTACAGGGTGCAACAACTCTGAAAGCACGACTACGCATCACTCTCAAATTGACAAGCCTATTACAGACATTACTTACCAGGAAATTATTCAAAGAGTTTTAACGGGGGAAGGCAGCCTGGTCAATTATAGAGGAGAGGCTACCAGTACTGAGGCCAAGGCTAGTATTTCTTTGACGATCGACAAAGAAGGGGGAAATTGCAGTGACCTTCCTTGTGGTCAATGCGTGTACTTGAGCAACCGGAGTAATACCCCTGTAAGAGTACTCGTACGTAGCCCATTTGAAATCGGTCCCTGGCATACCGATGCGATCAGTCTTTTTGAACTTGGACCAAGAGAAAAAGCATTAGTAGGCAACTCCCACTTCTGTCATGGAAAAATTGCCTACCCTGTGGAGCATTATATTATTGGAGCAGAATATATGTAATTGAATCCTTGAGATTTAATGGCTTAACGGTTCTTAGACCAAAGACATTTTTACAAATGCCTCCTTTTGGGTTCCGCAAACGGCACACTCATAGGTTTCTGGCAAAAGTGCAAAAGGGGTATTAGCGGAAACTCCTTGACTCAGATCTCCTAACATCTCGTCATAAATCGTCAGGCAACTCGGACATTGGTAATTGGAGTGTCCTTTATCATCCAGGAGTTCTATTTCTCCTGACATTAAGGAAGGTGTTTCCAATTGCTCATAGTACATATAACTCACCTCTACCATCAAGGCTGGTAATACTTCTTTTCTCACCCCTTTGGCATAATAAAGATACTCAGCGGTATTGGGATCAAACCTTTTGGCATACAGTATATTGTATGTATCCTGCTGCCATTGCTCATGATTCAATGCTCGCTCAATCACCACTGTCGTAAACAAGATCATAGGCTGTGTCTTCACCGTAAACGTCAATCCATAGGTACTGATATCTTGCTGATCCAACGCCCTAACCAGATAGTTCTTCAGCTCCAACGCTTCTTGATCCAGTACAGGCATATGCCAGTTCAGTTCCAGGGAAGAGTGTCTTACATTCAAGCCATATTTTCCTAAAAGCTTCTCCCAGATAATTCTTTGCGTGCTATCGATTCCCTTCACCAGAAATGATTTCCATGGAGTCATGGTGATCTTTCCTATTTTGGTATCCTGACACAGTAGGCACAATACTTTTAAGAAATCAATATCATAAGCGTTATTTCTCCAATACAAGCCTAGCCAATACTTTCCATCGGGCAGTCGGTTCATCCCCTCATAATAAGGGAAAGGCGTTAGCGGTAGACGTAAGGCTTTCTGTACCGGAAACGTATTAATCGTCAATTGCTCTTGCAGCTTTTTCCATGCATTGGACCAATCGGTATTCTGTTGGAGCAAATCTTTTTCCTCCAGGTAACGAGCCACCTTGCAAAGGTCATCACTATAGATCAAAAATGGACTTCTTGATAATACCTCCTGTTCTTTTAGTGTACGCACATAACAATACCAGTAATTCTCCGTCTCTGAGGCTATGAAGTTGACCTGTCCTGTAAATAGAGGTACCATCGTCTGCTTGGGATCTACCAAATTGATTTTCAACCGAGGTTGGTAATCAAAGGTATCCAGAATATAATGATAGATATGGGGTGCCATCCAGTGGGTAGAGGCCATCACATCCAAAGCAGTATAAGAGCTTACGATATTTTGAGAGCCTTCTTCCTCACATTCATATTCGGTTTGAATGGATCGAAATGTTTCATCCAACATTCCTCTATTCTTATTGGAGATCGGAAATAAAATATCTTGTCTTGATCCAAAGTGAATATAATCAGTTCCCAAGTCTTTGGCTGTCGTAATGACTTTTAAGAGGTCTCCGGGAGAGATAATTCCTCCCTTGACGAAGACTCGGACTAAATCTTTTTTCTGTACAATCATGGTCTTCTTACTTTGTTGAATCCGTTACACGGCGTCTCAAATTCCACCTTCGGTGAGTTGATTCGTTGATTCGAGTTGAACTGTTTACTGAGTTCAATCAACAAATCAACTCGATTCAACGAGCGAAGCTCAATTCAACTCACCAAAGGTGAAATTCAACGATTCAACATATGTTGTGATGGTTAACTTCTTAGTACTATTATTATACTTATTGATGGACTTTTTGGGCAGCATCCAATATATCCTTCACCTCAGGCTTACAGCTACCACATCCCAATCCGGCTCCTGTCTTCTCGCAAAGCTGTTTATAGTCTGTACATCCTTCCTGTATGGCAGCTTCGATATTACCGGAACCTACATTTCCACAAGAACAAACCAAACTTCCTATTACCGTTCGTTGCTCTCCTTTTCCTCTAAGCAATTCCGAGCGTTTCTCTGAGAGCTCTATCTCTTCACTAATCAACGCTTTAAACTCAGGAAACTCTGCCTTGTCCCCCATCAATATTGCCCCGACTAAACGGTCCTTATGGACGATACATTTCTTGTAATAACGCTGCGCTTGATCTAAGAGTACTACTTCCTCATACCCCTTCGCTTCTGCAGGAACTTCTACCATTCCCAAGGAACATAAATCAAAGGTAGAAAACTTCAGGATATTCATAGAAACGGTCCCTTTGTATAAGCTTAATTGATCTCCGGCAATATATCGCGCGACAACATCAGCCATTTCTTCTGCCGCGGCTGTTGTCCCATTCAGCTTTTGCTCAAACTCGGCTACCTCACCAATCGCATACACCTGAGGATCTGAGGTTTGCAGATAGGCATTGACCAACATTCCCCTACCGGTAGATAGCCCTGCTTCCTTGCCTAATGCAACATTTGGACGAGTACCTATAGCATAAACGACTGCATCACAAATCAATTGCTTACCACTTTTCAGCTGCACTTCAGCCTGTTTATGCTCTTCCTGATAAGTTACCTTGTGTACTTGATCGTTGGTATACACCTGTACCCCCAATTCTTCTACGTATTCTCTCAGTAACTTACTGGCCATAGGATCCAATTGACGCTCCATTAAGCGAGAAGATAACTGCACAATCGTCACCTCTACGTCCATCTCCCTTAAAGCCGCTGCCAACTCCAATCCTAGTAAACCACCCCCTACGATCATCACATGCCCTTGTCGATTGATATAGGACTTAAGCGCATCGGCATTGGCTTTGCTACGCATGGTAAATACACAAGGAAGGTGAATTGGCGCATCTGGTGGCAAAAATGCACTACTCCCGGTGGCCATAATCAGGTGATCATAGCTATACTCCTGTCCTCGATCATCAACAATATGCTTGGAGGATCGATCTATTTTCGTAATACTAGTCCCTACATAGATAGAAGCATTCAGGGCCTCAAACTCTCCCTTTCGGAACTTCAATAGGTCGTCAAATAGTAATTGCTCATTGACATATTCAGGCAACAACACTCGATCATAAAAAGGTATTTCCTCCTTGGAGAATACTAAAATCTCATCCTCTTGATTCAAGGTTCGGTAAGTCATCAAGAAGCGGTGCGCTGCTGCTCCGGCTCCTATAATCACTATCCGCTGCTTTGGCTTTTGGTATAAGGTCACCTCTACCGCTGAGTACTTAAAGTCTGGTTCCTTGGATACGGGATCGATATTCCTACTCGTCAAGTTATTGGTACGGGCAAAGGCACTGGAAAGAATCTTTCCCCAATGCATCGGCAGAAACACTACTCCCTTTCGGATTTTATCCGACAATGTAGCATTCACCTGTACCTCTCCACGATCGTTCCGTATCACCACGATACTCCCTTCCTTGATTCCTCTTCGTGCTGCATCCTCTGGATGTATTTCCAGAAAGGGTTTATCAATATGCTTACTCAGACGATTGACTTTTCCAGTACGGGTCATGGTATGCCACTGATCCCGAATACGTCCTGTGGTCAACACCAAAGGATAATCCTCCGTCAGCATATCGGAATGTCCCTTATTTGCCCCTACATGCAGTTTAGCTTTTCCATCTGCTGTATAAAATTGATGGTCTGTGAATAAGCGAGTGGTTCCCTCTTGTGTTACTTTATTAAAAGGCCATTGCACAGAGCGCTTTTCTTGAAGAATGGCATAGGTCAATCCCTCAATATCAATATTGGTTCCCTTGGTTAAGCGGGTATATTCCAGGAATACCTCCTCGGCATTTTGGTAATCAAACCCATGATAGCCCATCTGCTTGGCAAAGCGAAGTAAGATTTCCAAGTCAGGCAATGCTTCTCCCGGAGCATCTACCACTTTAGGTAAGTAACTGATTCGACGTTCTGAGTTGGTCATTGTACCTTCCTTCTCCAGCCAACCTGCTGCAGGAAGTACTAAGTCCGCAAAAGCAACCGTATCTGAACGTCCAGAAATATCCTGTACGATCACAAAACGTGCTTTTTTCAGTGCCCTTTCCACTAAGGCCGTATCCGGCAAGCTCACCATAGGATTGGTACAGACAATCCAGATCGCCTTCATATCCCCCCTATCCAACGCTTCAAACATCTGTGTAGCGGTATACCCTGGATTAGGGGAAATCTCCGGTACTCCCCAAAAATCAGCTACTTCTTGACGATGATCTGGGTTCATCAAATCACGGTGTGCCGCCAGCAGACTGGCCATACCCCCTACCTCTCGTCCTCCCATAGCATTAGGTTGCCCTGTTAGGGAAAATGGTCCTGCTCCCGGTTTACCAATCTGCCCAGTAATCAAGTTAAGCGCCAATAAAGAAAGGTTTTTATCGGTTCCCTGCGCACTTTGGTTGAGCCCCATGGTCCACATCGTCAAAAAGCCTTCGGACTCTCCCATCATACGGGCAGCCTTTACAATCAGCATGGGATCTAGATCACAAGTGGTCGCATACTGCTCCAGCGTATATTGCATCACCTGATCCCGATACGCCTCATACCCTTGTACATGCTTCTCTATAAAATCCACATCCAAGTAGCCTTCCTCTATTAGAATACGTCCAAGGGCGTGATGTAAAGCGGTATCCGTACCAGGTCGTAAAGGCAGGTAGATATCGGCCAAAGCGGCCGTCTGTGTTTTGCGTGGATCGGCCACAATCAACTTTACATCAGGGTTGTTTTCCTTATGTTGCTCAATACGCCTAAACAAAATGGGATGGCACCAGGCAGGGTTAGCCCCCGTAATAAAAAAAGTATCTGCCAGCTCAATATCTTCATAGGCGATCGGCACAGTATCCTCTCCCACCGTTTTGGCATAGCCTGCTACCGCTGAACTCATACACAGCCGGGAGTTGGTATCAATATTATTTGTCCCCCAGAATCCTTTGGTCAGCTTATTAGCAATATAATACTCCTCTGTCAAGCATTGCCCGGAGACATACATCCCTACCGAATCAGGCCCGAAGCGATCAATCAGGGAACGAAAAACGGCGGCTCCCCTTTTGATCGCCGTATCCCAGTCGACTCGCTGTAGCTCATGGTTCCGGCTCCAACGCATTTGGGGATACAACAAGCGATCTTGCTGCTCCTCGACTACGTAGTTAAGTGTTCTTCCTTTGGAGCAAAGCATTCCCCGATTCACCGGGTAAGTTTCCTCTCCTTTAAGTTTTAGTTTTCCTTTGGGGTCTTTCTCTATCTCAATTCCGCATCCCACACCACAATAGGAGCAAGTTGTTTGATAAGTAGCTGTATTCTTATTCATAGTATTACTATTGCATCGTCATAAGGATACAGCCAATATACGAAATAAATTAAGTAATTATACTTATTTTAAAAATAAGTAGTGCTGAATTTAAGGAAACTGTTGCCGTAGATAGAAACACTATTTTCTAAAATCCGATTCCCCTCTTGGGCTTATTCTTAAATTCTTTTTGTGTAGCCCCATAGATATTTGACAAGGTCAGTTCAGTATCCTGAGAAGTATACCCTAACTCCGAGAGTAATTCATTCGTTTTTTCCTTCGTCAATTCCTTAAACTCATACTTAGCGATCATCCTACCTTTTCTTAGCAATGCTCCATCAATAGAAGACAAACTTGTATTGAATGTACAAATCACCTTAATGTTCAAGTAATCACTAAATAACCCATCTGTCAATTGCAGTATGGTAGAAACCACAGAGTCCTCGTTCACTTGTTCTCGGGTCTTGAGTACTTTTTCTGCATCTTCAATGACTAAAACTGCATTTCGCTGCTTTAGCAAGAAAGTGATGAAATCAGGATCTAACAGGTTGTTTACAAACTCATTCTGAACAAAAATAAAATTGAGATTTTTAAAATTGGTAATCAGGTGCTTAATATAGGTAGTCTTTCCTGTGCCGGGTTCTCCATAAAATAATATTAAGCCTGATTGCTGCTGTTCAAAAGCTGCCTGAACCTCTTCATGAACTTCTAAAAAATCATCATTATAATTTTGCTTCAAGTCCAAAGCAACTTGTTCTGTCCTCACTTCCTCAGTATTAAAATCAGAATGTCTCTTTGTTAACACCTTAAAGGTTGGCGCCCTCTTAAGCCCGAAACTTTTTCTAAGCATATGGTTCGTATCCAGCACCCACTTTTCAAGTGCTACATCCTGACAGTGATAAAGAAAGTCAATATAAAATGTATCATTTTCAAGATTAATATAAATAAGGCATTTGCCAGATGTCCCCTTAAAGATTAACTCATAAGGATAGTCCTGCATAAAATCGGAGTTACTGGAGTCTTCCGTCGACCAATTTTTGAAAACCAACTCAAACCCCATATTATAGAGGTCTAACACATCCATCACTTTCTGATAATTTTCTCTAGAAGAAATTAACGGCGTCTTAAATACGAGTGATGACGGGAGTTCTTTATAGATTAAGGTAAAGTAAGCGTCTCTTCCAAAATCATTATAGCTATCAAAGGCTTTTAAAAGTTCTGACATTTGGTAGTTATTTATTTTTTATAAGTTTTTAGGTAAAAAGGAAAGCTTACTTCCCAAATCGATAGGATAATGTCAAATTACTTCCATACTGAGACAAGTTAAACAGTGCTGTCTGACCATAAACATCCGCTCCTAGTGCCCATCGCTTATGAAGGTTCAACTGGGCTCCGACACTTGCATGAAAAATCGGCATAAACAACATATCACTACCTACCGTAATACGTGGCTGAATAAATTTTCCAGAAAACACATATTGAAATCTCAATGGAATAAAGTAGAATCTACTAGATGCATCTCCTTCCTCCTCATTATAAAAAGTAATGTTGTTTTGCAAAACCCCTACCTGTAGATATAAGTTTTCGTTGGCTTTAGGTAGCCAAAAAGATAGTAGTGCTCCTTGCTGTTGAACACTTCCTTTTCCTCTTGCCTCTTCCGCTTCTAACACAAACTCCCCTACTCCCCTGGAAAGCGCTACTTTCATTCTAAAAGGATACTTCTGCTTACCGTAAACTTCACAGATACCTTCGGGGCAATACAAATCATGATACTTTTTAGTCATCTTAATCAAACGACTCCTACTTAACGTATTACTTCGTTTAATTTGCTTGGATAGAATGTCTTGATCGCCTAAGTAATCCTCCAGCATGGTAAGGTACTGCTTTTCCTTCACCAGAAACTCCTTACCATTTTGGATGACCGTCTTCTCCTTGTAGCGTAGTTCCAATAAAGAATCCGTATCTCCCACTAAATAATGGTGTCCATTTTTATCCCTGAAATAATAAGCATCCTTTTCTCCATCCACCAAATATTCCACAAACTGCCTTCTATTTTCGAGTCCATAGACATATTTACTGATATAGTACTTTCCTCCTGTGAAACGGTAAGCTTTTAATTCCTCCGGAGAATAAGATGTTTGAGGAAGTGTATCATTTTTGAAAATACAGGAGGAGATACTCATCATATCACTCTGGTATTGGAGTTCTCCATAAATCGTATCATTTGCCATGGTAATGATATATCCATCTCTGTATTTACTCTGTGCAGATAAAAAAGTCTGCAAAAATAATAAGCAGCCAAAAAGAAAAAATAGGTATTTCATCAATCTAAAAAATAAGTTATTGGGATAAATGGTTGGTTGTCTTTAATCAACCAATTTCTTTAAAGAAGCATGTGCATTCACTTTCTTCACCAGCTCCAATGCAGACTTTACTTCCAGCTTTTTCATAATATTAAAACGGTGCGCTTCAATCGTCCTTATAGATTTAGAAAGTTTCAGGGCGATATCCTTACTACTCATCCCATCCACCACATAACGCAGGATTTCCGTTTCCCTTTTGGTGAGGGCAAAATCCACTTCTTCTGTCTCTTCCGTTCCTTTTGCCTTTTGTGGAGCTGGACTCCCTTGCTGTCGTAAGAACTGATTGACCAACACTTCTGAAACGGCACCACTAAAATACTTACTCCCAGCATAAACGGTATTGATTGCCTTCAGGAACTCCTCATTTCCAGCATCTTTCAAAACATACCCTAGCGCCCCTTTACGAACAGCTTCCAGAATATATTCTTCATCCTCATGCATAGATAGGATGAGCACCTTTGCTTGGGGATCTTGCTTGATTAAATGTTCTGTCGCTTCAATCCCATTCATCTTGGGCATACGAATATCCATCACTACGACGTCAGGTTGCAATAACTTGTACTTCTCCAGCGCTTCTTCTCCATCGGAAGCCTCGTCCAGTACGTCTATGTTACTTTCCTGATCCAATAACATTTTAATCCCATGTCGAACAATGACATGATCGTCCACTAATAGTAATTTTATTTTGTTCATTTGTGATCTTTATATATGGTTATGTTCATGTTGAATCGTTGATTTGTTGAATTGAGCTTCGCTCGTTGATTCGAGTTGATGTGTTGTATGAGGATTAATACATATCAATCAGCAGTTCAACTCGAATCAACGAGCGAAGCTCAATTCAACTCAGCAGCTTGCTGCTGAAATTCAACGATTCAACAATATTACCCCATGCCCTTTTTTAAAGGAACCTGCAGCAAAACCTTTGTACCCTGCCCAATTGCCGTATCAAACACCAATGTTCCCTGTACAAACCGAGTGCGGTCCTCCATATTTAGTAACCCCAAGCCCTTCTTGTGCTCTGGCATATTTTCTTTGTCAAATCCAACGCCATCATCCTGTACATTGATCAAGAGATAACGGCTATCATGTTCCATCTCAACCACAATGTGATTGCCTTTGGCATACTTAATGGCATTATTGACGGCTTCCTGTACGATACGATAGACATTCGTTTCAACAGAAGGATCAAGTCGACCCAAGAACCCTGATCGGTTGATAAAGGTGACTTCATAATCTGATAATCTACTCACCTCTGCCGCAAATTTATTCAACACTGCAGGTAACCCATAATCGGTTAAGGAAGAAGGGGCCAAATGAAAGGCTATTCTCCGGCTTTCAACAATAATACGCTGCACTAGTTTTTTCAATTCCCCGAGTTGCTCTACCGTTTTCTTTTCATTTTTAAGGCTAAGGGATTCCAACTTGAATTTCAAGCCTGTCAATAATTGCCCTATGCCATCATGAATATCTTTGGAAATCCGTTTTCGTTCTTCCTCCTGTCCTTCCATGATTAGCGCTGAACGGATGCGCATCTTGTCAATCTCCCGCTCTATTTTTTCCATATTGATCTCATTGGTAAGCGCCTCTGCTTCTTTTTGGTCCGAAAGGTCCACTCCCATGACCATTACCGCCTCAATACCATGGTAAGGTACTTTAACCAAATGTAGATCAAGCCAAACAAAATCTCCTTCTCCGGAAGTTACCCGCACTTCTCCATGCCATGCTCCTTTTTCCTTCACAATGCCCCATACCTGCTCGATAAATGCTTGTTCATACCCCTCTTCTCGCCACCATTCTTTTATTTTAAGGGGTTTTCGAGTCTCCCATTGCATCATATCCCTAAAATCAGGACTTACCCAGAAGGCTTCTCCCTCCAGGGATACTTTTGCCAATACGTGCTGTAGAGGAGCTTCTTTTTCCTCCCGATCCGAAAGAACTTGATAGGCCTGCCCCAAGGTCTGGTATAACTCCTCCGTTTCCTGTAGTAAATCGTCGGTTTGCTCCTTAGCGTTCTTTAACTCCACAACGGTATCCTTCACTAACTGGGCCGTGGGTCTAAAGATAAAGAATAGCTCAAATGCAATCACAATCAAGGAAACGGTGAGTAGTATCCATTCCGTATGACTCAATAATTGAACACGTTCCTTCGCTTCACGACTATATTGAAAAACGATAGTATCCATCACCCCCAGATACCCTTTTTCGTTGACCAGAATGTTTTTTATCCCTTGGGACCAATATACTGTATCACCTCCCTCTAAAAGAGCACATCCTTCTAACATCTTATGATAATAGGGCTTCAGTTGCTCAAATAGTTCGTTAATTTTTTGACTATTCTGTTCCCTATCAGGCCAATATGCTGCGGAAGACAATTTTTGATGGGACTCCTTCCATAAAGTAGTTGCTGCTGTCAATTCTTGCTGCAGAGTACGAATCTCAGCACCCTTTGCCTGCTGTAACTGCAAAGCTACCTTGGCAATCTTCTGGCTCAGCATCCGTTGCCGACCAGCAATATTCACTACTGTCGCATCCTGTTGTTGCAAGCCTATATGGTGCTGTATAAGCAATTGCGTAAGGATCAGCACCAATACGATTAAGAATATCGCAACTGCATATAACCTGCCTAAGTCTCTAAAATGATAGGACTTGAGGTAATCATATCGTTTTTTTATGCCTAGTGGAGTACCTTTCAAGGGGAATAAGGTTTAGTTTATCTTTTATTGGTTAATTAGGTTTGAATAATTAACCGACACAGTAGTTATCTCCACCCTCGCCTAGGGTTAAAACCCCAGGCTCTTTAAGAAATACCGCTTTGCGGTTATCAATTCAATCTTTTTTGCAGTATACGCTAGAATAGCTCGCCACGAAGTGGCACTTCTTAAAGAGCCTGGGGCTTTAGCCCTAGGCGGAGTCGAGGGAAACATTTATGTCGGTTATTTATTCAACCTTAATTAACCATTACATAGCATTAGTAAACTACATATTATTTTGCAGACAGCTACAGTCTTAACCATCTCGTATGTAAAAATACGTATAAAAAATATGCAGAACCTAGGAGGTAGAAGAAAAAAGAAAGGCTCCTGCAAAATTGCAGGAGCCTTTCTTTTTTCTTCTATTTTCAATTAATGCCATCCTATATAAACTTTCCCCTCTTCTACCTTTACGGGGTAAACCTTTATAGCTGCTTCCTCTCCATTAAGGTTCTTGCCGGTACAGAGGGAAAAGGTCTTTTTATGAAAAGGACAAGCCACCTTGGGCTCTCCCTTTTCCGAACCAATCATTCCCCGAGACAAGGCTGCCTGCTGCTTATGAGGGCAGATGTTCTGGGAAGCATACCACTCTCCTCTACTACTAAAATTGAAAATAGCAATCTGCTCTCCTTCGATCAGTACACATTCTCCTCCTTCCTCTGTAAAATCCGTTGCATTGCCTGCGAATACCCAGGAGGTTACTTTCTCGTTTTTCGGAATATTATAAGTATCGTATGTCATAATTTGTTGAATTGTTGAGGCGACTTACGTCGCTTGTTGAGTAACACTTCGTGTTGTTGAGTTTGACCTTCGGTGCGTTGAGTTTTTTAGGTGCGATAATTAAGGATAAATATCAATCAGTCATACTACCAACTGGCTCTGTTGAATCGTTGAATTTCTCCTTCGGAGAGTTGAATTGAGCTTCGCTCGTTGATTTGAGTTGATATGTTACATGATTATTGACATACTCTGTCAACTATTCAACTCGAATCAACGATTCAACCCAATACGAAGTATTGAAATTCAACGATTCAACAAAGTCAGTTGGCAGTATGACTGATTAATACTCAAAACAACCGCAGCCCTACCAGTTGACAGGTTTCTTTTGCTCCCTCATAGGTTCAAATTGTACCATCGGGTCTTTTTCGTCGCTATTGGCAAAATGCCTGAACTTCGCTCTTAGCTCAGGGTTTTCTACCACAGCCTTCCATTCGCATTGGTATACCTCTATCAGCTGGCTCATCTCCTTTTCCAGTTCTTCCCCTATCCCCAATACATCTTCTACCACTACGGATTTTAGGTATTCCAACCCTCCTTCCAATTTCGCTAACCAAGTGGAGGTTCGGTTCAACGGTTCTGCAGTTTTGATATAGAACATCAAAAAACGATCGAGGTAGCGGATACATTCCTCTGAGGTGATATCAGCCGCCAACAACTGTGCATGCTGGGGCTTGGAACCTCCATTACCTGAAACATATAGGTTCCAACCTTTCTCCGTCGCAATAATTCCAAAATCTTTCCCCCTTGCCTCGGCACACTCCCGAATACATCCAGAAACGCCCCCTTTTAATTTATGCGGTGCCCTTAATCCTTTGTAACGATTCTCTACCTCTATGGCAAAGGACACGGAGTCATGCAAACCATATCGACACCAAGTCGACCCTACGCAACTCTTCACCGTTCTCAACGACTTGCCATAGGCATGTCCACTTTCGAAACCTGCATTGATCAGTTGTTCCCAAATATCGGGTAGATCCCCTACATGAGCGCCGAACATGTCAATACGCTGTCCGCCTGTGATCTTAAGGTATAGGTCATATTTCTTGGCAACCTGTCCCAAAACAATCAGCTTGTCAGGGGTAATCTCTCCTCCCGGCACCCTTGGCACGACAGAGTAGGAGCCGCCTTTTTGTATATTCGCCAGGAAACGGTCATTCGTATCCTGGATCGTCGGTTGCTTGACGATTAAATCATTCCAAGCACTAGCTAAAATAGATGCTACGGCTGGTTTACAGATTTCACATCCGTGTCCTTTTCCGTATTCCTTTAATAGTTCTGGATAGGTCTTAATTCCTTTGACTTTCACCAAGCTGAATAACTCTTGTCGACTATAGGCAAAATGCTCACAAAGAACCTGCTTCACTTCCTTACCCATTTGTTTGTGGGTATGGACCATTAGGTCCTTGACCATTGGCAAACAACCACCACATCCTGTCCCTGCCTGCGTGCAAGATTTTAGCTGTTCCATACTCTCTATCCCCTGCTCTTTCACCGCTGTACAAATATCTCCTTTGGTGACATTCTCACAAGAACAAACCTGTGCTGCATCCGGCAGATCTTCTACCCCTCCCCCTACAGCTTGTTCTCCACCTTTGCTTTCAATGATCAGGTCCTCTGGATGAGGAGGGAGTTTCATCCCATTCATCATCATCTGATGCAGCATATTGTAAGCGCTAGCATCTCCCACTAAAATACCGCCCAACAACTTTTTACCATCCTCGGAGATATTGACTCTTTTATAAATCTTTTGATAACGATCTTCGATTACAATAGACCTTCCCTTTGAGGACTCCAATAAAGCATCTCCAAAACTACCAACATCCGTTCCTACCAATTTTAACTTGGTCGACATATCGGCTCCTGTAAAAGCTTTAACCTCTTCTCCAGCCAACTGCTTCACTACACAATCAGCCATATCATACCCTGGGGCCACCAATCCGTAAATCATGCCTTTATGCAAAGCTACCTCACCTATTGCATAGATATTAGGGTCTTCTGTACGCATATGATCATCTACGATCACCCCTCCCCTTGGACCAACCGACAAACCACATGTTCTTGCCAGCTCATCCCTTGGCTTGATTCCTGCCGAGATGACTACCATATCCGTCAGGAGTTGTTCTCCATTAGCAAATTGTAATCCTGTCAACTGCTCTCCACCGACAAAGGATGCTGTTTGTTGGGACAAGTGAAACTCCAGGCCCATCTCTTCCAATGTTATTTGTAACATCCCTGCACCCCTTTCATCCAATTGCCTTGGCAGTAATCGAGGAGCCATCTCCACCACATGTGTTTTCAGCCCCATATCCTTCACCGCCTTTGCTGCTTCCAGACCTAATAACCCACCGCCTATAACGGCTGCACTTTTACATTTAGAAGCATACGATTGAATCGCATCCAGATCTTCCAGCGTACGGTATACAAATACCCCTTTTTTATCGACCCCTGGAATAGGAGGAACAAACGCCATGGAACCCGTTGCCAAAACCAGCACATCATAGGCATGAATTTTTCCATCATGGGTTACCACCTGTTTTTTGTCTCGCTCAATACGTGTCACCATCACCCCTGTCTCCAACTGTATCCCTTGAGCGGCATACCAATCCCTGGAAGCTAACTGTAAATCTTCCTTAGACTTTCCTTGAAAGTAATCACTTAGGTGTACCCTGTCATAAGCGGGCGTCAACTCTTCCCCAAAAACCTTCACCTGCACTTCCTCTTCGCCAATTTGTTTTCTAAGACGCTCGCAGAATTTATACCCTACCATCCCATTCCCCACAACAATAACCTGCTTCATAGTTGTATGTATTTTCGTCAGCAATGCTAAAAATGAGTAATTCAATACGTAATTATACGTATAAATACTTATATTTAAAAAATCATTACAGGCTTTTACTTAAAAAAATACAAAGATGGCAACTCAAAAAATAGGACACTTGACACTGGTAGGGGCTGGACCTGGGGCTATTGACCTGATTAGTGTGAGAGGATTACGCTGCATTCAGCAAGCTGATACAATATTATACGACGCTCTGGTAGATCCTGCATTACTAGACTATGCCCCTCAAGCTGAAAAGGTATTTGTCGGTAAAAGAGCGGGACAACACTATAAAGCCCAAGAGGAGATCAATGCTTTAATCCAGCACTACTTACTCAAAGGACAACATGTGGTTCGCTTAAAAGGAGGAGACCCCCTTGTTTTTGGTCGAGGACATGAAGAAATCGAAGCAGTAAAAACTATTGGTGGTACCTCTTCTATCGTACCGGGTATCAGTAGCGTGACTGGAGCCCCTGCCTCTATAGGTATACCGATTACAAGAAGAGGGGTTTCCGACAGCTTTTGGGTGATTACAGGCACAACCGCTTCCGGCGCACTTTCTACAGACCTTACTCTGGCAGCCCAATCCTCTGCCACTATCCTGATCCTTATGGGATTGCAAAAACTCTCCTTGATTGTGCAGCTCTTTAAGATGTATCGAAAAGAAAATGAACCTATCGCCATTATACAAAATGCCAGCAGAGATGACCAGAAACAAGTGATTGGCACCCTTCAAAATATAGAGCAACTCGTAGAAGAAGAGAAAATTGGCACCCCTGGGATTATTTTGGTGGGAGAGGTTGTCAAGTACAGTCCGCTAGCTATCCATGAAATGATAAACCATGAAGCAGTGAAGGATGAAGGATGAAGGATGAAGGATGAAGGATGAAGGATGAAGGATGAAGGATGAAGGATGAAGGAATTTAAATACGTATATACAGAAAGACAACTACTTAGTTTACTTGTATTGAAAAATAAATAAACAGCAATCAAACAACTTAAAATCAATTAATTACAATTAAAACATGACAAAAGACAGTTTTTGACATGGCGTTAAAAAAGGTTTTTAGAAAATTTTTATCATAACTACTCTCCTATCCACTACTTACATTCGTAAGTATAAATACTTATTCAATTAAGTATCACAGAATAAGAACTTATACTAAATACTATTTATCATGTCTACTTCTACTTCAAACCAAGAAAAAGCAACAAGTATCAACTTGTTCGATTTCAAATCTGTACAGATGAGAACTTTTCATCTGAGCTGGCTGGCTTTCTTTCTATGTTTCTTTGGATGGTTTGCCCATGCCCCACTAATGAACTCTACTATTGGTCCCGACCTGGACTTGAGCAAGGCACAAAAGATCACCGCCTTTATCGCCTCTGTAGGGGTGACAGTATTTGCCCGTCTATTTATTGGCTTTTTGTGTGATAAGATTGGACCAAGAAAAAGCTATGTGTACTTATTGATCTTTGGTGCCTTTGCGGTAATGGGATCTGCTTTCGCTACCACTTGGGAAATGTACTTAGTCTCTAGAATGGCGATTGGTGTGATCGGTGCTTCTTTTGTGATTACCCAATACCATACCTCCGTGATGTTCGCCCCTAATATTGTAGGAATTGCCAATGCTACCACTGCAGGATGGGGTAACCTAGGTGGAGGAGTTACTCAAGCGGTCATGCCATTGATCGCAGCCGGAATGCTTGCTTTTGGCTTTGCTGAGTCTGAACTAAGTAAATGGAGACCTGCCATGTTTGTTCCTGCAGCCATTATGTTTGTGGTCGCTTTCTTGTATTGGAAGTTTACTACTGATACGCCAAAGGGAAATCTGGAGGATCTACCGGAAGAAGAAAATTCAACAGAAAAGAAAAGCAGTAGTAGTGCTTTTATGGAAGCCCTTAAAGATAAGCGTGTATGGATTCTGTTCGCTATTTATGCCGGTTGTTTTGGTATGGAGCTATTCGTGAACGGTCGTGCCGCTACGTATTATCAAGTGAAGTTTGCCTTGAATGAAACTACTGCCGGAATGGTAGCAGCCTTATTTGGCTTGATGAACCTGTTTGCCCGATCTATGGGAGGATGGTTAGGTGATCGATTCTCCAAAACTGGTGGTCTATCTGGAAGAGTGAAATGGCTAGTGATTGTAATGTTCATTGAAGGTATCGCATTGACGATCTTCTCACAGATGGATGTTTTAGGGGTTGCAATTGCGACTATGATTGTATTCTCTTTATTCGTCCAAATGGCAGAAGGCGCCACCTACTCTGTCGTACCGTTTATCAATAAAAAAGCGTTAGGCGCTGTTGCCGGAATCGTAGGGGCTGGAGGAAACGTAGGGGCCGTTCTTTACGCACAGTTCTTATTGAGAAGTGGTTCCTCTCTGGAAGATGCCTTCCTATACTTCGGTATTATCGTATCGGCCATCGGTCTACTGGGACTGGGTATTAAGTTCTCTAAAGAAGACGAAGAAGCTGCTGTGGCAGAACAAAAACGTCTGGAAGAACTGAATACCGAGCTACGCAAGAAACAAGCAGCGTAAACTAATTATTAATGAAGAATGAAGAATGAAGAATTATTAATAAATATTCTTCATTCCTCATTCCTCATTCTTCACTCATAATTATAATCCTCATGCAAGCAAAACTTTACCCTTATAAACTACTTCTAGCGCTACTACTTTCTGGCTTCGGAATCAGCGCACAAGCCCAATTCACTTTAGAAGGACAATACCGCCCCCGTACAGAAATCCGTAATGGTTTTAAGTCTCCTATTCTGGAAGGACAACAGCCCGCTATTTTTACAGAGCATAGAGCACGTATTACGGCAGGCTATGGTATGGACAAAATAGGATTCAAGATGTCTGTACAGGATGTACGTATCTGGGGAGAGACAGGACAAATCAACAAAACGGACAATTTACTTAGTATACATGAAGCGTACGGAGAATATAAGCCTAACGCACAATTTACCTTAAGAGTAGGTCGACAAGAGATTGCCTTGGATGGGCATCGTTTCTTTGGCACCCTGGACTGGGCAGCGCAGGCACGTGCATTTGATGCCGTGCAACTTATGTATCAGGATAGCTTAGGAAGACAATTTAGAATCATGGGGTCCTTCAACCAAAATGGATGGACCGGTCAATCAGCTCCAGAGCCTGCTAAAAATGTAGGGAATCAATACTATGGAGGAGCTTACCAAGGCGCCAACCCTTATACTACTTTTGGATTGGGACTACCTAAAGCACAATTATTAGCCTACGGCAAACAAGTCTGGGACAAAGGAAGCATATCCGTAATGGGGCTCGCTGACTTTATTCAGCCAGAAACGGGAGATACTTACCCCTACTTTCATTTAGGCATTACACCTGAGTATAAACTAGGTGCAGTAAAAGTACTTTCCCAGATTTACTACTCTGCGGCTAAACAAACGTTATCTGACACCAATGCAGAGTTGGAAGATATGACCTATTCCGGGTACTTCCTTCACCTTAGCCTACAACATACACAGTTAAAGGGAAAACCACTTATTGGGGTAGACTATATCAGCGGAGATGATAAATCAACAGCCAATACCATCGAAGGGTGGGCACCACTATACGGTACCAATCATAAGTTCTATGGTTTTATGGATTACTTCTATGTAGGATCAGGACATAATGGAGGAGGAAACCAAATGAGTGGAGGGTTAATTGATACTTATCTAAAAACAACGTTTTCTATTAACAAGAGCACCAAGCTTCTGGCACACCTGCATGCTTTTATGTCACCGACAACGGTAAATGATCCAACGGGCACTACAGAAAGTCTTGCCCCATATTTGGGAACAGAAGTCGATTTGGTTTTAGTAAAAAAATTGGCCCCGTCCCTTACGTTAAAAGCTGGTTACTCTCAGATGTTTGCCACAACTTCCATGCAACAAGTCAAAGGACAGTTTGACAGTACTACCAATACGTACAAGCAAGCCAAAGGCTTTCAGAACTGGAGCTGGGTGATGCTAAACTTCACACCGAAGTTTCTTAATTAAATGAAAAATGAAGAATGAAGAATATTAATTAGATTCTTCATTCTTCATTCTTCATTCTTCATTCTTCATTAAACTTAGTGTACTCCACAACCACAACCCGGTCTGCTAAACGACTGGCTGTGTTCATGCCAAGGAAAATCTTCACTATACCCCGGCATCTCCCAGTAGAATGGATTTCTTTCCTTCTCCCTCAAGCCTACCTCATTCATAGTTTCTGCATTATACAGACGACCGTTGATCATGGTATGGGTGATGGTCTCGGTATGATAAATATCCTCCAGAGGGTTTTTATCCATAATCACCAAGTCAGCCAACTTTCCTTTCTCCAAAGACCCTACATCACCGTCCAGGCCTAAATACTCAGCACCATTCATTGTCGCGGCTCTTAGTGTTTCCATTGGAGTCATTCCACCTTGTGCCAACATCCACAACTCCCAGTGCGCTCCTAAACCTTGTAACTGTCCATGGGCTCCAAGATTAACTTTCACTCCCTGATCCGCTAAAGACTTACATAGTTTAGAGGAAAGGATATGGCCATTCTCATACTCTTCTTCCGGCACCATAACCCTATGGCGAGAGCGGCTATCGACAATCGCTCTTGGCGTATACTTCAGTAATCGTTCCTTCTCCCATACGTTCGTATGCTGGTACCAATAATATTCACCACTCATACTGCCATAGTTCACGACCAATGTTGGCGTATATCCCGTCTTACTGTTTTTCCAAAGCTCATGCACGTCTTTGTATGCCGGATAAACAGGAATATTGTGCTCGATTCCTGTATGTCCGTCCAGAATCATGGACATATTATGATAGAAGAAAGAACCTCCTTCTGGTACTACCATAATCTCATTTTCTGCAGCCGCCTGAATGATCTGCTGACGTTGTTCTCGACGTGGCTGGTTATAACTTTTTACAGAAATTGCTCCAAAGGCCTTGGTTCTACGAATCGCCGAACGAGCATCTTCCAGATTATTAACCACTGCCTTAAAGTCACCATCTGCCCCATAGAGAATAATTCCTGTAGAGAAGATACGAGGACCCACCATCTTTCCTGCTTTCACTAGTTCGGACTGAGCAAAAACCATCTCTGAGTTTGCTGATGGATCGTGCGTCGTGGTCACCCCATACGCCAAGTTAGCATAATAAGGCCAGTTCTGCTGTGCGTTTAATCCTAAACGGAATGCACCAAGGTGAGCATGAACATCTACAATACCCGGCATGATCGTCTTTCCTGTCACATCCATTACTTTAGCACCCTCTGGAACTTTCACCTCTCCTTCTGCTCCAATCGCCTGAATACGGTTATCCTTGATCACAATTACGGCATTGTCGATGACTTCATCCTCTGCATTTACTGTGATTACTTTAGCGCCTTTCAATGCCAAAATTCCTTCCGGCTTATCCGCCTCTGCTTTTAGACCGATCTTAATCCCTTCGGCTTTTGGTTTTGCCAATTGCTCTGGTGCGCCTTCCAAGAAAGCGAAATGCTCCTGCAATTTCGCCGTAAAGTACTCTTCTCCAAGCGTCCAATGTACCTGCTTGCTATCGGCAGACCAATGCAAGTTAATCCCTGCATCCCTTGCCAACTGGGCTACCGGTACTGCTTTAGTATTCGCAGAAAGTTCAATTGGCTTCCCTGCCTTTGGCATAGGAGCTACATATACCTTAAACAACTCTGTAAAAGCAACCCACTTGTTGTCCGGGCTCAACACAAACTGATTGGAATACTTAGAGGTAAAGTGTATACGCTCGTCGTGTCCATTCAGGTCTACACTCTTGAGCTTCTTCTTCAATGCTCCAAAAAGATAGCCTCCCGTTTGGTAATAGATACGCTGACCATCCGCACTATACTGAGGGTACTCCCCTTCTTCCACCAAGCGTTTTTCTTCAGACCCCTCTATCTTCATCGTATAGATTCCCGGCATCTGTGTAAACTCATGTCCCTGCTGATCATTCCCATGCTCCTTTACAAACACTATGGATTGGCCATCTGGAGAGAAGGCTGGCATTCTGTAGATCCCTTTCTTCTTTGTCAACTTAACAGGAGTTGCCCCATTGGTAAGATCCAACTTCCAAATGGCTCCTTTTTCTACATCGTTCCAAGTAACAAACAACAATGTATTTCCGTCCGGAGACAAAGCTGGCTCATATTCAAATCGGCCTTCTTGTGAGGTTACTCGAACGGGTTTTCCTTTTGGTAATTCTTTCTTCCAGATTGCTCCTAGCGCACTGAAGTACACATGCTCGTCTTTCTTATCAATCATCGCATGGCGAATCACCTTCACATCAAATTGATCTGGCGCAACCTCATGCTTGAAACGTAAGGCTTCTGCAACCTGTTGGTTCACTTCTGCCTTAAATGGAATTTCCTCCGCCTTACCATTCTCGACCGCTACTTTCATAATCTTCCCCTTATTCCACAGTACGATATGCTTATCGTCCGGTGTCCAGGCATATTTAGGGTACACCCCAAAAATAGCCCAAGCCTCTTGCTGATCCTTGCTTAATCCTTTGTATAATGGACGTTGCTCCCCAGTCTCCAGATTATAAAGATATAGTACCGTTTCAGTCCTTACACGCTTGATATAAGACAGATATTTCCCATCATGAGAAATCTGCGGAGTACTTGCTCCTCCCGGGCCTCCCACAATCTGCTTCTTCTCACCGGTCTCACGGTCGTAACGCTTGATCGCATAAATCTGCTTATTCACGTCTTTATTATACTGGAAATATCCTCCACTATACATATCCTCTGCATAATACAGATAACGACCATCTGGCGACAAGGCTGGCTCATTGATATCCTGCTGTTCATTTTTCTTGGCTATCAGCTCTGTTCCTGTACCTCCAGAAATATGGTACATCCACATCGCCCCAGCTCCTAAGGAACGTCCCGCAGTGAAATGTTTTCTAGCAATGATGTATTGTCCATCAGGCGTCCATGCCGGTGCATTCAACAAACGGAAGGTTTCCTTCGTCACTTGCTTTGCACCGGAACCATCGGCATTCATCACCCAAATATTATCTGCTCCTCCGGCATCAGAAGTGAAGGCAATCTTCTTTCCATCAGGGCTAAACCTTGGCTGCACCTCGAAGGCGTGCCCTCCTCTGAGCAACGTAGCCTTTCCCCCCGCAAAAGGTATCGCATAGATATCTCCCAGAAGATCAAAGACCACGGTCTTTCCATCTGGGCTAACATCCACATTCATCCAGGTTCCTTCGCTAGTGGTAAAATTAATTTTCTTGGTAGGACGTGTTGGTTGATTCACCTCCCACGCTGCTTCTTGCTTTCCTTTCTTCTGCGCAAACACCGAAGAGGCTGTCAGAAGAAGGAATAGTAGTATACGTGAAGTTCTCATTAGCTATAGTATTTTTTATTATACGATAAAGCAAAACTACACATCCACATGGGAACCTATTATTTTTTTTCTCTAATTTTCACTTTATTATAGAATTAAATCTCGAAATAATCCCTATTTATAGACTTTTCCCCCCTCCCTATTTCCTCCTCAAGTTTTTTCTGTATATTGAAAACCTCATATACTTTACCGGAAAAAGAATATACTATCACGGACCCAATCAGATAGTTAGGACATTCCATACCGAATGAATGGTGTAAAAGGCTAAAACCCCTTTTGTGCAGCAGTCATAATATATTTTAACCAAACATTAGCGATCAACTTTTTACTTTGATCCCATGACAATCAGTACATTTGAACAATACCTGGAGAAACACCTTCTGGAAATAGGCAGGGAACTCCATACTTCTAATGCGATACGCTCTATAGAAGCCCTCACCCCCCATTCCTGGGAGGTTTGTGTAGAAGACTTCAACG
Source organism: Algivirga pacifica (assembly GCF_039543525.1). Taxonomy (NCBI): domain Bacteria; kingdom Pseudomonadati; phylum Bacteroidota; class Cytophagia; order Cytophagales; family Flammeovirgaceae; genus Algivirga; species Algivirga pacifica. The sequence continues at coordinate 287,529 of NZ_BAABJX010000020.1, forward strand.
CGCCTCATCGCTTAGTAAACATTGAACTAAAAGATAATGAGTTTATAAAACGTTGGAAATGCACCTGTGAAAAGGACTCTCCTATTTGCACGCATACTGTCGCGGCTCTTTTTGCTATTCGAGAACAAAGCAAGCCCACTGAATGCCTCTCAACAAAAGAGCTCCTTGAGTCACAACTGGAACAAGTCGACGATAAGGCACTGCATTCCTTCTTGCTTCATGAGTTTATGGAGTCTCCTATACTTAGGACTCGCTTTATGACTCATTTCAACAACATCGCTGAACTTCCTCATGCTATCATCAGGAGTACACTATGGAATACCATCGTATATGCTAAAGGAAAATATACTTCTATAGAAGCAGAATGCATTCCTCACATCACTGCTGTGTTGGAGCCTCTTCATGACAAGATGGAAAAGCTTCTGGACACACAAAGACTGGAGGATGCCTTTGTACTTTGTCAAATTATCCTGGAAGAGCTAAGTACTGTCTTTCAATATACTGACGATACAGAACGACAACTTCACTATTATATGGAGTACTGTCTGGAAACGTTAGAGGAAATAGGACTACGTGCCTCTTCTGAGTTAAAAGAGCAATTAATGACCTATTGTTCTGCAGCTTTGCGGGATGAACGCTTTCAACAAAACGAGTATGCTTTACGTATGCTGGCATTACTCCCTCCCCTGATTGATAAAAATGAGCAAGAAGCTATGTTTATGGCACTGCTTAACAACTTATTAAAGGAGGCTAAAAAACAAAAGGATAAAGGGAAAGCAATCAAGGTACTGCACATCAAATATCGCTTATTGCTTTGTCGTCAAAAGCATCCCGAAGCCCAAGCCCTTTTGGATGCCTATAGCAATGTGGTAGAGTTCCGCCTAATGCTATTCAAGCTTGCGTTAAAGGATAAAAACTATTCCAAAGCCAAAAACATTGCTTTGGAAGGGTTAGCTGAAGCAGAAAAAATACAACAAGAAGATGCTATTCTTCTTTGGGAACAGCAACTACTCAAAACAGCCGAGCTAAGCGACTGCCTAAAAGGTATACAGCAGTGGGCCAAACGATTGTTTTTCAAGAGCTACCATCCTATGAAATATTATCACATCTGGAAATCTTCTTACTTTCCGGAAGAATGGGATGAGGTCATTGATTCGCTTTGCACTCAATTACACACCGAGTATTTCTCTTCAAAAACGGAGTTGCTTGCCCAGATTATGGTAGAGGAAAAACACTATGATTGTATTATTAAACTAATGCTACAGCATCGTCAACAGCTAACCTTTGTGGATGCTTACGCCCCTCATGTTACAATACATTACCCAGAGGAGTGCCTCATATGTTATCAAGCAGCCATAAAGCATTATGCCAAGATTGCTACAACATCTGTTTTCCAACGCATCCCGGGGTTTCTAAAAAAGATGGCGCAAATTACTGGAGGGAAAAAAGTCGCTGATGAACTCTTACTGCAACTTAAAGTAACTTATTGTGAGCAAGAAGAGCTGATTAAGGTGCTGGACTCATAATGTTTTGTAGCGTTTACCGCTTATCGCTTATGGTTTATCGTTTATTTTTTTGATTAAGGTATTCAAGCAAAGCGATAAGCGATCATACCACTTTTAAACATGACAAACGAATTATTCAACTTTGGCTTATTGGGGTTTACCTCATTTTTCACATTGATCAATCCTCTGGGAACCATGCCTATTTTTTTGACCATGACCTCAGAACTGGATGCCGAGCATAAAAACAAGACTATACGGAAGGCCACTGTCGTCTCGGCCTTTACCATTATAGCCTTTGCCTTTTCCGGGCAGCTGCTCTTTAACTTCTTTGGCATCTCTGTCAATAGTTTCCGCATTGTCGGAGGAGTTGTTTTCTTTATTATGGGGATGGACATGCTACAGGCACGTCTGAATAAAGTAAAAGTGAAAAGCTCCGAGGTCAAAGCCTACGTGGATGATATTTCCATCACTCCACTGGCTATTCCTATGATCTGTGGACCGGGAGCCATCACCAATGGCATTATCCTAATGGAACAAGCTGACAGCATTGCCGAAAAGGGCGTATTAGTATTATCGATTCTCTTAGTGATGCTGCTCACCTTCATCATTCTTCACAGCTCGTCCAGACTCGTGAAATTCATGGGGGAAACTGGCAATAACGTCATGATGCGATTAATGGGATTAATTGTAATGGTCATTGCGGTGGAATTTTTTATTGGTGGGTTAAAGCCAATTATCGCCAATCTCCTACAGTAGTTGAGGCGGCTTACGCCGCTGGTTGAGTAGCACTACGTGCTGTTGAGTTTCACCTTCGGTGAGTTGAGCCTTTGTTTATGATGTTCCATGAAGCGAAGTATAATGAGATAAAATCTCAACGGAGCGAAGCTCCTCTCAACAGCACGTAGTGCTACTCAACCAGCGGCGCAAGCTGCCTCAACAAAATAGTTTCATGACGAAATACTCCCTCCTTACTTTATAAAAATAAGTATATTGCACACCCGATCTGATTCAACGAATAATTACATTGACCATGGAATATACAGACATCCTTATTGATATACGCAAGATTGTGCGTTCCATCAACCTGGAAAGCAAGCGCATAGAAAAAGAATACGGCATTAGCATTCCACAGCTATTATGCCTGAGTTACCTAAAAGAAAAGGAGGAATTCAAAGCTTCTCACAGCGAGCTCAAAGTATTTTTACAACTGAATGCCAGTACGATCTCTGGCCTTATCCGTCGACTGGAGAAAAAGGGCCTAATCGCCAGACTTCCAAAAATCGGGGACAAACGTGTATCCTATATTGTCATTACCGCTCATGGCGTAGACCTACTCAATAAAATTCCTCCATTGATGCACGATCGATTAACTCAAAAACTTCAAAAGCTATCTGATAACGAATTGGAAAACCTACAGCAATCCCTAAAGCAGATTGTGTCTATCATGGACATTGAAGATATTGATGCTGCTCCTATGATTACGTCTGGAGAACCTGATGGCGAAGTGTGAGAATTTTCAATGATTAATGATTAATTTTCAATAGAAGGGAGGAAAAAGGACCTCTTCCTCATGTATCGGGGCGACCATAAGGGACGCCCTTATCTCTGTTTGAAAATATTTTCACAACAAACATTCCCTTCCTTACAGACACCCCATACCTTTATAATATTTTTTAAAATATTTACACCCCCATAAAAAACAACTGTTTATCAGTAGATTACAATACAAACACATCACTACACACTCTCTTCCCTTTTGTATCTTAAAACATTAACCCTTAAATTTGTTCGTATAGAAACTATTTTACAACAAACGAATCACAAAACTTACATACTCTATGCACTGGCTTGATCTATCGATCTTCCTAACTTATATGGTCGCCATGTTAGGCGTCGGCTTATACTTTTTTTATCAGAATAAGACTACTGAAGACTATTATGTAGGGGGGAGAAAGATAGGAAGTTGGCACATAGGACTTTCTGTGGTCGCCACGGACGTAGGTGGTGGTTTTTCTATCGGACTAGGAGGACTAGGATTTGCCTTGGGTATTTCAGGGTCGTGGATGCTTTTCACAGGACTAATAGGAGCATGGCTAGCCGCTGTATTTCTAATCCCCTCCGTCAATAAACTTTCTAAAGAAATTAATTTACTGACCTTACCGCAGCTTTTTGGTTATTTGTTTAATGGCCGGGTCGCCTTGATGACCGGCATCCTGTCTGCTATCGGATATGTTGGTTTCACAAGTTCCCAGATTTTAGCAGGAGCCAAATTAGCTACAGCGACCTTCCCAACCCTGGAGCTTCCTACAGCCCTATGGGTCATGGGAGGTGTTGCCGTGATCTATACTGTATTTGGAGGGCTTAAAGCCGTGATCTATACCGATACGGTCCAATGGATTATTCTTATGGGAGGCCTGCTATTTGTAGCGCTTCCTTTAGGGTATTATGAAGTTGGAGGATGGGAAGGATTACAAAATACACTACCAAAAAGTTACTTTGACTTTCAAAACATCACATGGCAAACTTTTGTTAATTGGGGAATTACCATTATCCCAATTTGGTTTGTGGGCATGACCCTGTACCAGCGTATTTTTGCCGCCAAAAATGAGCAGGAAGCGCAGAAAGCATGGTTTATTGCCGGGCTTCTGGAATGGCCACTGATGGCAATCATGGGAGTTTCCCTGGGGATTATTGCCAGAGCAGCTGTAGAACAAGGTCTTCTAGCAGGTATCACTGCCGCTGGCACGGATGCAGAGATGGGGGTTCCTCTTTTACTGCGCTATACACTTCCTTACGGACTAATGGGCGTTGTATTAGCCGCCTATTTCTCTGCCATCATGTCTACTGCTGATAGCTGCCTAATGGCCGCTTCCAGTAATATCATGACTGACTTGATGAAGCCCTTTATAAAACTTACAGAAAGACAGGAAATGCGTTGGTCCCAGGTACTGACCTTTATTGTAGGGTTAGGCGCTATCGCCATCAGCAACTATATGACACAAGTATTAGACTTAATGCTTATGTCTTACTCGGTAATGGTTTCAGGCTTAACGATACCTTTATTGGCTGGCATGTTTATGCGTAAAGTATCCTCCAGGGGAGCACTTTGGGCCATCATTATGGGAGGAGGAACAACCATTACATTACTGGCTACCTCTATGGAACTACCTTTGGGACTTGACGCCAATGTCTTTGGTTTGAGTGCCTCTGCCATTACTTATTTTGTGATTGGCATTTTCCATAGCGACAAGCAAGAAGTGTTTGAGAAAGTAAGTCTTTAATTACTATGGTTTTTATATCAATTAAGATTGAATAAATAACCATCATACTGCTAAACAACTTTGTTGAATCGTTGAATTTCACCTTCGGTGAGTTGAATTGGACTTCGTCCGTTGATTTGAGTTGAACTGTTGATTGATATTCATACAACAGTTCAACTCGAATCAACGATTCAACGAGCGAAGCTTAATTCAACGATTCAACAATGCTAGTTGGTAGCATGGTGCGTAAATATCCAACCTTAATAAAGGTAAAAAGACCATTATACAAACGTAACTATCAAAATATAATTAACATACAACTATGAGTATCGCCGTAAAAAATACCATCAAGAATGAAACCCTAGGACATAGTACCAAGGAAATCGCCCAGTTTTTAGAAACCCACCTGGAAGAGTATGGAGATCCTTTAGAAGATATTCTAAAGTGCATGGACTATGCCCTTTCTTCTGAGCCAGGTAAAGGAGGTGCTATATACGTCGCCGAAAAAGAGGGTGAAATTGTAGGAGCCTCTATCTTGAATGATACAGGAATGTCTGGTTATATCCCGGGCAATATCCTGGTATATATTGCTGTAGATGGAGAACACCGAGGAGAGGGTATTGGAAAATCATTGATGAATGATATTCTAAAACATACGAAAGGGGACATTGCCCTTCACGTAGAAAAGGACAATCCGGCACAAAAGCTGTATGAAAAAGTGGGATTTGAGAAAAAATATGTTGAAATGCGCTTGGCACGCTAGCGTCTTGCACAAAGATTATCTTTATAATACCTAGTCAAGAGTAAAACGGGAAGAGATGGTGTACACCCCATCTTTCTTCCTTTTTTACTTATCGTTTCATTATTCCCCACACACCATGGCCTTTATAGAGCTTTACAAAAAAAAATTACAACACAACTATCAGCACCTGGAGCAACTGTTTGATCGCTACCATATCGAATGGTCTATTGTCACCAAATTGCTTTGTGGACATGAGGACTACCTCAAGGAGGTAATCAACCTTGGTATCAGACAAGTTTGTGACTCTCGTATCAGTAACCTGGAAATGGTTAAAACCCTGCAACCCGAAATTGAAACCATTTACATCAAACCCCCTTCCCAAAGTACCTTACCCGATATCGTTAAGTTCGCTGACATCAGTTTCAATACAGAGTTTGAGACCATCAAAGGCCTCTCCGAGGAAGCTCAGCGTCAAAACAAAAAACATAAGATCATCATTATGGTGGAGCTAGGGGATCTGCGAGAAGGAATCATGGGAGAGAATCTCATTGATTTCTATGAAAGTATCTTCAAGCTTCCCAACATCGATGTCATAGGCCTTGGCGCCAACCTCAACTGCCTGTACGGCATTATGCCTTCAGAGGACAAGTTGATACAGCTGAACTTATACAAGCAGCTTATAGAGGCTAAGTTCAACCGTTCCTTGCCAATTATCAGCGGAGGAACATCTGTGGTCATCCCTTTGTTAGAAAGGAAACAGGTTCCCAAGGGAATCAATCACTTCCGTGTGGGAGAAATGCTTTACTTCGGTAATGATTTATTTACAGGAGATACTGTACCAGGCATGCATGACGATGTGTTCCGCTTGAAAGCTCAAATCATTGAGATCACAGAAAAGCCAAAAGTCCCTAGCGGTGTGATGGAAGCCACCCCTTCAGGCGTTCAATATGAGATCGATGAAGAGGATTATGGCAAAACCATGCGTAGAGCCATTGTGGATATAGGCCTGTTAGACGTCGCCCAAGAGGACTTCCTGATCCCTGAGGACGAACGAATAACAATTTGTGGAGCAAGTTCAGACATGCTCGTTCTCGATTTAGAAGAGACCGATCAAAAGTATCAGGTGGGAGAGTTCATCTCCTTTAGAATGAAATATATGGGAGCACTTAGAGCATTTAACTCCGAATATGTAGAAAAGAAAATTATTGACGCTTAAGCTCCTACTGGCCTTCTTACACTTCCAGAACAACTTGTGTAAGAAGGCTTTTTTGTAACCCAAAACTCGCATACTATGGAAAAAGTAAGAAGTGACCAGAAAACCTTTCTGGGACTAAAGGTCAACGGTCCTGTGGCCGGCTCCGCCTTCTTCATTGTGGCATTACTGGTCATTGTCACCTTGGTGGTTGGAGATCCGATGGAAGAATGGTTTCAGAAAACACAAAAGACCGTTTCCCAAGCCGTAGGCTGGCTTTTCATACTGGTCATTAACCTCTTACTGGTCTTTGCCTTCTACCTGGGATTCAGCAAATACGGAAATATTCGCCTGGGAGGCCCCGATGCTAAACCAGAGTTTACCCGGGCAGGATGGTTTGCTATGCTCTTTTCCGCAGGGATGGGGATTGGACTATTATTTTGGAGTGTCGCAGAACCTATCTCCCACTTCAATGCCAACCCTTTTATGAATGAGGCTACCCCTGACTGGGAAGCTGCCAAAATTTCTATGGGAATCACCTTCCTCCATTGGGGTATACATGCCTGGGCACTGTATGCCGTCATTGGCGTTGCCTTGGCCTTCTTCACCTTCAATCTCAAGCTTCCTCTAACTATACGCTCCGCTTTCTATCCGCTTTTGGGGACCAAGGTATATGGCTTATGGGGAGATATTATTGATATCATTGCTGTAGTGGCTACCATTTTTGGATTGGCGGCTTCCTTAGGATTTGGGGTACAGCAGGTCAACGCTGGGCTAACCTATCTATTGGAAGTACCTGAAAGTATCCCTATACAGTTAATTCTTATTGGATTGATTACTGGACTAGCGATTATGTCCCTGGTGTTGGGGCTCGACAGTGGGATACGCATGCTTAGTGAATGGAATGTGCGTATCGCTTTCTTTTTGCTTATCGCATTGCTGGTCATTGGCCCTACGATATTCCTATTAAAAAGCTTCGTACAGAATATAGGGTATTACTTCTATCGCTACTTCGAGCTAAGTTTCTGGACCAATAGTTATCACGGAGTAAAAGACCCTATCCAATGGCAAAACAAATGGACCATTTTCTATTGGGCCTGGTGGATTTCATGGTCACCATTTGTGGGGATTTTCATTGCTCGTATATCCAAAGGAAGAACGGTCAGAGAATTTATCTTTGGTGTATTGGTAATCCCTTCTCTCGTAACATTTCTATGGTTGAGTGTCTTTGGAGGAAGTGCCCTATACCAGGAACTTACCGACAACCATGCAATTACCGCAGCCGTCAATAAAAATGTCGCTACAGCTATCTATTACCTTCTCGAGCAATACCCACTCACCATCGTGACCTCCACGCTAGCTTTATTATTAGTGATCAGTTTCTTTGTGACCTCTTCCGACTCCGGCTCCTTTGTGGTAGACGTACTCACTTCAGGAGGACGACATGATTCTCCTACTTTCCAGAAAGTCTTCTGGGCTGGTGCAGAGGGAGCAGTAGCAGGAGTCTTACTGATTGGAGGAGGGCTAACCGCTCTTCAAACAGCTTCTGTACTTACCGGATTACCTTTTGCCTTCTTAATTGTCATTATGTGTTATAGCTTAATCAAAGCCATGAATGGCTACTTAAAACGAGCTGAAAAAGCTAAACAGATACAAGAAAGGAAAAAGCGAGAAAAAGACGATAATAGGTGACGCTTCTTCTTACTCAAAACAGAAGATGTAATTCAGCAGTGAAATCATTTTATAAATGGATGAAGGATAAAGGAAGAAAATCTATGAATGCGAGATTTATCCTTTATCCTTATCTATTTCCACATTTTGCTTAAAGGTTTCTGTAACCTCTTCTAACATTTTTTTCAGTTGAATCGACGAATAGTTAGTTCCCACACGTTCACTGGTTGCTAGGCTTGCTCTGATTTCATTAATTTTTTTAATCATAGCTTCCGCTTTCTCCTCTTCTTCTCTCTTAAGAATCAGAGAACTCAACTCCTTACTCAAAAAGGAAAACTCTTTAATTGCGCGTTCTTTAGCACTTAAGTCTTTATACTTTTCACTCATATTTTTCATAAAAAGAATCATCACTAATGATCACTCTTCTAGGGTTTTTGGTTAATTAATAAGGAAAGAATCTGTTAATAAGAAGTCATCATATACACTACCCTATAGATAAAATCAACTACTATAGCGTGGCGTATATCACAACTAAATCGTTAATAAATGTAAATTATTGCAAGGTATAAAACAACGTGCAGGAAATAAAAAAACACCTAACACATTATTACCTAACCGAAATTAATATACATATAAAAAGGGTAAGGAAAAATTCATTTCCTTACCCCTATCCAAATTAATCCTATCCAAAAATTATAAGTACACTCTTCTATAAGCTACGTCTCCCCTCACAACCACTGCTTCATAGTAACGATCGCCTGCTTTATAGTACTGTTGTCCATGTCTTCTGACCACCCTTGCACCGTGTGGCAACTGGTATGTTAACCTTTCCCTAGGGGCTTCCGTCACCACATAGGCCACATCGCCATCAATGGCAATTGCCTGGTAGTAAACTCCCTGGTAACGGTAGAATGTATCTCCATACTTGGTAATTACCTTGGCTCCCTCCGGTAACATGGAAACTACTACACCAATAGGAGCATCCACTACATAATACCTGTGACGTCCTTTGTATCGGTAAAATGTCCCTGCATAATAATAGTAATCACGACCATTCCAATCGAAGTACTCCGCCTCTTCTGGAATATCTATGATTTCTATTCCCATTGGAGGATTGATGACGATATAGTCATTCCCCCTACGCTCACAGTATACGCCATGGTTATAATAGTAACGTCTTCCTTTCACAAAAACAGCCTTAAAACCAGGAGTTGAAACACTGATTCTGGTTCCTACTGGTCTCCATCCTCTTCCCCACACAGAAGCCCCCGCGTAACGGACAGGTCTACTCGGACGATGTTGCACCACCACTTTTCTCGTTGGGCGATAAACCTTTACTCTTCTTGGAGAAGGTTTGCTCACGACAACCACCTCACGATCCTTGTGATATTTCTTTTTAGGTTGTGTGTGTTTCTTATGCTTGTAATGTCCTTTCTTCTTTCCTCTTGAAGAGGGGTGATCATCACGATCATAACGCTGTGCCGAGGCACTGAAAGTCATTAGTATAGCAACTAAAAAAAGTATAATTTGTCGATATATTTTCATAGCTCATTGATCAGTTTAGTTAAACATCTTAAAACAAAGAAAAGTCTTTCCGCTCTTAAAAAAACAATAGAGAAGCAAGTAATTTGCATCCATCAGTTGAAGATCAAAAACTTAAAGTAACATTGCATCTACAACTTCAAAAACGCTCTATCATTTCTTATCCATCTATTACAAGACGAATACTCTCACCAATTTAATGCCAGTTTTTAGCATTTTCTTTCCCTTTATGTATGTATGAGACAAGCTATCTAGAAAGGGTGACAAAAATTAGGTTGTTTATTTTTGTTAAAAAGGAACTATAAAGAAAGCTACGAATAATCCTATTTAAAATTTTCAATGATTAATTTTCAATTTTCAATAATTGCAACCATTTACTGAACTGGTCCAAGAGTTCAAATTCCGAACGAGGTACGAGTAAGGAATTACTCTTGGACCAAGCGGTTTACTACATCGGTTAAAATTTACACACACTACTTTTGAACTAGTGGATTGATCACGCTTAATTGCCTATGAGTAAAAAAGCCTACTGAACTACTTCTAGAGTGGATTAATTTTCAATGATCAATTTTCAATTTTTAATTAAAATGAATCACCCAAAAAAGCTGTTGAACTGGGTCTAGCGTGTATTAATTATTGAAAATTAATCATTGAAAATTGACAATTAATAAGTCGGTCGATCATCCTTCCTTCCCCATTCCTCAAACACCTTCACCCCTTCTTCCCGCATTATCTGCTCAAAAGGAATTTTTCGATCTTCCATGGGCTTTTCTAGTTCTTTATAGATAAAACGATCATCGAATCCTGCCTGAGCGGCATCCCAATTATCACAGGCATAAAAAACCTTGTCGGGTCTGGACCAATAAATCGCACCAAAACACATAGGACAAGGCTCAGTAGAGGTATAGATGATACACCCTTCTAGCTGATAACTATTCAACTTCTGACAAGCTTCCCGAATCACGACCATCTCAGCATGGGCAGTGGGGTCATTGGTACCTACAACCAGGTTATGTCCTTCTGCGATAATTTCGCCATCTTTTACAATGACCGCTCCAAAAGGTCCTCCTCCGGGAGCTTCCACACCCTTTTGCGCCCATTGAATGGCTCTTTGCATAAATTGAATGTCTTGTTTCGTCATAGGGGTTAGGGGTTAGGGATTCGTAATAAGTTAGTCAAATGACTTTACACTCTAATTAATTGAAAATTAATCATTAAAAATTAAAAAAGACCCACAGGAAATTTATTACCTGCAGGCCTTTACACGACTCTGATCGTATCTTGTAATATATTCTTATAACGTAAAGAATACGCCTACAGAGTAAGCAGGACTAGCCATAATTAACCTTCCAAAGAAGACCGTGCTACTACTAGCCGATACGCCCCATTGCTCATTGATATGGTAAGCAATCTCAGGAGAAAAAGCCAGGTACTCTGCGTTGTTAGCAAAAAGACTTACGCCATCTGAAGCAGACAGTACCGATCCATTTTGAAAGGATTCAATGCCTGTAAAACGGGCAATGGCTGTCAGCTTGTTATTCAGGAAAGTTCCTCCTGTTTCAAATCCATAACGGAATTCATCGGAAAAACCTTGGGTACGGTTATTAAATCCGGCATAGGCAGACGCATAAAAATTAATCCCTGCCAACTGGAAGCTTCCTCCGGCATCCACCTTAATCATCTGGTTAAATTCTCCGTCTCCAGTTTGCAAGATACCTAAACCTCCGCGTCCGGTAACCCCTGTCGGTAACCCGAATAGCACACTGGCACTCATCACGATAGGCTTATCCCTGACTAAACCATACGTCAGACTAAGATCTACATCTCCAAAAGCATTCACTGCTTCTCCCGGAATAATCACCTCCCCCGTTGTTCCAGATATTGCATTATTATACAGGTTACGAACAAAGAAAGGTACGTAGGCCACAGCTGTCAGGCGATCGGTTAACCCATACTCCCCATATACTCCTGTACTATAAAAAGCAGTGGTAATATTAGGATCAATCATTCCTGCATCAGTAAAATGCTGATCTGCAACTACCCAATATTCAAATAATTTAAAGTATCCTTTTCCTTTGGGTTGCGGCCATGGACCTCCCGCCCAAACGGAAGTAAGTGTCATTAGAGACAATAGGAATGTTATGCTATACTTCATGATATTTGCTTGTTGATATGGCTTATAAAAATTAATCGATCAGACCGTCTCCCACCTTTACATTAAAAGGCACACAGTAATACAGAAGATATTCATAGGTTCCTACCTCCACATTGGGAACAAAATAGGAATGCGCACCACTAAATATCTCTACCGATCCTATCTCATAAGCACCGGCAGTTGTCGTTGGGTTATTGGTCAGGAACAAGACCAGATCAGGCAAGGCCTCCGAAGCCTTATAGGTATCGTCAAACGTAATTCTTATGCCTCCATTCTCTCCTACTACGGTAAAATTCCCTTGTAGAATATAACTACTCGTTGAGCGTAACTGCCCTCCTTTGTCCGCACCACTCACGCCATCCTCTAGATCTTCACTAATGTGTAATGTCATCGTATCGGTCACCATTCGATCACTCATAGGCACATGTGCCACAATATAGGTATCTCCTACTGCAATCCCCTCCAAGGTTCCTTCTTGATCCACAGTCACCAGATTCTCATCAGCACTTTCCCAAGCAATCTCTCTTTCTTCTTCTATGCCTATATTATTAAGAAAAGAGGCATTGAGTTGATAGGTAACTCCTACCTGAAGGGAATCAATTGGATTTTCGATCGTCACTACCTCATCGACACGATCGTCGATGATATCATCTCCTATACAACCTCCCAGTAATGCAAGTAGGGTGAACCCTAGCGTATAGCGAAGCATCATTTTTTTAATGGTTTTAAAGAAAAAATAAAATTCTGCATTAGATGCAGCTTAACGAAGATTAAAACCATGTATACAGAAGATTGTTTTGAAAAAAGAGATTTTAGTAGGGTTATCAGTTATCGATACTCCGGATTTTCAAACTCCCAACGTGTTCCATCTTCCCAATCCTTTCTTGAATTACCATAGGCGGAATATCCTCCATTGGCCTTCAACATTGCTGCTAAATGCAATAAATTATACGTCATAAATGTCGTATTACGATTGGTAAACTCACTATCAAAACCAACGGGCTGCTCCAATTTTTCTCCCTTCCACTCTTGATCGCCATAACTTGGTCCCGGTCCTACCTCTCCGATCCACCCACAGTCAGCTTGTGGAGGAATGGAATATCCAATATGCTGTAATGCATAGAGTATCCCCATAGCACAATGCTTCACACCATCTTCATTTCCGGTCACTACACATCCCCCTACCTTACCGTAGTAGACATATTGCCCTTTATCATTCATTTTAGCACTCATGGAGTAAAGTCGTTCAATCAGCTTTTGAGCTACGGAAGATTTCTCTCCCAACCAAATCGGTGTTCCTACCACCAATATATCTGCAGCAATAATTTTTTGGTATAACTCTGGCCACTCATCTTTTTCCCAGCCATATTCTGTCATATCAGGATATATCCCATTGGCTACTTCGTGGTCTATCAACCTGATGGTTTCCACTGCTACTCCTTCTTTTTTCATAATATGCTGAGCCACCTCCATTAGGGTTGATGTGTGACTAGTGGCTGGAGATTTCTTGAGGGTACAATTGACAAAGATTGCTTTCAGGTTTTTAAAGCTTGGCTTGTTCATGTATTAGGGTATTTCATTGAGGTTTTTCTACATCCTAAAATAGAAAAAATGAAGCCACTTCTTTAATCATCAAGAATAAATCCGTAAACTATTATTCGTTAGCAACAAGCACATATACCTTTAACCTACTTCCCATTTTCATGAGCTCCAAAGAAAAAATCATTCGTCAACGAGAAGGTAAAGCACTCAACGTAATAGGTGACCACATTACCATCAAACTAACAGGAAAAGATACCAATGGCCTTTTCACCTTGGTCGAGCAAAATAATCCTCCTGGAACAGTGGTTCCTCCCCATATACATACTCGGGAAGATGAAGTGTTTCAGGTCATCGAAGGAATGGTAGAATTTCATTTTGAGGAGCAAATCCATGTACTTCAAAGTGGCGACAGTATCTTTCTGCCTAGAAATCACATGCACTTTTTTAAGGTTTTGGGGGAGCAACCTGCCAAGGTAAGTTTAAGTATTTTCCCTGCCGGAATTGAAGACATGTTTGAAGAATTAGCAACACTCCCTGAAGGCCCTCCTGATATCGAGAAAGTTAAGGGGATTTGTAGTCGTTATGGCGTAAGTATCCTATAACAGAAAAGCTAAGAGCTTGACTGAACAATCAATTTTGGGACTTCAACTCCCTTGTCTACCTTAACTTTAGGAATAGTAAAAGAAAACCTACTTCCTTCATTTAAGGTAGACTCCACCCAAATCCTGCCATTATGAGTCTCTACTATTTTTTTGCAAAAGGCTAATCCTATTCCATGGCCTTCATAGTCTGATTTTAAGTGAAGTTTATCAAACATTCTGAATATTCTACCCTTCACATCTTCTTGTATGCCAATTCCATTGTCCTCGACACAAAACTCCCAACATGTAGGATGCTCCTGATGGGTGATTTGAATTTGAGGTATGCTCCCTTCTTCTTGAAACTTAATCCCATTAACAATCAGGTTTTGGAATACTTGCTTTATAATCGGTAAGCATGTAACCACCGGTAAGTTACTCATTTGAAAATCAACTTGTTTTGTTTTTAACAAATCACTCAAGTCTACCTCTATCTCATTTACTACCTCCTGAATATCTAACTTTTCAAACGTTTTATTTTCTCCTAATTTTGAATATTCCAACAGCCCTCTGATCATAGCTTGCATTCTATCTATGGCATCATAAATAAACTGAAAATAGATATTCAACTCTTTATCGCCAGTATCATAATACTCATCATTAATAATTTCGACAAAGCTTTTAACCGTTCGTAGCGGTTCATTCAAATCATGGGATGCCAAGTAGGCAAAATGCTCTAGTTCTTGGTTTTTATCTTCTAACAACTCCGTTTTCACTTCATTTTGATAGATATGGTATTTCGACTCTTTATCAAATAAGTAGAATAATAAGAAGAACACTAAAAACAACATGATATCATTCGTCAAACAGATGCTTTCACTCGTTGCTTCATCAAACTTGATCATGGGATCAAATTGATTGGTATGCCAGCTCAAGTAGATAAATAGTAAAAAAGAAAGCAGAGCGAGGGAGTACTTGAATAACTTGAACTTATAATGAAACAGTAGATTGGGAATGATTAAAGCAGGAAACAGAAAAAATTGTATATGGAGTGAAGGCCCAAAGATAATCACAAAAAGTAGCGTATTGATATTGACTACAAAGATGATAAATACTTGCGCCAATCGTAGTTGACCGAAACCATTAAAAAGTAAAGGTAAGAATGGACACGATATGATATAAATAGAAGCTATCGCTGTAAAAAAAGATAGGTCTACCCATAAAATATACAATGCAATGACAATCACCGGTGAGATGACAAGGGTCAAGCTATTAACTAGTCGAACTCTTTTTACTGTCTCCAAATCTTCGTGGTATTCGGTACCAAGATAAATTATCTTATTCAATAGGTTTTTCATAAATGTCAATCAGAGAAAGTAAATACCGTTCTAGAGAAAAAGAAGTTTGGTTATAAAAGACTACTGTTGCTAATACTATAGACTCTTTACAGGAATTATCTCTATAAATCTGCCCTTTATATTCGACATACACAATTTATTATGAGATTTTTAACTGTTCTTGAAATCCTGCAAGGACGCTACTAAAGCTCTTGCAAAATGTACCTCTACGCTATAGGCCTTTACTTGGGTTTGTCATCACGATCTGCATTTATTTCACCGATTCTCCGACTGGCATTCTATTTTTTTGAGCGTGGACGCTCAAATTATGGTATGGATCGAAGCGGGGACGCTTCGACCAGTAAGTGCTTGAGTGGCTGCTTTACTTATGAGCCTTATTTCAAGTACACTACTCCATATTTCTCTTCTATGAGCTCCAGATCAAAGTTTCCGGATTCCACCTGTTTACTCGTTTCCGCCATAAAGTCCTCTGCCCAATCTCCTGGAAAAATATAGCTGATAATCTGCGCCTCTGTATCTCCTATGTTTTTTATGTAATGTGAAGTCCCTCTCGGACAATGAATGGTATCTCCTGCTTCTACTTTGGCCATTTCATCACCAATTTTAACTTCAAGATATCCCTTAATAATATGAAATGTCTGGTCTTCCCATTTGTGGTAATGTTCTGGAACAAAGCCTTCTGGTGCAATAACTCCATCAGATATAATATACTCTGAATTGGTTGCTTCCTTGCTCACAACGATTCCGGTATACTCTTTATCATTCATCCAATACTTCTTTCCTGCTCCAAATTTCTGAATGATTACTTTCTTATTGGAAGAGGTGATTCGTTTGTTCATCTTTCTATACTATTTTTAATTTTAATACAACCCGTATATTTTAATTTCGTATCTATTGAAAAGCTAAACAACTCAAAACACTTTTTCAATATGATACTACTCACAGCACTTGCTTTCATCACACTTTTTTATTTCATCATCAATCACCTTCGAAATACACATAGAAAAAGTAAATATGTACCTGTAGAAGCTACGGTAATCGTGCAAACAATGGGAGGTGTGGATACAGATGGACACCCTGGTGCAGATGTTTATGTACCTCTACCTTATGTTCGGTTTACTGATTTGGAAGGAGAAGTTTATGAGATGCTTTTAAAGGAGTCTCCTAAATACCGGTATAAAAAGGGGGATATTATCACGTTTTTTTACAACCCATACAATATCAATGACCATACATTTCGGGTTACTGAAAGGTGGAGTCCTACTGTTTTTGCAGCCTCTATTGTTTCTTTTTTGATTTCCTGTGTTTTACTGATGATATTAGTACATACAATTTGACCACATCAATAGACCTCTTGTAACTTACGCTCCCTAAAAGTCATTATTTCCTTATATTGTTATTTCAATGGGCAATAGCATTATAATGCTACGACCCAGCATACTTTTTAACCCTTCACCAATAAGCAAACTTTATGTCTGAGCATCACAAGAAACTAAAGATCAAAACACCACCCCATGCCGCTGCTGGTCTCAAAGGGGTAACTGCTGCCGTCTCTATGGTCAATAAGGCCATGGGGATTCCCAAGGCTTTTAAGATACTATCTCATTTGAATCAAAAAGATGGCATCGACTGTCCGGGTTGTGCCTGGCCAGATCCAGAAAAGCGCTCCAAATTGGGGGAGTTCTGCGAGAATGGTGTTAAGGCCATTGCAGAGGAAGCGATGGATAAAAAAGCGGGTGCTCCCTTTTTCACTCAATATAGTGTGGATGAGCTGCTGCAAAAAGATGATTACTGGCTAGGGCAACAAGGAAGACTTACCCAGCCGATGGTCATCCGACAAGGGCAAACGCACTATGAACCGATCGCATGGGAGGAAGCTTTTGAGCTACTTGGGTCTTCCCTAAATGCCTTACCTTCTCCAGATGATGCCATCTTCTATACCTCAGGCCGTACCAGCAATGAGGCTGCCTTTCTCTATCAGCTTTTTGTACGGATGTTTGGCACCAACAACCTTCCGGACTGTTCCAATATGTGTCATGAGTCCAGTGGTGTTGCTTTGGGGCATACCTTGGGGATAGGCAAAGGGTCTGTGTTGATGGAGGACTTTTATAAAGCAGAGGTGATTCTAATTATGGGACAAAATCCAGGTACCAACCATCCTCGCATGCTCACCGCTCTGGAAAAAGCGAAAAAGCATGGCGCTAAGATTGTCACCATTAATCCTTTGAAGGAGGTTGGACTCGTACAGTTCAAAAACCCTCAGTCGCCTTCCGGCATGCTTGGTAAAGGGACACACTTGACCGATCTTTATCTTCAAATTCGTATCAATGAAGATGTGGCTTTACTGAAAGCCATTATGATCAAGCTATTGGAGATTGCGGAAGATAAGCCGGATGTCCTTGACGAACATTTCATTGAGACCCAAACCATAGGCTTTCAGGCATTAAAAGAACATTTATCCCATTTAGATTTTAACACCTTAGTGGAGCGTACAGGGCTTTCTGAAAAGGATGTGCTAGAACTTGTGCGCCTCTTGGCTAATCATAACAAGATTATTGCCTGCTGGGCAATGGGACTAACGCAACATGTCAATGCCGTAGACAATATTCAGGAAGTGGTCAATCTTCTTCTACTAAAGGGTAGTATCGGAAAAGAAGGTGCTGGTACCTGCCCCGTCCGAGGACACAGCAATGTACAAGGCGACCGCACCATGGGCATCCACGAACGTCCATCCAAGGCTTTACTTGATAAACTGGCTAGCTCTTTTGGGTTTGAGCCTCCTCGTGAAGCCGGATATAATGTGGTAGAAGCCATAGAAGCCATGTACAAGGAAAAAGGAAAAGTGTTTTTTGCATTAGGGGGGAATTTTCTTCCTGCTGCACCAGATACACATTATACCGCAGAGGCTTTACGCAACTGCTCCCTGACGGTGCATGTCTCTACCAAACTCAATCGATCACATCTGGTACACGGAAAAGTGGGGCTTATTCTGCCTACCCTTGGGCGCACCGACCGCCATATTCAAAAATCAGGAGAGCAATTTGTCACCGTAGAAAACTCCATGGGTATTGTACACACTTCCCACGGTATGATTCGTCCTTCGTCCAAAGACCTTATGAGCGAACCGGAAATTGTCGCTCGCATGGCTGCCGCGACCTTACCAAACTCCAACATCAATTGGCTTTATTTAATTGAAGATTACAGCCGTATACGGGAATTGATTGAGAAAACCATTGCCGGTTTTGAGGGATACAATGAAAAGTTGAATAAGAATCACGGTTTCGAACTCCCAAATGGAGCTAGAAAAGGGATTTTCAATACCCACAATCAAAAAGCCAATTTCACCATCAACCGAACATCAAGCATTGAGTTAGAGCAAGATGAGTTCTTGATGATGACCATTCGTAGCCACGACCAGTTCAACACCACTATTTACGGGATGGATGATCGCTACAGAGGTATTTTCAATGGAAGAAAGGTCATTTTTATGCATCCAGAGGATATGGCTGCTAAGGGCCTTAAGCAAGAGGATCGTGTCACTATTAGCAGTCGCTATGATGGCCTTATTAGAAAAGTGGAAGGATTTAAGGTGGTCTCCTATGATATTCCTCGAGGATGTGTGGCTACTTACTTTCCGGAAGCCAATCCTTTGGTTCCCTTGCATCTGCATGCAGATCGGAGCCATACGCCTGCTTCTAAGTCAGTGAAGGTTAAAATTGAGTTATGAGTGGCTTTGTTGCAACGAGCCTATACTAACGCTGATCGTAGAATTAGCTTCACAAACGGGTAAGTTGAGCGAGGACGCTCAACTTATGTATATGGTCGTAGCGTGGACGCTACGACCAGTTCTAGTTGACCACTAATCATCGACCAGCGTTAGTATTAAAACTCATAACTCATAACTTAAATACGCTACTTCCGCTTATAAAGCGAAAACAGATCTTTCCTTCTATCCTTCAAGTTTCGGACGCTTCCGTGCTGATTCAACTCTGTAAGCAAGTCGATATCTACATCTGCAATCAGGATCATCTCTGTATTCGGAGTGGTTTGGGCTTTTACGCCATCAAACGGGAAAGCAAAGTCACAAGGCGTCAATACCATGGACTGAGCATACTGAATATCCATATTGTGTACTTTTGGCAAGTTCCCCACACTACCAGCAATAGCCACATAGCACTCATTTTCGATCGCTCTAGCTTGTGCGCACAACCTCACTCTGGAATAGCCATTTTGAGTATCCGTTAGGAAAGGGACAAACAAGATATCCATTCCATCATCTGCCAGAATTCTACTCAATTCCGGAAACTCTGAGTCGTAACAAATCAATACGCCAATGGTACCACAGTCTGTGTCAAATACCTCCAGTTTATTACCACCTTGAAGGCCCCAAACTTTCTCTTCATCCGGAGTTACATGCAGCTTTTCATAACGCTCTGTCGTACCGTCTCTACGACATAAATGACCGATATTATACAACCTTTCATCCACAACCTCCGGCATACTTCCGGTGATAATATTGATATTGTACGACACTGCCAGTTCAGAAAAACGTTGTTTGATCTCTTTGGTATATTTTGCCAGCTCTCGTATAGCTTCCGGCTCACTCAAGTGATTATAAGCGGCCATCAATGGGGCATTGAAGTACTCCGGAAACAACGCAAAGTCTGCCCGATAGCTCGATAAGGAATCAATAAAATACTCCGCCTGTTCCATCACTTCGTCCAAATTACTGTAAGGACGCATTTGCCACTGTACCAATCCTAAACGCACAACAGTCTTATTCGTTTGTGCTTCATTGGAAGGCTCTTCGTAATAGATATTATCCCACTCCAACAATACCGCAAACTCGTTGGAATCCTTATCTCCTTCCAAATATCTTCTTAGGATACGGGAAGGATGAAAATCATTGGACATCTGAAAATCCAATACAGGATCATGAATCTCTTTACGCTTGACTTTCTCCAGATATTGTTTTGGAGTCAAATCCTCAGAATATTTGTGATAATTAGGAATACGTCCCCCAAAGGCAATACTTCTCAGGTTTAGTTTTTCACAAAGCTCCTTACGGTACTCATATAGACGTCTTCCCAAACGCATCCCACGATACTCCGGTACTACAAAAACATCAATGCCATAAAGTACATCCCCTTCATCGGAGTGGGTATTAAAAGTATAATTTCCGGTAATCTGCTCGTAGGTATGCTGGCGGTCACATTGAGAGGCTTTCACAATGATAGACAAGGCACATCCTGCCAGTTTGCCATTTACCTTGATCACGACCTGTCCTTCCGGAAATTTTTTAATAAGGCTTTTTATTTGATGCTTCTCCCAATAAGGATCTGGCATATCGGCATACATCTCTTGCATGGCCTCTTTCAGCTCTTCATAATCTTCCATCTGAAGATAATGCAGCTCTAAGTTCTCTATATCTTGCATAGTCGTTGAACTGTTGACACAGCTTGCGCTGCTTATTAAATTGTTTAATTGAGTTGATTTGTTCTTTGTTAAGTACTGGCTTCAGTCTGACTTTCCAATATTAGATATATCCGGTTGATTTTCTCTGTTTTTTCCGGTGGATTTATTGATCTGCGTATGTTTTTTTAGGGGCGAAATTTATCGTATCCCTACAGTTTGGTCTTCGCATCCTTGCAAAAACCCGTATTTAGACTGGGCGACCATGTACTATACGGAGTTGGGCGACCACATGGGGTCGCACCTACTTTTTACCTATTACCTTTTCCCTATTATCTTTTACCTTTTACTTCTTACCTTTGTACCATGAATATTGAGAAACCATTGAGACGTGCCTATAAACATTTAGGCATTGACGAATTAAATAAAATGCAGCTGACTGCTTTGGATGCGTCTGCTGAAGGAGAAGATGTGATGTTACTCTCTCCTACCGGATCAGGAAAAACTGTTGGTTTCCTGCTTCCACTACTCCGCAACTTGGATCCTGCCTTAGAAGGTACGGTACAAGCATTGATTATGGCTCCTTCCCGTGAGCTTGCTTTACAGATTGAGCAGGTTTGGAAAGGGATGAAGACTGGACATAAAGTAAACAGTGTCTACGGAGGACATGCTGTTGCTACTGAAATACAAAACTTCGTAGAACCTCCGGTAGTGCTGATTGGTACGCCCGGCAGATTAAAACAACACCTGATCAGAGGTAGTTTTGATCCCTCTAACATTCATACACTGGTATTGGATGAGTTTGACAAGGCATTGGAATTCGGATTCTGGGCTGATATGGATGAAATCCTGCAGCAATTACCAGAAGATAAGCAAATCCTACTAACTTCTGCTACGGCTGCAGAAGAGTTGCCGGACTTCTTGCCACTCAAGAACCCTAAAACGTTAAGCTTCCTAAAAGAAGGGACGCCTAAAGGACTTACCCTACACGGAATCCGAACAGGTGAAGCCAATAAATTGGATGGATTGGTGCGCCTGATCAGTAGTTTTGGGCAGGATTCGGCCATTATCTTCTGTAATCACCGTGCTGCAGTAGACCGTATTGCACAGTACTTTATCAGCAATCAACTAGCTTTTGACAGTTTTCACGGTGGTCTGGAGCAAAATGTAAGGGAGCGTACCTTGATCAAGTTCCGTAACGGCAGTATACAGTTTTTATTAACGACTGACCTGGCGTCCAGAGGATTAGACATTCCTGAGATCAAGCATATTGTGCATTATCAACTACCGCAGACGGAAGATGCTTATATTCACCGTAACGGTCGTACCGCCCGAATGCATGCCGAAGGAAAAGCCTATCTGGTATTCAGTGAAGAGGATAAACTTCCTCCTTATATCAAAAGTCAGAATCAGATCGACTGGATCAATATTCCTGAAGAATATCCTATTCCTGAGCTGTCTGAGTGGGCCACCCTTTACTTCTCTGGAGGTAAAAAGCAAAAGATCAACAAGATGGATATCATGGGACTTTTAGGTAAAAAAGGACAGCTGGAACGTGATGAGGTAGGATTGATTGAGATACAGGACCATGCGAGCTATGCTGCAATTAAAAGAGAGAAACTGGATGAGGTAATTGATCGCATTAAGGGGCAGAAAGTGAAGAAGATTAAACTGAAAGTAGCGGAAGCCCGATAATTAATGTTCATGTTGTTTAATTAAGCTGGATCTACGAGCAGTTTCAGTTGAATAAATAACTATCACACTGCTAACTAGCTTTGTTGAATCGTTGAATTTCAATACTTTGTATTGAGTTGAATTGAGCTTCGCTCGTTGATTCGAGTTGATATGTTGTATGAGTAGTAGTATATATTTCAATCAACAGATCAACTCAAATCAACTCACCGAAGGTGAAATTCAACGATTCAACGATTCAACGATTCAACAAAGTTTAGCGGTAGATGCTCACCTCTTGCTCTCCATTGCTTTTGCGATATCCTCGGAACATACCTGGAGAATTAAACTCCATCACTATATTTCCATCCTTGTCCAAGCCAATGATTCCGCCTGTACCTCCCAGGTCGGTTAGTTTATTCTGAATCACATCTTCGGCAGCCTCTTCCAGGCTTTTTCCGGCATACTCCATCTGGGCGGAGATATGATGAGCTATCGCTAAACGAATAAAATACTCCCCATGCCCTGTACTGGAAATTCCACAAGTATTATTATTGGCATACGTTCCGGCTCCAATGATAGGAGAATCACCAATACGTCCAAAGCGTTTATTGGTCATACCTCCGGTAGAGGTGGCCGCTACAATATTTCCGTCCTTATCGAGTGCTACTGCTCCTACTGTTCCAAACTTGAAATTATTGTTGCCCATTGGATTTCCAAGGTTTCCTCGGGCATCCTCCTGCATTTTAGCTTTTTCCAGTTGTTTTTTTCTTCTTTCGGTGATAAAGTATTCGGGATCCACCATTTCCAAACCCTCTCCTTTTGCAAAAGTTTCTGCTCCTGAACCAGATAGCATCACATGCTTGGATTCATGCATTACCGCTCGGGCTGCTTCTATAGGACTTTTAATCGTTTTTACTCCAGCAACCGCTCCAGCATTAAGCGTCTTCCCATCCATAATGGAAGCATCCAACTCACAATGTCCATTATTGGTTAATACGGCTCCTTTACCGGCATTAAACAAAGGGCTGTCTTCCATCACTTTAATCGCTGCAATTACAGCTTCCTCACTGCTTTTTCCTTGCTCTAGCAATGCATATCCTGTATCCATCGCCTCTTGCAACTTTTCACGATAAGCTTGCTCTTTCTCTGCTGTCATATTCTTTTTAAGAATTACCCCCGCACCTCCATGAATGACAATAGCAACTTTAGAACCTTGTGCGTACACGCCCGTTAGCCCTAATATATAAAACAAAAGAAAAATAGATAGTTGTTTCATTTGAAAGTTTATTTATAAGATGTTATGCGTAAAATATAGTCGTTAAAGAGATGAACAATATATTACTTTTTCAAGATAAATATATACCCTTTATGCAGGTATCATTTTTATTATATATATTTAGCATATTTTTATACTGACTTAACTTTATGATTAGTTTTACCTTGTAACCACTTTTGCATTTTGTTATTTGAAAAGCATCTAAAATATTTTGTAGCCTTTTTACTTGCACTGCTTTTCTTCCAATACTCTGCTGTTGCACAAGACTTTAACTTCATCCACTACAATCAATACAGTGGATTGCGATTCCTCACGACCAAACATATCGCCCAAGAAGAAGGAGGGCGTCTCTTGATTGGGACAGATAAAGGCTTAGTAATCTTTGACGGACTTACACTTAACCACTATACGGAAGGGCTTCCTAGCCCCTACATCAAACATATTCTTCATCGAAAAAATGGAGAGTTTATTGCTAGTACTGACAAAGGGATTATAAAAATTAATATCAAAGATGGAGAAGCTCCTTCTTTTGAATTAATGCTAGGCCCTACACCTGTAGAAGGAGAACATCCTGGAATCAAATATCCAAAAATCCTTTATGAGGACCGTCACCATAATTTATGGACCTCTGACGATCATGGAATATTCAAATATTCTGATACAATGGGGCAATGGAGCTTTCATGCTTTTGGAAAAACAGACCAACCTATTGACTATACTCACACCGATTCTTTTAACTTTTTTGAGTTAGAGGATGGGATGTTGTATGCTGCTTCAAACCCTGGCAATGTCTATCGATATGACCTCAAGAATGATCGATTTCAAGAGGTATACCGTACCCCACGTCCCTTATCCATCAAGGATGTATTTCCCATTGATGCCCACAGTGTACTCTTGATCACAGCGGAGGAAGGTGTTCTCCTCTTTCAATACGATCCTGTAAACTCCGATTGGGAAACATACCCGATCATTCCAGATTATGACTTCACCACCATTGCTCCCTTCGGACTAGACAAATGGCTTATTGGAAGCTGGATAGAAGGGTTATTCATTCTCCACAAAGAAGATAATCACTTCTCCTATACCAAAGTTCCCTCTCTTGGACAAGAGCATCATATCCAACAGATCACCAAACTAGGAGAGCAGTATTGGTTGTCTACGGATAATGGAGTCCTCTTGTGCGAGCCTCACCTTTTCGTTAGTCAAGATCCTGAAAATCACGGATACTGCGAAGCCATTAGCTCACACAATAATGGATACATGTATCATATAGAGCATACAACGCTATACCGAACCTCTATCCATGAGCGTGGAGGAAAACGAGAGATACAGGCTGATTCCCTTTTATCTTTTAAACGAGAGGTTTCTTCCATGTGTAGTTTGGGGGACAAATTATGGATTGCATTAGATGGAGGACGTATTTACACTTATGATACCAAGGAGGAAAAGCTGTCTTTTATCCATGATTTCCATTATAACAGCAATGTAAAAAACACTTTCCTGACAACGTTTGAGGGTGCAGTCTGGGGGAATATCAAAAGCGAGCAAGTTGCCTTTAAAATTACAGACGAAGCCAACCCTACGGTTACACTTTACCAAGATGGCATCGAAAGTATTACAGGGGTTATACGAGCAATTGATGGTGAGCTTTATCTCACCGGCAATAGTAAAGATGCTTATTTGTTTCGTTTTGACACCAAACACAATCGTTTCGAAAATATTAGCCTTCCTATTGCGAACAACACCTTTCAGGAATACGTACGTCTTACAGACATCATTGCGCACCCTGAACAGGGATTACTCCTCTCAGGGCTATGGGGAGTCGCCCACCATCAAGGAGATTCCTTAAAAAGCCTGACTTCCAATAGAGAGTCCAGCCTTTTCATTCGATCACTTTGTCTGGATCAGAATAATACGTTATGGTTTGGGGATGCTGAAGGACTATCCATGATGGATCTCTCTACTCAAGAATACATCACGTTGGGAAAAGAATCCGGACTCCCTACTAGCTTTATGAGCTATAGCCTAGTCAAGGACCCTGCCGGACAAATTTGGGGTGGTACCTCCAAGGGTATTTTTTGTATGACGGATCCTATCCCATTCATACAAACTCCTGCTGCTAAAATTCGAAAAATAGGATCCATAGAACAATTAGGAGAAGGGCGCTACGCATTGGAAGTAGAAGAACAAAAAAGCTTATCTCTACATCTCTTGTGTAATACTTACCCATCAGCCCTGATGCGATATGAGTACCAATTACTTCCAACTGGAAAAGGAAAGTGGATCACACTCAACAATGAAGGTGCTATTCACCTGAATGGACTTCCCTTAGGGAAGCACCAAATAATCATACGAGGCAAGCGAAAAGGGAATTACCAATGGAGTGCTCCCACTTATCTTGATATCATTGCTCACCGTCCCTGGTATAGAAGTGCTTTTACTTACGTTCTACTATTTGTAATCACTGCCTCTTTATTTTACTTAGGGTTATATTACAACCGTCGAAAAGCAATTGCTAATGCCAACTTTCTGGAAAATGAGATCAACCATCAATTGCAATTACGCAATGAAGCGATCCATTATGCAAAAACCATACAGATGGCCAGTTTAGGTACCCCTGAGCAATTCCAGAAAAAAATAGAAAAGAACCTTGGCTGGAAAAGCTTTATGGCCTTTCGAGCAAAGGAAATTGTAAGTGGAGACTTCTATTGGTACAAGCAACTGAAAGATAAGCATGTATTAGTTATTGCCGATTGTACGGGACATGGAGTTCCTGCAGCATTTATGTCCCTTATTTCCCTAAACATTCTGGAAAAAATTGTGACACATAAAAGTACACAACGTCCAGAACAGATCTTGAAAGATGCCCATAAGGAAATTATCAAGGCATTGCATCAGAACAATACGGATGTACAGGATGGTGTAGACTTAGGACTTTGTATTATTGACAAAGAAGAAAATCAATTGACCTATATTGGTGCGAGAAGGCCTTTGATCTACTTCTCCCCTGGCGACCCTTCGGCAAAACTTATTCGTGCCAATGCCTGGGGTATTGGAGGTATCGCTCTGGGTGAACCTAACTTCAAGGCATTCCAGAAACCGCTGGATGAAATCGAGGCATTCTATATTTTCTCTGATGGAATTGTAGAGCAAACAGAACATGAAAGCGAACGTCGTTTCCAACGAAAGCGACTCATTAAACTGTTAGAAAAAAGTAGGCATATCCCTACGGAACAAATGGCTTCTATCATCCTGAAAAACCTGGATGACTGGAAAGGCAAGCAACCTCAAGAAGATGATCTCTCTTTATTGGGCGTCATTTCTCCTTCTTATGTTCATGATGTTTAATTGAGCTTCGCTCGTTCATATTGTTTAGTTGTTGTTGAGGCGGCTTGCACCGCTGGTTGAGCGCTTCGCTGTTGAGATTCACCTTCGGTGAGTTGAGATTTTTATTGGGTCTCTTGGCGAGGGGTAACCACTAGATCAACTTTTCATTCTTCATTCTTCATTCTTCATTCACTCTTCGTCGGGGCGACCACAAGAGTCGCCCTTACTGTTTATTGCTTCCTTTACTCTTCGTCGGAGCGACCACAAGAGTCGTCCTTACAGGAGTTTTCCCTGCCAGGTATCTCTCTCTTCCATTCGTTCTTCTACCTTCTGCTGTAACACATCCATCCGGGCATTCCCCCAATGAGGTGCGATTTTAATGCTAGGAGGCGCTTCACTAAACAATCTTTGCACCGTAATATCAGGACGTAACCTTTCCATAAAGTCAATCACAAACTCAATGTATTCCTCCTGGTCAAATAGATGAAACTGTGTCGGGTCAGTTTTATATTGTTTAGCCATAATGGTCCCTTTCACAATTTGTAATTGATGGAACTTGATGGTATTGATGGGTAGGCGGTTGATGTCATGTACCTGAGCTAGCATAGCTTCCCGACTTTGATTGGGCAAACCAAAAAGCATATGTGCCCCTAGCTCAAATCCTCTTCCGGCAGCCCTATGAATCGCATCTACAGAGGTGGCAAAATCATGTCCTCGATTAATGGTTTCTAATACGGCATCTTGGGTGGCTTCTATCCCAAACTCCAAATCAATGTAATGGGTCTTGGCGAGTTCTTGCAGATAGTCCAATTGCTCATTCGTAATACAATCTGGTCTGGTTCCTATTACCAAGCCACTAATGTCTGGATGAGCCAATGCTTCCTGGTAAATTTCTTTGATTTTTTCTAACGACCCATAAGTGTTGGAATAGCTTTGAAAATACCCGACAAACATTGCACTGCGCTTATAGCGCTTTTTTAGGAAAGTTAAGCCTTTATCTAACTGGGCTGTAATACTGTCTAGTCCCTTGGTATAGCTGGGGATAAAGCTCTCGTTATTGCAAAAAGTACACCCTCCCCACCCTAAGGAACCATCTCGGTTAGGACAGGTAAAATCTGCAGCAATAGATACTTTCTGTACCCTGCCTCCATAAGTATTCTTTAGATAAACGGATTGGGAATTATATCGCTTGGAGTGACCCCAAGCATAGGCCACTTCTTCTGTTTGTTCATGTATCATTGCTCAATGAAGTCTGTTTTCAAGCCAGCAAAGATACAATTATATGCGATGACCGATAGTGAGAGTTATTACTCCAATCATTGATGAAAATCATCGATACCCACGATATTACACTTCAAACCCTATCACCAAGATATCATCCACCTGCTTCTCTTCTTTTTCACTACCCACTCCTCTCCATTCATTCAAAATATGGATTAATTGCTCTTTTTGTGCTTTCATATCCATCGTGTTATAAGCCGTAGACTGCAAGACTTCCCGGAAGCGCTTGGACATAAACTTCTTCTGATATGCCCCTCCTGATTGGTCCTGATAACCATCGGAGAATATGTAGAACTTCTTTCCCGTAGTTTTAAATATATGTGTTTCAAAAGTAGGATTCCCTTCTCGTAGATTTCCCCCTACAGAGTAAATACTTCCTTTCACACGGACTAATTCATCTCCCTCCAAGTAAACCAATGGGTTTTTGGCTCCTGCATAAGATAGTAAACGCTGCTGAGGATCAATCACACAAAGGGCCATATCCATACCATCCATATTATTGGTATCGGTTTGTCGGAGTACCTCTTTAATTCTTTTATTCACCTCCTGTATAATTTCTCCAGGATTATTGGTTACCTCAGACGTTACCACCTCATTCAATAATTCACTTCCCAGCATAGACAAAAAACCTCCAGGCACCCCATGTCCCGTACAATCCACGGCTGCCAAAAAGAATAATCCATTCCTTTGCTTAAACCAATAGAAGTCACCACTGACCACATCTTTTGGTTCATAATAAATAAAGCAATCACTCAACACCTTCTCCATTTGTGCAATATCCGGTAAAATGGCATTCTGTATTCTCCGGGCATACTTAATACTGGACTGAATATTATGATGTGCCTCCTCCAACATATTGGACTGGGATTTTACCGTATCAATTGTGGTGTATAGTTCCTCTGTCAAGGTCTTGAGCTCTTCATTGGATTGGCTCAACTCTTGTGTTCTTTCTGCCACCTTATACTCCAGTACCGTATTTTGCTCACGCACCATCTTTTCATTTACCCTTGCTGCTTCCAGAGCTACCTTCTGAGCCTGCTCCTTCTCTTTCTTCAAGGAATTCAGCTTATCTCCCAAGGCAAAAGACAAAAATAATACCTCCAGAGCAGATCCTACCTGCATAGGATTCAAGTAAGTACTCACCTCCAGTACATTTACACTTTCCAGGATACCGAACACCAGTCCTACCACCAAACAGCCCCATGCCGATAAGTAATACTTGGCTGGTTTATACCCCTTGGCCAGTGATACAGAGCCCGTGACAATCAACAATATCCCTAAGGTCAATAACCCTACTTGTGATAACATTAGGGCCAGTACTTTGTAATCTGCCAGAATACATCCGATGATCAAGACTCCCCAGGCAATATATAGGTAGTTCAGGTAGAGCAATACTTTGGGTAATACACTCTTCTTTACAAACCGAATGGTAAATGCTACTGCAAATATTTGTGTAAATGCTGAACTGATCACCACATATTCATTGAGTATAGGTACCTCCGGCCATAGATATTCAAACATATACCCAAACACGGCTCCCATGAAGACCGTAATACTCAATACATAAGCAACATAGATCAGATAAATACTATCCCTTGTCGTCAACCATATAAAGAAATTATACAAGAAAATAAGGATCATAAATCCAAAATAGATCCCCTGAACAAAATCAAGATCATGCTCAAAAGCGATAAAGTCATGCAGGGTTCCTGTCCGCAAAGGAAAGAATAACGGCTGTACCGTACTCACTTTCAAAAATACCTCTGTATCCGGACGGTCAGATAAACGGAAAATAAAATCCCCCACCGCAATCTCCCGCTGACTTGCAGGATAGGCATCTCCTGTGATAAATTCCTTCACGATTTCTTTTTGAGGAGTTACCTCATAGATCATCACAGTATCCAAAAAGGCACTCCCTACACCTAAGTGATCATGAAAAGGATTCAAGTACTTTCGATCGAAGCGTACCCAATAGGCTGAGTTCGTTGCCTGAAAGTTAGGCACCTCCTGATCGTAGGCTACAAAATCGTTGTCATAGCGTCCCTTCAGCAAGTCATCTATGGTAATCGTATGGCTTGGGTCTTCTAAAACATGCACCTTTTTTCCAATAGACGTCAACGGATTGCCTGCATTACCCCACGTCAAACTCCCAAGGAAAAGCAACACGATACTGATGATCATCTGTAAAATCCTTTTCATAAATATCTTCTCCAAGATCAATCGTATTAATTAAACTGAATACCCAATACTGGCGCCAACTCCTCCTCTTCGCAAGCCATATGCTGCTCCAGAATCTTATGGGCAGCTTGTAGGCCAGAGATCACCGTTCCTTCCATATATCCTACATTCATTCCAAAGTCAATCCAGTCTCCGGCAAAGTATAGGTTATCATAAGAAGTCGCATCCGTTTTCAGGCGGTACTTGTCTGTACCGGGCTGTGCCAAAACGTACTGCATCGATGGATCAATATTCACGACAAAATGCTGCTGATTAAATCGCTCCATAGGAGACAGGTCCATATCCTTATCACAAAGCAAGTTATAATCAAACTCTTGTCCATGTGCTCCTTGCTGTACCGCCTTTGGCCAAAACCACCCCATATACTCATTCATCCATTGATAGGTATTCGCTTTTAGCTTGTCCAGCTCCTGCTGTGGGTAGTTGGTTTCAGAAGGCGCTGGTTGAGGCGTTTGTACTGGCCATGTTCCGCACCAATAACTGATTTGTTTCGGTTGATTCTGTTTACCCCATGCCTCATAAGGCTCTACAAATGTCATAGAGGTCCATGAATACAGTAAATCTTCATAGATAACTGTATTGGCATAGGCCTCCTCACTCATCCCCCACTCTCCAAGGTCCATACCTAGATCCTCAATATTTTCTTTCAGCCAGAACTGTACATTCAATGTAGGGGTAGTCTTTACATTGTCGACCATATCCTTCCAGGCAGGCTTATGTTGTATAATGTCTTTACAGGTTTGCTTTAGGGGATTAATGGAGGTAGCCAGAATGGCAATATCAAAATCCTTCCCTTTCTGCAAACTGTTAGACGCTACATTTTCCCAACCTGACCAATTCGATTCCAGATCGATATTTTCTTCTTGCAAGACTTTTGCCTGCTCTGGATTCAATTGTGTATAGTCTAGTGTTGCTCTCCATTGCCACACGCCATTTTGCTGCACAATAGGGGCATAGTGGGTTTGTCCTTCCTTTAGATCGACTTGTCGGTCCATGATGATTTGCTCAATCTCACTACCTTCCGTATAGCTTACCTCTGACAGTTTATGGAAAAACTCAAATGATACTCCCCTATCTTTCAAGGCCATATAAAGTGGTGCCGTAAAAGAGCCTCCTGTGCCACCCTTCAGATTCCATACAAAGCTGCCTTTATAGCTTGGGATCATCAACATCATACGCACGGCAACATCTGCCGCTACAGTACCGGGCTGCCCATTGAATTGGTTAGCGAAAGTTCCCTTGTACAAGAAACGTACGATGGCCGAGTTACACACTTCTTCTGAAGCCCCATTCATTTTCAGCCATTCGATAAAATCATACCCATTAATATTACCCCACTCATAAGTATCTTTTTCCGCATTATATACCTGACTATACACTCCCTTCACACAGGCCAACCCCAGTTGTACGATTTCTGCAATACGGCGAATACTATTGTGCTTTTCCAAAAAGTCTGCTGTCGTACGCTTAAACAGCTCCTTCATAAAGGAATCGGACTTGGTCACAATCTGCTGAGTAGATAACTTTCTATCCTCCTTATACGAAAGTGCCAATACATCCTCCAGTAGATCTTCCAGTACATTAAACTCCACATCCAGGTAGTCTTCTGCCCGATCCACAGCCATCTCCGTTAAATATGACAAGCCACTTTTCTTCTTTTTCCCTTTCAGGGGATGGTCAAAGAATGTATCCTGTAGCCACTCATTCAAGAAGCCGACATCTCCATCCTCATCTTCCTGATAAGGCGAGCCGATCAACATTTGTAACCCTAATGCGGTAAATTCCTTTAGTAACAAAGCTACGCTTACTGGCTCACCAGTCCCTGGCTCTAGGTTATTGGTAGGCAAAACCATTGGCCAGTTCATCCAATTGCCTTCTTTATCCTGCTCAACCATCAACGTCACCGGATTTTGAACAAAGGCATCTTTCCAGGTTTGAAAGGCTCCTTCAGGGTTCAGTCCCTGTTCACCAATATGGTGATACACCTCCTTAACCATTCTAAAGGCATTCTCATACCACCCCTGAAACATATGAATTCCCCTTTCCTCAATACGTCCTTCCATCCCTACACCTGTCGTTGCTTTCCCTCCACATCGCCATCCCATCTGGTAAATAGTAATGTCATATTTTTCTTTCCAGTTCGCTTGATTGCTCAGCTCCCAAGCCGTTGTCATCCCTGCAATTCCTCCACCAATAATCGCAATTTTCTTCTTGTTAGTTTTTTGGTTCACCATAGGGTATATACACTTATTATTTTTAACAAAAGTCGTTAGTTCAGGGATCTGTAATAAGACTGCCGTATCGGCAAACAACTCATCTAATTGAGAAGAGATCAACACCTCATCCAGGAAGTCCTCCATAAACATCTCTATGCTACGCCCCTTATGTTCTACATGAATAATATCCTTTTTACTTAGGGGATAATGAGTAGGATAAAGGTCTTGTAACCCTACCAAAATATCTACCGAAGGAAGCTTAGGGTTCGCTAGCCACTCTCCCACTTTCCAAAAACCCTCCGCTTTACCGTCTACCATTTCCTGTGCGTAAAGCACCCGCATCAACACCTCATTAATAAAATACTGCTCGTAAGGGTTCTCCTGTGTTGCCAGCTCCACGTATTTTATATACCCCATAACGATACTCGTATTATGTGCCATATACCATGTTTGGGAGGAAGGAGTGTGTAGATAATCTAACCAGCGCTGTACGGGTAAAGCCACCCCATCTATTTCTTCCTTGGACTCAAAAATATTCTTAGCCAGTTCAGCATAGTATATAAAATCAAGATTGACCGCAGACCACCAGGGGCTACCTCCCACAGGATTCAACACCCCTCTCTTGATCTCCCATTCCAGAAAGTCCAGTTCTGATTCTCCAAATCCATACTTCGTCCACCGACCAAACCCATACTTTTCGTAAAAAGCTTGTCGGGAGCGTAAACGGGCATCGGGGTTATCTTTAAGGGTATTGATGTAAGCAGTTGTTTGGTTCTCCATGGCATGAAGAGCCTCAGTCAATTTACAGGAAGGCATATTGTCAATTAGGTTATGGTAATCAGGTTTGGGTTAAGAGCACTACAGTAGGTTATCAATCAGGTTAATCTCTTAATGAATGTAAATACAATCTGTGGATTAAACAAAAAAGTTACTCAAAAACACCTTATAACCTACTGATTAACAATTAAGAGTACGTCTTTAAAACGAAAAAATGCATCTCCATCAGGAAATGCATTTCAATAGTAAGAGCTTGTTCGGAAAGAAATCCTAAACTTCCTGCATTATATTAATCCCTTCTTCTATTTCTTCCGTAAAATGCTGATTCAATATACATTGCGCGGCCTGAAGCCCTGCAATAACCGTTCCTTCCATATACCCTACATTCAGTCCGAAATTAATCCAATCCCCTGAGAAGTATAGGTTAGCATATCCCGTTTCATCTGCCTTTAAGCGATACTTATTTGTCCCCGGTCGAGCAATCACATACTCCATGTTAGGGTCAACATTTACCTGAAAGAATTGCTGTTCAAATTTTTCTTCCCCTGATAAATCAGATGGTACCGTTTGTAACTTTTGAAAATCAAATTCCTTATTTCCTTTCTTCATGGCATTAGGCCAAAACCACCCCATATGCTGATCCATCCATTGCTTGGTTTCTTTTTTAAGTAGCTTCAACTGTCGCTCTGGAAAATCCTTATCAAAAGGCCCTGGTACTTTTTCGGTCGGATTCCAGGTTCCACACCAATAACTCACTTGCTGAGGGCGACTTTCTTCAGGCCAACATTCATAAGGCTCTACAAAAGTCATCGAAGTCCAGGAATATAATTGATTTTCGTAAATCACTGTATTGGCATAAGCCTTTTTGTCCATTCCCCATCGTTGTAAGTCCATTCCTAAACCTTGGATGTTATCCTGCATCCAAAATTGTACATTAAGCGTAGGAGTAGTACCAATATGATTAACCATATTCTTCCAAGACTGACGATGTTCTATAATCTCCGGGCAAGTATACTTTAGAGGTTTTACCGATGTCGCTAATACAGCAATATCAAAGTCATGGCCTTCTTTTAGTAGCAATTCCTCTCCTTCATTCCATTCGGCCCAATGTGATTCAAGATTAATCTCTCTCTCTTTTAATAAATGGGCTTGTAGGGGATCTAATTGATCGTAGTCAGGTTGGTTAGTCCACTGAAATACGCCTTTTTGTTTGACTATAGGATTATAAGTATCCAAACCCTCTCTTAAACTCACCTGTTGATCTACTATAATTTCTTTAATAGCATGTCCGTCTGAATACTTTACCTCTTTCAGTTTATGGAAAAACTCAAATCGTACTCCTTTGTGTTTCAATGCCACAAAAAGTGGTGCAATAAATGAGCCTCCAGTACCCCCTTTCAAGTTCCATACAAACGACCCTTTATAACTTGGGATCATCAACATCATACGAATCGCAATATCTGCTGCCACTTTTCCTGTCTCTCCATGGTAGCTATTTCCAAAGGTACCCTTATAAAGAAACTCAACAACCACCGAACGAATCGTATGCTCTGTCGCTCCATGTGCTCTCAACCAATCCCTAAAATCGAGGTGATTAATTTTTTCCCATTCGTAATCTCCTGTTTTGGAGTCATAGACATCTGTATATACTCCCTTTACACAGGTCATCAATAATCTTAATGTTTGAAGTACCCTTCGAAAAGTCTCATTTTTCTTTTCCAAGAAACGAAAAACAGGAGATGAGCACTTTGAGAGTAACTTTTCAATGGAAGAAAGTAAACTGACTGTACTATCTTCTTTATTTTCTAATTTCAAAATTCGCTCTATTAAAGCATTTACTTTTTGATGAAAGTTTGTCGTTTTCTCTGCCAATGAGAGGAGAAAATTATCTTCCAACTTCTGCGAACTTCCTGCGCTTTTTAAAGCCTTTTTATAGAAAGTATAATATTGCCACTTGCTTAGGGTTTTCTCCCTTTGCTTAGGGTTCGTCTGATACGGAGAACCCAATAACACTTGTAGCCCCATCGCAACTACCTCCTTTAGCAAGACTCCAAAGGTTACTTGCTGATCTGTCCCTGGTTCCAGGTCATTACAGGGAAACACAAAAGGCCAATTCTTCCATTCCCCTTGATCATTCTCTTCCACCATCAAAGTGACAGGGTTCTTAATAAAAGCATCTTCCCAAGATTGAAATGCCCCGTCTTCATTTATTTTTTCTGCTTTACTATAGGCATAAACCTCCTTGACCAACTGAAATGCATGATCATACCATCCCTGAAAGATATGGACTCCTGTTTCTTCTATACGACCATTTTCTCCTATTGTGGTACCTGCTTTCCCCCCACATCTCCAACCCATTTGATAAATGGTGATATCATACTTTGATTCCCAATCAGGCTGTTCCGTTAATTTCCAGGCAGTACTCAACCCTGCGATACCTCCCCCAAAAATTGCTACTTTCTTTCTAGTCATTCTTCACAAAAATATTTGGATATAAAAAATGGTTTTCATCCGTTACAAACTGATATAACTCCGGAAGATTCATTCGCTCACTTGCTTGAATAAATAACTCCTTTAAATATCGTTGAATAAACAGTTCATCAATTACCTTTACGATACAAGTATGTAATACAAAATGAAGTTGTTTTTTTATCACTGTTAATAAATCTCCTGTATTCCCTCTTTCATATAGACAAGGGTAACAAGATGGATATAACGCCCTAACTTTAATAATCCACTTAATGCACGAATGTTCCGGATTTGCGATATACCATCCCAGCTTACCTAGCAAATCTCCTTTACGTTCAGCCAAAACTTGCGCACAAAGTAACCTTGCCAAAACCTTATTAATCAGTAGTTGTTCTTCTTTACTCTCTCGACGGGCCAAGTCTACATACTGCATATAGGAGTAAATAATACTTTTATTGTGTGCTTGATACCATGTTTCTACTGTGGGGTACCTCATATAGTGTAACCATG
Source organism: Algivirga pacifica (assembly GCF_039543525.1). Classification (NCBI taxonomy): domain Bacteria; kingdom Pseudomonadati; phylum Bacteroidota; class Cytophagia; order Cytophagales; family Flammeovirgaceae; genus Algivirga; species Algivirga pacifica. The sequence goes on from NZ_BAABJX010000020.1 coordinate 324,254, forward strand.
CCTTCACTGGTTCTAGCTCTATCCTGAAACTGTCAACTTTTCTTTCCTCAAAAAAAGTAGCTGCCAATTCTGAGAAATAAATCATATCCAAGTTTACCATCGACCACCATAAGCTTCCTCCCGTACAAGAAGGCGCTAACGCTCCCCTTTCAATAATCCATTCCATAAAATGAATTTCTGAATGTCCATACCCATACTCTACATTGGAGGTAAAGCCATATTTTTGGTAAAACCGTTTTCTTCTTTCTAAACGTAATTCTGGATTGTGAAAATAATTTTGAATTAAAGTCCCCATTACTTCCTTCTGGAAACAAGAACTCAAGCCAACAATGTTAGTCATATAATTCTGATAGTGACATTTGGGTAGCTACTTCTTAAAAAATGAGTAGTCTATCGTTGTTATAAAAAATAAGTTTGTTCGGTTATTATGATAATTCTAATTCCTATATCAAATATAGATAAATTATCAATGAAAAATAAGCGCTTATTTAACTCAAGTACATTACTATCAACCCCTCCGTGACATTCCTCACCAACTTATTCAAAAATATTTGATAACAATCATTCCGAAACCGTTCCCAAAGTCACCTTTTCTCCTTTCCGTTTACTATTTCTTTGTGATAACAAAAAGGCAAAACAACGCCAATTATTTACAGACCAAAAATGAGAAGCCAATGAGAAAGATTATCGGACAAATCATTCTCTACACCTTATTACTTTCTACGCTGCAGGTAATGGGGCAAGAAGAAATTAAGCGTATTGTTCTTGACAATCAAGAGATCAAGATACAGGGAACTTCTACGTTACATGACTGGGAAAGTGACTGTACACAATCTCAAATTACGATAGCCGCTGCATTTCAGGAAAATCGCTTTATACGATTCGACAAAATAGAAGTTAGCATCCCTGTAAAAGGCATTAAAAGTGGTAAAGGCCTGATGGACAAAAACACCTATGATGCGCTAAAGGCTGATCAGTACAGTGATATCACCTTTGTCTATACTAGCAGAACAGAACATGGCATACAAGGTACATTAACCATCGCAGGAATCTCTAAGCCTATTATTATAAAGGCGAAACAAGAAGGGAATGTATTCCAGGGGTCATATACTTTCAAAATGTCAGACTATGGGATCACACCACCTACCGTCATGATGGGAACCATCAAAACAGGAGACGAAATCAAGATTGTTTACAAGGTTACATTACCTGTAAACCAACTATAATCAATAACCAAAATAAACATTCAAAAACATTGCCCTCGTTTTTCATTATGAACCTAAGGGCGACCATCACAAAACTTTATATCTAAACATCTACTGATATGAAAACACTAAAACAATTTGTTCGCACACTACTTGTTGCTGGATTTGCTTTGACTGCAACCTCTACTTTTGCTCAAGACATCAAAAGCATGAGACCTGTAGGACAGGAAGGAGTCAATCAATTTGAAACTAAAAAGGCAGATTATAGCGATTTTGATGGGGTAAAAGTAAAAGTAGGAGGTGACTTCGCTTTGCAATTCCAAGGGTTGAACCACACGAATGAAGCTACACCAAATGTAAATGCTGATGGGTTTGATGCGAATGCATTGATGGAAATCCAGCCTTACTTCAACAACGCTACAGCCAACCTTAACGTAGACGTTCAGTTAGCTCCAGGGGTAAGAATGAACTTGGTGACTTATCTATCATCTCGTCACCACGTAGAGGCTTGGGTTAAAGGTGGATACATCCAATTTGATGCACTACCATTCCTAAACAGTGCTTTGATTGACAAGATCATGGAAGATGTTACCTTGAAAGTAGGTCATATGGAGATCAACTACGGGGATGCTCACTTCAGAAGAACTGACAACGGTGCAGCCATCTACAATCCATTCGTAGGAAACTACATCCTGGATGCGTTCACTACAGAAATTGGAGCTGAGGCTTACTATATGAAGAACAATATCATTGCCATGGTGGGTGTCACTGGTGGTGAGATCAAAGGTAGCGTAGCGAAAACAGAAGACAGACAACCTTCTATCTACGGTAAACTGGGCTATGATAACCAAATCAATGACGACTTAAGAATGCGCGTGACTACTTCCGTATACGCTAACACTGGCTTCAACAGAAACACCCTATACGGTGGTGATAGAACAGGTGCCAGATACTACAATGTAATGGTCAATGCACAAGGTGGTAGTGCTTTCACTACAGGTCGTTTCAACCCTCGCTTCAACAAAGTAACTTCTTGGGTAGTGAATCCATTTGTAAGCTATAAAGGCATTGAGTTCTTCGGTAACTACGAAGTAACTACTGGTCAAACCGACGCAGAAGCAACAGAAGGTAGCTACTCTCAAATCGGTGCAGACTTGATCTATCGCTTCGGAGCAAACGACAACTTCTACTGTGGCGCTCGTTACAACCAAGTAACCGGTAAAACAAATGAAACGGCGGATGAGGTTACACTAGATCGCTATCAGATCGGTGGTGGCTGGTTCCTAACCAACAACATCCTTGCGAAAGTGGAGTATGTCAACCAAAACTACAAAGGTTTCGCAGAGTCTAACATCTATCACAACGGTAACTTCAACGGAGTAATGTTGGAGGCAGTGATTAACTTCTAAACTTACCAATCACGTTAAAAAAAGGCCTGAGAAAATGATTTTCTCAAGCCTTTTTTTCATTTATAACAGTCTCTAATTATCACTTTTCAAGCCACTCTTTCAAAAGCCCCGTAAGCATCGAGCTGATCTCATCCGTTGAATAAGATTGTTGATAATTAAAAATCAGCTTTTTCCTATATTCATCTACATCCAATAACTCTGAGAATAAATCACTTCGCTCATCGATAGTTACCCACAAACACAAGTGATCATCTCTAAAATCAAAGATGAATTCTAATTCATCGAACTTTTTGCCCATTTGCGGAGTAATTGGTGTGAATTCCCACTCCTGAGCATGATCGAAACGACCAAGCTTCTGATTATAATTAGGTTCAAAATCAACTTGACGACTCACAAATCCTATCTGATTAAGCGCATGTATAATTTGCTGATGTAGTGGACACGGTCGAATCCACAAGTCATCATGATCAACAGGATCAACCGCCTGAACCACATCTGCTTCTGTATTAACCCAAATAGACAAAGATGGGCAAGTAATAAATGCATCTAGTGGTACTTCTAACTCAAAAGGAACACTTATTTCCTCCCTTTCCTGTATAACTCGTCCTTCCAGAATCGCAACATATGCAATCGTATTAATGGAATATCCATTGTCAACATCTTTTCTGGGGTAACGCTGTTTTAAGCAGACATTTACATTTCGTAATTCCTGCTCTACCATACCTCCTTTTAAATATACCGTTCCTGTTATTACTTCTCCTGCCTTGACTTCCTCCTGATCCAAAATAGTATCTACCTGAATACCACCAATACCAAGACTAGCCATGGTTCTCTTAATAAATGACATATATTGTTCTGTGTAAATTGAAAGACATTAGCACTTACTTCTTAAAAGGCCATAAGCAATCAAGTACTCTAATTATTACACGCAATTTCGTAAACTTACTACTAATCTCTACCTATCGGTTACCAAAAAAATCATAGTTGATTTACCTCGTAACTATTAGATAATTTAATTGTACAAAGATGAGTCATCCCATATTAACATTTAAGAGGTGGCTCATATTTTTTTTTCTTTAAAAAGTGCCTTTATATATCTAAAAATGGCCTTGAAGAATTGCCGTTAAAATTTTTAATCGTAAAAGCGTTAAGAAAATTCCATTGTTTGAGCGCAGCGAGTTTGGAATTTTTAGCTTTTGCGATTAAAAATTAGGCAAATTCTTCAAAGCCTTGATTTTTTTGCTTCGTTTTTTCATCAAGGAAAAAATGAAGAAGCTCATAAAGGGCTTGTGAGATAGCTGTAAAGGGGTGAATTCTCAGAAAGCTAAGCCATTTGTTAATATGGGATAATTCATGTCTGTTTTAACTTACAAACTGTTACCACCCAACGTAACGAGGTGGCTTCACCCCTTTCAATCGCAACATCAAGGTCAAACGACCTCTATGGTGTGTCACATGGTTACGCATCAGATGAAAAATGCCTTCTTTCGTCATATTTACATCTTTTGCAAAGAAGTCTACTTTAACTCCCATCTCTTTTTCTGGAGTATTGGCCCATAGGTCTCCAACGTAATTGAACCCTTCATCCAGGGCTGCAATAATCTCTTCCTTGGACATCTCTTCAAAGCGTTCGGGCAATGTAGCTATTGCACAGGTTTTTTCCCCTGTTACAAAGTATTGTAACTTGGTAAAGTTATTGACCATATGCTGCAACTCCTCTCTAAAAGACATGATATCCTCTGCAGGATGCTCATCATAATTTTCCATCGGCATGGCTTCAGCGACTGCAATCGTATACGCCTTGGTACGTTCCCATTTCTCCGCAAAAGACTGGTGAAACGCCGATGATTCTTGTGCTTGGCTATTGGATAATATCATCAATAAAAATGTGAAAAAAGTAATCGTTAATTTCATAAGAGGTGATTATAATTGGTAGAATAAAAATACAAAAGTAGTAACTTTAAAGGAGAAGCAAACCTTTTAGAGCTTATGTTTAATTAGTCCGCTCTATAGGAGGATAACTATTAATTATGGCAAATTGATTTGCGATACCCCATATTGCATAAAATTTTAATAGAAACACGGAAAATACAAATCACTATGAGGCTACCATTGATTAAACATATTCACGAGTTCATTCAAAATAACGATCAGGATTACGTATTAGAAGCAATTGAACTGATAGAGTTTATTGCCGAGAGCAGCAACGTCAAAGATGAAGAGTTAGATGTATTAGGGGAAATGCTTTCCAATATGGAAGGGGCCTTGGAAGTAAGAAAACTTATTCAAGAGGAAGGATTAAGTGAAAAAGAAGCCCTGAATGCATTTATGAAAAGGGTAGTCGGATCGATTGAAAAATAACCACTCCTCCTATCAGGTTATAAAACAACAACAAAGGGAAAGCACTAATTAGGGCTTTCCCTTTGTTGGTTTAAGACAACTTTGCCCATATTATTTTCGTTACATAAACTATTTGAATATTTTAGCTGATCATTTGTCACCGAGCGGTGTTCATTTGTCCTGAAATTGTGCCGGAACAAGCACACCATAATATCATTAAAACTAATACTAAAAAACCAAAGAGATGAGATCTACACTCCTGTCAATTTGTACTGGATTGCTTACTTGCTACGCTTTTATAAGTAATGCTCAAGAAATAAAATATAGTCCTTCAGAGGCTGCCATGAAAAAATCTGCTGGTGAAATGTCCGATGCGTGGGACGAACTGGATGGCATTATCACCCTTCGTTTTGAAGATGCTGCAGAAGGCACTCCTATCGAAGGAGCTCAGGTAAAAATTGCAGGGGTAGGAACATTTTCCACAGATGAAGAAGGTAAGGTACAGTTCCCTGCCGAAAAAGATGGTGAACCCATGGAAGACGAAACCCTTCCGGCCAAGTTCTCTGCACCTGGATACATTACAGCCAAGTTTATGGTAAGGGTGACCTATGGAACGATCTTCCAAAACCACTTCTCTATGTCAAAGGAACTACCCTTAGGACATATGCGTGTGGTACTGGATTGGGGGAATAAGCCTAACGATTTGGATGCCCACTTCATCAAGGAAGATGGCTATCATATCTCTTTCCAAGATACCCGCGTGGCAGAAGATGGCTCGGTAGTACTGGATAGGGACGCAAAAAATGGCAATGGGCCGGAGACCATCACTATTATGGATATAGACCCATCAGCAACATACTATTATTTTGTACATGACTTTTCTAATAAGTTCAAGAAAACAAGTGACGCCCTTTCCAAGTCAAGAGGAACCGTTCGCGTTTTCAATGAAAATCAGTTATTGCAAACCCTGGAGGTCCCTACCGGACAAATTGGGAATACCTGGGTATTATTTAGAATTGTGGATGGAGAGATTGTGTGGGCCAACCAACTCATGAATAACTAAAAAACATAAGGGCGTCCATTCTGGACGCCCTTATTACTACTATATGCAAACTCAACTTGATCAAATCGAAGCTGCTATCCCTTATGGGGATCACTCAAATGTAGAAGTATCCAAAGCTTCCGTGGCCTGGCATCTGGACCACATGTTGAAGACTATCAATAAGATTGTGATGGCTTTAGAAAAATCCGACCCCAACAACTTTAAGTCATCGTTTAATTTTATGCGTTCGGTCATATTGACGATAGGTAAGATCCCAAGAGGAAAAGCCAAAGCTCCCAAAGTCGTTCATCCTCCTGAAAACATCCTCACTGAAGACCTTTACAAACAGCTCCAAATCGCAAGAGAAAAGGTCGCTCAAATTGAGCAACTCGACAAAAACCAACATTTCGAACATCCTTTTTTTGGAATGCTAAACAGAAAGAATACCAAAAAATTTATCGAAATTCACACCAAACATCATTTGGCCATTGTCCACGACATTTTAAAGAAGGAATGATTCTAAACATTGAACTGAAACAGGCATGTCACAAAACTTGTGAAACCCTGATAGCGGAACGTATCAGCACTGCGCGTTCGTCCATGGAAGAGGCTCAAAAGGCCGCCAACGAAGAAGTGAAAAGTAGTGCCGGAGATAAATACGAAACCGGAAGGGCTATGCTACAAATCGAACGAGATAAGCACGCCCTCCAACTATCAGAAGCGCTACAGCTTAAAGCCATCTTGGATCAGCTCAACCCCAAGCAAACACAAACGACTGTGACGACAGGCACATTGGTTTCCTGTAGCATGGGGTATTTTTACATCAGTGTCAGTGCCGGAAAAATGCAAGTAATGGGTAAAACCATTTTCGCCATTTCCATTGCTTCTCCCTTAGGGCAAGCCTTAAAAGGAAAAGAAGCCGGGGATCAATTTTCCTTCAATGGGAAAACTATTCAGGTGACTGACGTGTTGTAATGTGGTTCAGATAAAAAAAATTAAGCTATGGCAAAATTCACACAACTTATCAATAAATCAGACGCACCCGTTTTAGTAGACTTTTATGCAGACTGGTGCCAGCCCTGCCACGCATTGGCGCCCATCATTCGCGATGTTTCAAAAGAGTATGGAGAGAAACTAAAGGTCGTCAAAGTCAATATCGACAAGAATCAACAAGCGGCACTCAAATATCAGGTGCGTAGTATTCCTACCCTAATACTTTTTCATAAAGGAAAGCTCCTTTGGAGAGCTGCCGGGGTGCAAGGCAAGCAGCAACTGATGCAGGTGATTGATCGTCATGTTCAATAATATTTCCATAGGGTCGTGTCAATACCGTCAATTTGAGGAATAATACATGTAGAAAGAGTAGTGCAAATCCGCTGCAGGTCGTAGCGTGGACGCTACGACCAGTTTCTAGGGGCAAGCAGCAATTGATGCAGGTGATTGACCGACATGTTCAATAATATTTCTGTGTGGCCGTGCCGGTGGCACGGCCCTACGGTCCTAATTAAATTTCAGCAACAACTTCGCATTTGACATATCCTCTACATAAAGGCGTAATGCATCCGTAGCATCCTCTATGGTTGCCTCTTGTCCAAATTGCATGCTAATCGTCCCTTTTTCCAATAGCTTTTTGACCATGGACATCTTTCGCATAATACGCAGCATACTTTGTTGGTCTAACCAGTTTTTCAGGTGAAAGCCTTCGATTGTTTTATCCTGATATAACAGCTCCATAGGATCAAATCCACTCACCGCTTCTCCTGACAAATCACCATATACGACCCACCTTGCTTTAGCAGGCAATAGATTGAGCATGGCTCCCGCCAAAGTTCCTCCTACAGCATCAAGCCCTACCGTAGCATTAAGATCAGAGGAAAGTTTACGTAAATCTTTTTCAAAGTTTTCATCACTGGAATTGAGTACATATTGGTTTCCTTCTGCTTTGAGTTGGGCCACTTGCGCCTCTTTTCGAACAACCTGTATCACCTCAATTCCTTTCTTGGCAGCAAAGTAAGTAACCAATTTACCCACTTGCCCCATGGCGGCATTTTGCACGATGGCTTTTGCTTTTGTCTTAACGGCAATATCGATCAGACCAATCGCTGTTAATGGATTGAGCATCAAATTGGCGGCTTGAGCTGTTTCTATCTTATTAGACACCGGCAAGCACATCATATAATCTGTTACAAAATACTCCGCCCAGGTTCCATCTTCGTTTGCTGCTTGTGTACCACATACTACCCGTTTCCCTTTCAACCATTTGGTCAGGGGGCTTTTTCCTGTCGCCACGACTGTGCCTACACCTACCCATCCCGGTACCATCGGCAAAGCTTTCTTCACCCCATAACTTCCGGTAAGCGTCAGTAAATCGGAAGGATTGCAGGCTGCACCTTCCATCTTGATCAAAACCTGCTTGGACTGTAATTTAGGGGTTGATTTCTCCACTACCTGTAATTGACTTACAGCCTCTTTCAAATCCGTAATGTGTATGCCTAGTGAAAGCGCTCTGTATGTTGAAGGGATTGTCATTTTGCTCATAGTTATCGATTATAAAAATTCGGCAAAATTTAGTCAATGTTTTCCACCTTTCCCACTTCTATTGGCCTATGTTCTTGCTTTCTAATTCCAAAATAAAAATAGAGATAACTCCCTCCCATAATTAACAAAAATATCCCGGCAAGAGATAGGTTATAATAGGTCATCGACAATAAGGCGATGGTTGCGATGCCCAACGCCAACATGGGAAATATAGGAAAGAAAGGAACGCGATAAGGACGTGCCATCTCTGGTGCTTTCTTTCGCAAAGACAGTAAAGATAGCATAGAAACAATATACAGCGTCAATGCTCCAAAGCAGGCAATCGTGATAATCTCTCCGGTCTTTCCGGTCAGCAAAGCGATAATCCCCAACCCCATATTGATCCAAAGGGCATTGGATGGTGTCTGAAAACGCTGATGGGCTCGCCCCAGGAAACGAGGGACATACCCTACTCTCCCAAACTCAAAAGTTGCTCGTCCCGCAGCCAAAATAATTCCATGAAAAGAGGCCACCAAGCCTAATAGGCCTATTCCTACTAATAATTTATAGAGCACATGACTCTCAGCCACTACTACCCCTAAAGCTAGTGGCAACGGGGAATCTGATGGTTCTATACTTCCTTCAGGATATACCACGGTCTCCCATCCTCCTACGCCCACTGCCGTATAGAATGTCAATAAACACAAAAGCACCAAGGTCACAATGGCAGAACCAAACCCCAGCAATATACTCCGGTTCGGGTTCTTGGTTTCTTCCGCTACATTTGCTATCCCTTCAATCGCCAGAAAAAACCAGATGGCAAACGGAATCGCTGCTAACGCTCCGGTATATCCATTCGGTAAAGCGTTCCGGGTAAGATTGGCTACTTCTACGTGGGGCAGCGCCACCCCTGCAAAGATCAATAATTCAATCACAGCCAATACCGTAATCACGAGTTCAAAAGAAGCTGCCAAATAGACCCCCAGCACATTGATCAAGGTAAATAATAAATAAGCTCCTATAGAGAATGTTAGCATAGGAATCTCCGGATAAAGCAAATGCATATAGGCCCCTATGGCCGCTGCAATCGCAGGAGGCGCAAAGATAAACTCTATATTCTGTGCCATGCCCGCCACAAAACCCAGGTCTTTCCCCAATCCCTTGTGCGCATACACAAAAGCACCACCCGCTTTGGGCATCGCACAGGCCAGTTCGGTATAAGAAAATGTAAAAGTGATGTACATGATGATCACAAAGAATGTAGCGATGGCTAAGCCATGGGTTCCTCCTTCGGCCAAGCCTAGATTCCATCCAAAGTACATTCCTGAGATGACGTAGCCTACGCCAAGACCCCAAAGCATCAGGGGAGTGAGGGTTTTCTTTAATGCAGTGTTGCTCATTGTTTAGTTATGAGTTATGAGTTATGAGTTATGAGTTATGAGTGGTTGGGCTATCAAAATATAAATATTTTAATCATCATTTGAAAAAATAGTATACATTTGCGGGCTACAAAAAATGAAAGGAGATACCAAACTGTTTATCAATACAGTACACTCGCTCTTTCACTCCTGAATAAGGGTAGTAAAACACTTGACCAAACGGGTCATTTTAATATTTATAGGATTATTTGTTTTACGCTATTTTACTTGCCATTACGGTACATGAGCTTAAGCACTTTTACGGTTCATGAAGAAGCCCTTTTTGAAGAGCTAATTCAGGGTATGGTATCACAAAAATTTGGCGTTTGTGATACGTTTTTGGATCCTTCACTAACAGAAGGATTAAGAAACAATCTACTTTCCTATCTGGGAGATGGGAAAATGAAGCCAGCGGGCATCGGACAGAATTTTGATTACCAAAAGAATGCAGAGGTCCGCGGAGATGTGATCAAATGGATTGAGAACGACAGTAATGATCCTTTTGAGCGACAGTTCCTTGATAAGGTAGAACGCTTTATTCAATACTTGAACAGCACCTGTTATACCTCTATCAATGCTTATGAGTTCCACTATGCTTACTACGAGCAAGGGAGCTTTTACCAACGTCACCTTGACCAGTTCAAGAGCGATAAGGGGCGCAAGTTTTCATTGGTCACTTATTTGAACGAAGACTGGCAACCTGAAAACGGAGGTAAATTGAGTCTTTACCTGGAGGGAGAAAAAGAAATTGAAGTCTACCCTATTGGGGGACGTTCAGCTTGTTTCAAGGCCGATGAACTAGAGCACGAGGTTCACGTATCTCCGGATCGCTATCGACTAAGTATTGCAGGGTGGTTGAAAAACAGTTAACAGTGAGCAGTTATCAGTGGCGTTTATCACGGTTAATTGTCTATGAGTAAAAAACCTACTAAACTGCTTCTAGAGTGGGTTAATTTTCAATGATCAATTTTCAATTTTTAATTAAAATGAATTACCCCAAAAGGCTACTGAACTAGTTCTAGGGTGTATTAATTATTGGGTAGTGTCATGAATTAACTGAACTAGATATTTGTTGTTAGTGAAACAACCCTTTTGAATA
>NZ_BAABJX010000021.1:0-114222 GCF_039543525.1 Algivirga pacifica
TCAGTTGGTAGAGCATAGGACTGAAAATCCTTGTGTCGGTGGTTCGAATCCACTCAACACCACTTCTCTTGAAGGACTTATCATTGATAAGTCCTTTTTTTGTGCCTTTATCCTTCAAATGGGATAAATACAAACGTCCCTGCCTTTAGCTTCCCATTAAAGCGGGTAATCAAGCGGTGGTTTTCTGGATTTTCATAATACAGCTTGGCAATACTGAATGCCGTATCCCCCTTCTCTACCCAGTGGATTCCTTTAACAGGGACCACAAACCAACGCTCCCCCATCTTCACTTTACTTTCGATAGCCGCAGGAGCATAGATATTGAATAGTTCTGCAACCGTTGTTCTGGAGTATTGATTTTTGGTATCTCGGAATAACCCATACATACGATACTGTTTCTTATCGTAGGGATCAAAAGCTTCCTCACGGATTGCGTTTATCTGTTGCTTTTTATCAGCCTGTAGTTCCTTTATTTGCCCTATCAATTCTTCCACTTTCAGCTGTTCTTCTTGTCTTATAGCATCCTTACTTTCCAGCTTCTGCTCCCAATAAGTTTCATAAGAAAAAAATAGCAATAACATTAAAGCCGCAAAAAGGGAAAATACCAAAAAAGTAGCGTAGGCATTTCTATCCAAGAAGCTTAATGAAAACCGTTTTGAATTTACGGGTGTTCTTGATTCGGTATTGATCGTGGTAGGTACATCCCCTCCTTCTAATAGTTCTCTTTCGATCAATACACCCCACTCCTTGTTTTCTTCTTTTGAAGTCAGCAATTGATCGATCTTTCCTTGGGTACTCAGCTTATTATCTTTAAGTATATTTTCAATTTGTTCTTCCGAAACTCCTTGCAAGGCTACCGCTGACAATACCAATAACTTATCCGTAGGCTTTAGCGAAAGCTGTGCTTTATACAAGCGATTTCCTGGGGACTGCCCTAAGTACTTTAACTTTCCTTCTGACATCAGAAAAATTGCACAAGACTGTCTGCAGACCCAATGAATTTTATCTTCTTTGATGGCTACAGCAATCCCCTCTGACATCATTGTTTCGTCAAAACCTGTTCGTTGACAAGCCGCTTGAAAGGTGTTCTCTGACAAATCAAGAAGTGCCTGCATCACTCCTTCTGCGATTCTTTTCTTTGCGATCTCTGTATATGTTCCATCAATTGCCACAAAAGTAGCCGTATGCTGCAGTTGTTGTTTTGAGCTATATAACGTTTGCTTTGAGGGATGGGCAATCCCAAAAAAATCGTAGCTTATCATGTTTGTTTATTTGTTTTGACTTCTGACCTCTTGCACATATTCCTGTAGCAAAGGAAAAAAGCGCTGAAAATGCTCCTTTAATTCCTCATAGTGTGCTGTCAATTGCACTATAGCTTCTCCTATACCTGCTTTCCCTCCTGTTCTCCGATTAATTCCCTGAAGGGCTTGTCCTATTCCTTCTACTGTCGCATAACTAAGCAACCAATTATCTGCTTTCATATAAGGGAGTATATACTTGACTCTTTCTGGTAGATACGCATCAAATTTCTCCATGGTATCGTAGAAATGTAAGCTCTCTTGCTCCAAAGACTCCTCACAGTAATCCGACCAATTAGCCGCAAGGAAATGATCATAGAACATATCAATCACCACAGGGGTATATCGCTTAAAGTAAGGTTTTAGGAGCTGTTTACTCTCTTCAAAAATAGGATGAGTATCCGTAAAAACATCAATCAGGCGATGTAGACGAATCCCTGCTGACAGTTTGGGAGGATAATGGTCCAAGTTTCTTCCTTTGACAAAATCCCCTAGGAAATTGCCCACCATTTCTTCCTCATCATGACGAGAAAGATAAATATGTGCTAAAAAATTCATGCTTTATTTTCCAGTTTGTCATAAGCATTCAATGCCTGTTGAAAAGCATTCTTAATTTCATCCCTCAAAAAGGCTGGTTCCAGAATACGAACATTAGGACCAAAGCTCATCAACCAGCTTCTCAACTCAAAATTGTTCACTAATTTCAAGCGAACGATACACGCTCCCCCTTCCTCTTTGAGTATCTCTTGTGTCGGGTGTACCGGTGAGGTTTTAATATAATTAGCCGTTTGTTGATCAAAGGCCAATAGGATCTCCTGTGGTTCCTCCGCTAAGGCCGTTACCCCCAAACAATAGCGAAAAAAGTTATCGGGCTCAAAATTCACTGCATCAGCAGGCACCAGTTCTTTGTGTATATCTGCAACCTCCTCAATACGATCGACTCCAAAAGTCTGTACACGATCACGTTCTTCCACATAACCGGTCAAATACCACAAGTCATTGTATTCTTTCAGAAGGTAGGCGTGTACCGTATATTTTTGAGGCTCCTCAGCGCCAAATTTACGATAGGTAATCTCTACCACTTTTTGTTCCTTGACGTAACGAATCATCTTACCCAACATCTCACTTCCCTTGGTATAATCTGACTTCTGTATCTGTATCACCTTGTTGAAAGGGAGGCCTTCATCATTACCCATAGCCGTCATTTCCACTCCATCCAATACCTTATCTACCGCATCTGAAAACTCTGTAAATACCGGTAAATCCCTGAAGCCTTCCAACATTACACCCACAAACTGCAGGGCCTCTACATTATCTGCCGAAAGGTTCATGCCCATCAGCTTAAATTTAGAATCCGCATAATAATATCCTTTTTCCCTTTTACTATAGGCAATAGGTGCCTCGAATTCCATCCGCATGGCATTCAGGTCCTTTTCAATGGTAGACTCTGACCTCACCCCAAATTTATCCTGGCAAGCTTCAAGTAAATCAAGTTTGGAAGGGTAAGGGTGTTGCTTACTTCTGATCATATGATCAATGAGCATGTATCGTAAAAAAGATAGCTTACTACTTCTCATAGGTAATTGGAAAAAGTTCTAAAAGGTACGCTTTGAAAAATAAAAAGTCTATACTACAAAAAATATAGGGAAGAAGTAAGCTTAAAAAAGGTTGAATCGTTGAATTTCACCTTTGGTGAGATGAATTGGGCTTTGCCCGTTGATTCGAGTTGAATTGTTGATTGATATATACTTGTGCTCATACAACGATTCAACTCGAATCAACGGGCAAAGCCCAATTCAACGATTCAACATGAAGTATATGGCTAATTTAATTGCTTCATCTCAAAAGAAGTATACCCCATATAAGCTCCAGAGGTGATCTGTATACTCTTCACCCGACATTCCGGAGATCCTTTTTTGCACCAGGATAGCATTTTGGCCAATTCAGGAGCATTTCCTTCTATTTCCATATAAATAGCATCATCCGCAGCAGACAATACAAATCCTTTGATTCCTAATTTATTGGCTTGCTCACAAGTATATTTTGGGTAGTTGATAGCCTTCACATTGCCTTTTACGGTTACTTTTAGGTGGTTGATCATAGTATGGTTGTCTTACATAGTTAGAAATGTTTTTTTAGAACTTGTTTGGAATACGCCCTCCAAACAAGCTCTTAATTAAACCTTCTCAATGACAAGGATTAATCGCTCCCATTAAACTACTATAGAGAAGGTATAATAATTGTGCACTTCTGATTTGTTAAGAAAAGCATGCATAGAAATAAGGGAAAATAACTTATGCCTTTTATCTTTATCTTCTACAACCTTACATGCCATGAAAATTAGAAACCACTACCAAGACTTTTTACAGTTACTCGATAAAGGAAGCCTCAAAAAGGTCATGAACGGGGTCCGCCTTTTAGGTTCTTACTATTTATCCAAATGGAGTAAACAGAATATTCATGGTGGAATGCCCATTAGTGTTGCCTTTGAGCCCACTACATCCTGTAACCTTCGATGCCCTGAATGCCCTAGTGGACTACGTTCTTTTAGCCGTCCAACGGGGATGCTCTCTGCTTCCTTCTTCCAAGAAAAAATAGATGAACTCGCTCCTTACTTACTCTACCTTACCTTCTATTTTCAAGGAGAACCTTACTTACATCCTAACTTCCTGGAGATGGTCTCTTACGCCAACAAGAAAAAGATTTATACCGCTACCTCCACCAATGCGCATTACCTAAGCAGTGAACAAGCAAAGAAAACGGTAGAATCAGGCTTGAATCGTTTGATTATCTCTATTGATGGCACAACACAAGAAACCTACAGTGCGTACCGTGTGGGAGGTAAACTTCATAAAGTGATTGAAGGAACAAGAGAAGTAGTTCGTTGGAAAAAGCAACTCAACTCCCCTACCCCTCATATTATCTTTCAGTTTCTGGTCGTGCGTCCCAACGAGCATCAAATCGAGGAAGTACACCAACTTGCTAAAGAACTTGGTGTGAATGAAGTAAAACTAAAGACAGCCCAGATCTACGATTATGAGCAAGGCTCCCCATTGATTCCCACACTCGACCAATACAGTCGATATGCCAAAAAAAACGATAGTACTTATCAGATAAAAAACCCACTCGATCACAGTTGCTGGAAAATGTGGCATTCCTGTGTTATTACCTGGGATGGAAAAATAGTTCCTTGTTGCTTTGACAAAGACGCCCATCACCAACTAGGGGACCTTTCCCAAAAAAGATTTCGGGAAGAGTGGAAAAGTCCTGCCTATCAAAAATTTCGACAACAACTCCTGAAAGGACGATCGCAGATTGAGATTTGTAAGAACTGTACGGAAGGGACGAAGGTGTTTGTTTAGTTTGGAGTTAGGAGTTAGGAGTTAGGAGTTAGGAGTGAAATTTAAAACTCATAACTCATAACTGAATAACTGTTCATTATTCACTACTCACTGGCAACTCCTTTCTACTGCCCCACTCGCTCCAAGACCCATCATATACCGTAAGCTGATCATACCCAAGGATACTCGCTCCTAAAGCCAGGATACAAGCGGTCACCCCTGATCCACAAGAGAAAATTAAGCGATCTCCTTTTATTTTATTTTTGAATATCCCTCTCAGTTCCTCTTCTCCTAACAGTGTTCCTTCTGCTGTTTGCAGGGAGGTATAAGGAATGTTTTCAGAGGATGGAATATGGCCACTTCTCATGCCTTCCCTAGGTTCTGCTATGGCTCCGGTAAAACGGGCTGTTCCACGAGCATCCAATATTGTCGTTGTTTCGCTTCCTATTTCTTGTAATACTTCCTCTGCATCACAAAAGTACCCTGTTTGCTCTTCCGCTGTAAAATTACCTAAAGGTCCTTGATAGTGCTGCAGGGATCTTACCTCTCCTCCCATCTTTTCCCAAGCTGGTAATCCTCCATCCAGAATTGCTACGTTCTGGTGTCCCATAGCTTTGAATAACCACCAGGCTCTTCCTGCAGAATATAGTCCATGCTGATCATACACCACTATTTGACTCTCTTGGTTGACTCCCAACTTTTGTGCCTCTGCAGCAAACTGCTCAGAAGAAGGACGTGTATTAGGAAGGGAGCTACCCTGGTCGCTAAATGCTTTTTTAATATCAAAATATCGGGTACCAGGAATATAGCGATCTGCTAGGGTATCTGCTTGCTGTCCCGCTTTGGGCAAGGTCGCATCCAAGATCACAAGGTTAGAATCGTGTAGATGAGCTTTCAGCCAATCTGCTGTTACAAGGTGTTGTTGGTTCATTTATTGGTATTATCTATATGAAAAATTGTTCTTGAAATTTCACAAATAAAAGCATTCGAATCAAAACATAGATTATTCGTAGACAATTAGTGGACAAGAATAGAAAAGTCTTCTAATTACCTATTCTTTCTCAGGTAAATCCAATACTTTCAGGAATGTAATTGATTTCCTGATTATTAACTTTCGATTTTATTTATGAGTAATCCATCCAATACTGATTTAGCAAAATCAACTATCAACTATACTCATGTACTGTGGAGTATATGTGTTCCCTTTTTACTTCCCATTAGTCTGGTTTTATTCTTCTCTTCCGCTAATATTCCGATGATTATAGGAAGTGGTGTCGTATGTTTTCCTTTATTGATTCTCGCATTTATTCAGATACAATATCTATCTGATGTACAAAAAGGAGTCAAGCGAATTTCGTATCTATTGCTTCCCATTTCGCTGATTATTGGACTCCGTTTTTTTTACGCAATGTCTACTTTATTCTAATCCTCATTATACTTGCGTATTTCAGTACCTTATCAGGGAAAATTTTCTCCTTGGTAAGGTTTTTTGCTTTTATATAGGATGAAGGATGAAGAATAAATTTACAATCATTAACATACCTCTCCAAGACATTCGGAGGATGTGCCCTACCTTTGTAAAGATTTAAATAAAGTATTGAACACATTTTATGTCTGTATTACCAAACGTAGCGGAACTGTCGCCAGAGAAAGATGCGATGGGATTGGCCATTGAGGAGTACCACCGTACTGGAGATGAGTCTATTGAAGTGATTGTTAACTCTGATTTTAGCGACCCGGATGTTATCCCGGCAGCCCTTCTTTTCCGTATGGGTGAGGAGCTTCCGGAACTAGAAAGGGTAGCCTTGGATGCTTGTCAAGGTGAGATTCTGGATATTGGAGCAGGAAGTGGCTCTCATGCCTTAATGTTACAACAAGCTGGAAAGGATGTTACGGCCATGGACATTTCACCTCGCTCTATCAAAGTGGCAAAGGAAAGAGGTGTGCAGAAAGTCTTGCAGGAAAATATTTTCTTCTACGAAAAGAAGCAATACGACACCCTGTTGATGCTTATGAATGGCATTGGATTGGTCGGTACCCTGGACGGTCTGGCCTATTTTCTGGAACATGCCAAGAAACTCTTAAAACCAGGAGGACAGTTAATCTTTGACTCTTCGGATATTATCTATCTCTATCAAGAAGAGGACGGCTCTTATTTAATTGATATTGCCGGGGAATACTATGGACAACTCTCCTATTGGATGGAATATAAAGATATGAAAGGAGATCCTTTCGACTGGTTATATGTTGCCTTCCCTGTATTGGAAGAGTATGCGGAAGCTGCAGGCTATGAAGCAGAAGTCTTGTATATGGGAGACCACCATGATTTTCTGGCTAAGCTTACCTTGAAATAAGATCGAAGATGTCGTTTATTGGTTATCGCTTATCGTTTATAAACAATAAGCGATAACCGATAAACTGACATCATTCAACAGCCTTATTTCACTGGTAACCCTTCCGGGTATACCACTAGTGTTTTTATCTCAAAAGGCTTAAAAGTCAACCCAAAACCTTTATCCTTCTGCTGTACTTTCTGTTGTTGTTCTTCCCCCATACTGGCAGAGAACAGCTGTGCTTCTGGAGCCTCCAAAAACTTTAAGGAACAAGTGGTTTGCCTTTGTGCTGTTTCATACAAACGAATCACCCAACCATCTCCTTTTTCTGATTTTTTCACCGTCTGCAATATTATATTGCTCGGTAGCCCTGTGAACAACTCACTCGGCATATCACTACCTCCTTGCTTGGATACCTTTTTCCCTATCAACGGAGTGTTGTAAGCCTTAGCTGTCTGTATGACTTTTCCTCTTACATGATTACCCTCATGCGGAAAAATTGCATAACTAAACTGTTCCCCGCCAGTATCTCCAGCAGCATCCTTGTTCCATGCCACCTTTTTGAGTTCCGGAAAATGATGCTTTCTTACTCCATAACTCAATGTCAAACGAATCCCTCCTTCCTTCAGGTTATAGGCGTATCGCGTATTGTCAATCAAGGCCACCCCATAATCATTCTCGGAGATATCTGCCCATTGATGTACACAAGTGGGTTTTTCCAGGGAGTCTGTTTCCAGATAACTCGAACGAGTGACGGGCATACTTCCCCATTGTATCCCATGATTGGCTATTGTCGCTGTAGAGGTTATTGGAAAATCCACCTCCAATCTTTCCTTTTCATTCCAGTCTAACGCAGTTTCAAAGCTCAAAAGTTTGGAATCTCGATTGAGAACGATACGTTGCTCGATAGTCGAAGACTTATAGGTACGACGCAAGGTGAAACCAGCCTGTAATGCATTCGCTTCATATGCTGTAAATGTGGCCTCTGAAGTAATTGGCACAAACCCTTTTTTTGTATCATGCGCGACTGCTAATAGCCTGTTCTGTGTTTTTCCAGTGGGTACAATCTCCCGCTTTAATACTTTGTCATAATACCGCTCGATCTCCCCGTACTTATTAAAAACCACCTTTACCTTAGTATTTTCAAGGGTCCGTTTGCTTGCTGACAATGCCGGTACAATCGCCTTAGAAGAAGCTCCTTCTTTAAAATATAACTGTTTAAAACTCATAGGTTGCCACGTATCTACCTGCACCAATAGCTTACCCTTTTCATTGATCGCTGAAGCTACTTCTTGCCCTTCTGCATCTACCAAATGAAACTTCCCTTTAGGCATATCCATATGAGGTAAGGTCACCACGCCTTCTCTTACCACACCCGCTGGGTTGAACGCCAATATCCCTTCCTGCTCAAAAGTCCTATTCTCCTGAATTACCGACCAGGCTTCATCTCTTAACTTTCTAACCTCCAATTCCAATTCTGCTAACGTGCGATTGGCTTCCGTGAGGACCTCTGGCACAGCCATTCCGGTAATCACATCATGAAAATGGTGTACCAGTAACTGCTTCCAAAGGTCTGTCAACTGCTCTGCAGGATACTCCTTTCCATATTTTGTAGCCCATACACTCAGTACTTCTGCCTCTCTCAGCCGTTGCTCTACAGCCCTATTGTGTTTCTTGATTCCGTTGGCCATCATAAAAGTCCGTTGGATAAATCTTCTGGCCAGAATTCTTTGATCAAACACCTCAAAAGCCTCTTTATTTGCCAGTTGTTTATCCAGGTAGTCATTCATGTCTGTCCATTCAAGCTTCGGAAAAGAAGGTAGTTGATGTCCATAGCGCATAAGCTCTATTTGATCTTCAGTACCTCCACCACCACCGTCCCCCCAACCGATCAACATCAGTTGTTTATCCGTACGGTCAGCATCCTTAAACTGCTCCCATGTACCTCTCGCTCTTCGTGGTCCGGGATCTGGAGCATTATAAGTTGTAATGAGTTCAGGCTTTTCAATTCTGTGACCGTGTACGGCTCCTATAAAAGGATATTCCCAGGCAGGAGTCGTTAATCCATTGACCAAAAGCTCACTCCCATCCATCCCTTTCCATCGATAAATAGAATGATCAATTTTAGGGGTATTGACACGCATAGCTACTAAGTGATCCAACCCAAAACTGTTCGCAATCTGTGGTAGGAATGGAGGATACCCGAATGTATCCGGCATAAATAACGCTTTCTTCTTAACCTTCAGTGTATCCGAAAAATATTGAAGTCCATACAGAAACTGCCGAACAATGCTTTCTCCCCCCGGAAGGTTCATGTCATTTTCCACATAAGTACTTCCCTTGGCATTCCATTGTCCATTGCGGATTTTTTCTTGTACACGCTCAAAAAGATCAGGGTATAGCTTTGCTAAGCGCTCATAATGATAAGGGGTCGTAAAAACATAACGATACTCCGGATAGCGGTCCATAAGGTAGAGATTATTCAAGACCAATCGTTCAATCTTTTCATCCGTATGCTCAAAAGTCCAGCGCCAGGCACTATCCAAATGCCCATGCATCATAACAAATAAAGTAGGAGAAGATACAGCCATCGCCTGAATATCTTTAAATGCGGTCTCCACTTGAGGCATAAGCTGTGCCAGTTTTCCCTGGAATGGCACTGTCCCCGCTTGATCCAAGTCCAAGGAGGCCATAATCTTATCGGCTAATGCTCGAATCTCCTTGTATCCATGTTCCTCCGGCTCCATAATGGATGCCGCTTCTACACACACCCTCAGATACCAGTATAGTTGATCTATTTGTGGATTTCTTTCTACGATACTAATTTCCCGATACCCTCTCGGTTGGTCAAAAACCCCAAAACTTTTCAAGCACAATTGCATATCCTCTACAGTCCCTTCTTCTTGCAATTGATTCAAGGACCAGTAAAAATGTTGTCTCAATAAGGCTGCTTTTACTTTTCCATTCATATAGATGGTGGTCTCAGGCCAGCCTACTAAAGACATGTCCATAGGCTTCAAACAAAAAAAACGTTCAAAACCCGTTTTCGATTCGGGTAATTTAGGCACTTTCATCCAATACGTACTTATCGTATGTCTTCCTCCCACTAACTCAGAAGAAGGTATTTTCTTTCCAATCTTTCGCCCATCTTGTTTCAGGAAACTTTTGTCCCAACCTTCCTTATACCACACACTATCCGCCTTCCAAATGGTATGGTGCCTCAATTGGCTCAATCGATAGAGGTATAGTACTTCATGGGATTCAAAAAAAGGGTAAGGCATCACATGACCATCCAAAGCCATATGCCCGCCTTCCAACGCTAAATGATCTCCTTCCGCTACACGATTAATATAGTCTAAGGTTTGTTCCGGTATTTTCACGGTAGAACGCTGGGCAAAAACAGCCGTTGCCCACAGCGTTATCAATAGGTAAATCAGTAACTTTTTCATACCGAATAATACCTGTGAATACACTGAAAAGTGTTCTTTTTTGAAAATCCAAAGGAAATTTATGAGGATAACAGGGAGGAGGTAAGAGGTAAATTATAAAAATGATTTTTCTTCCTTTATCCTTTATCCTCAATTGGATTATTGCTTGAAAAACAAGTTCTTTAGAATGATGTTACAGGTATAGTATAGTATATTATTTATCGGTTAATATTAAGTTTGAATCATTAAGCGAAAGCATCAACCTATATAAAGCAACTCAATTCACTGACGGTGAAACTCCACAGCACGAAGTGCTACTCAACGACTCAACATATGAAGCATATACAACTATCAAGAGCACAAGAATCCAGAGGGGCCATTGAACGCATCTATGTCGCCATGCGCCACCTCTTTATCCGAGGATACTACAAACCATCAGGAGCCTCAGGACAATCCCTTATTGATGAATTGATCGCTCTTAGACCAGAAATCTATGGTTCTATCGATGACCCTACCAAAGTAGAGTTGGATGGATTGGCCTATGTGATCGATCGATTGCCTAAGGGTATAGAAGAAACTCGGTTCATTAAACTCGTCTCAGAAGAGGGCTACGAACAGGCCAACTTCAAGAAAATCATTCCTGCGGCCCGTAGAAGAAACTGCTACCGTATCGATAAGGAACAGATGTTCATTGAAGTGACCAGAGGAAAAAGTGAGATCTATGATATTCTGACACATCTAACTTTCCTTTACATACAGGCTGAAAAAATCATGCGTCAATCCCTTAATGAAAAAGGGCAACCGCTAAGGGAATGGAAAAAGCTGGAAGAAATTGTTCTTAATGGAGGTACTCATGACCCTGAAGCCGAAGAGGTTGCTTTTACGTACCTGAGTACTATCCTAGGGCGTACCTATGAGGAAACGCGAACAGCCCACCATCGATTCCAGAAAAATGAGGGGCATAATAATGGATTATTCCATATTGTTTACTGGCTAGGCAAATTGGCGATTGATGAGACGTTTAACGACGAGCCTCGTCACATTAGCTTCTCCCCTGCCTTACGTACCCGTATAGGGCACCATATCTACGGCGAACGATGGGCCAATCGCATCAAACAGTATTTACATGAAAATGGTCTGATGGATCGAGAGATTCACATTATCAGCGCCAATTTGCATAGCGTCATGAACTCCCTATATTTTAAGGAAGCACTAGGGGGAGGATACAAAAAACTATCTCTGTTAGATGGGATACAGGAATTAACAAGAGACAAGAATCGCCCGTTGGGAGACAAAATCCTTCACTATGCCCTCGACCACGGGATGCATATGATTCGTGAAAATACCGGGACCAATATTGCGGTACAGATTTTTGATACCGATAAGATCGACCTAAAACAACTTCCGGAGGAAATCAAAGGGGACTTAAAAGGGCTTAAATCTCGAAAGCCCGTCATTGTCGTTATGGACTATGCCTTTGGAGAGCAAGCGTTTGAGACCATGGACGAACTCCTGAAACCTTATAAGCACCCTAGTTTAGAAAAGCCACATTGCATGAACGTTCACTCTATTTCTGTAATGGGTAAAGCTGGAATTTTATATGGAGGAAAGGGAGATATTATGATTCCCTCTTCTCATATTTTTGAGGGTACTGCGGATAATTATCCTTTTGATAATGACTTCTCCAAAGAAGACTTTGCTGACATAGAGGACCTAAATACCTATGAAGGCTCTATGATCACCGTATTGGGTACTTCTCTTCAAAACAAGGATATCTTGGAGTACTTCAAGGAGTCCTCATGGAACTCTGTAGGTCTGGAGATGGAAGGGGCTCATTATCAAAAAGCGATACAAGGTGCCTCCCGTATACGGACCAATATCCGTAAAGATGTGATCGTCCGTTATGCGTACTATGCTTCGGATAATCCATTGGAAACCGGAAGTACACTAGCCTCAGGAAGTCTTGGGAATATGGGCGTGAAACCCACTTATGTGATTACACAGAAGATCCTGGAGAAAATCTTAAAGTAAATTGTTGAATCGTTGAATCGTTGAATTTCACCTTCGGTGAGTTGATTCGAGTTGAACTGTTGATTGATGTTACTACTCATACAACACATCAACTCGAATCAACGAGCGAAGCTCCATTCAACGATTCAACGATTCAACAACCATTATCTATGGAATGGGATGGTTCTACTGATATTAAAGCCAAAGTGAATATCTCCATTCAACCATTGCCCTTGCGTACGGGTAAGGAACAACTTCTCCGTCATATGGTTGGTATTACTGAAGATAAACTGGAATACGTGGCCACCTGTTTCCAGCTCTAGCGACAAAGCCAACGGCTCCTGGAATACCGTTTTCAACTCATCGTCTATCAGGTAATAATAATCAAACAAGAAAGACCAACGATTGGTCAATTTAATGCGCCCTGCCAATCCCATGGCGTACATATCATTAGACTCTACCAATAGTTCTCTAATATTATTATGGGTATAGGTAGGCATCAACTGCAAAGATCCCCAAGCGAACTTTCGAGCCACCAACAACTGATGGGTATAAAACAATCTATTGACAAATACCTCATCCACCTCTGGCTGATCAAAACCACTTCCTCTCAAGGCCATATTACTATTCAGTACCATGGTCAATGGAAAGGTATCTTTTCCCTCCGTTTGCTCTAGAATCTTAAATTTGGAATAAAAGTCATAGGTCGCCTGATACTTGCTTCGTCCCAGTCCCACGGCCCATCGATCCGTAATGCCATATTCAAACCCCAATCGGATCACTGCTTCATCCAATCCCCAGAATTTTTGTATCCCTGTATTCAAGGCACCAAAACGGTGAGAAATGGAGAATTGTAGTTCCTTGGCCGGTTGTATATCTACGGACTGAGAGTTAATCACTCTTGTTCCTTTAAAGGTCGACACCGTATAGGTTTCGGTAGGAGGCGTATCCTCAAGCATCTCCAGAAGATCATCCTGTGCGTTAAGCCACTGTGGGGAGAAAATCAAAAATCCACCCAATAGCAATGGCAATAGTATCCCTTTATACTTATTCGTTTTCAATGACACTTGCATCTTCTGTGATTTGTTGGTTTCTAGTTTGCTCATCAGGGTTATCCTGTTTATCATAGTGTAAAAATATACCAGCAAACAGGATGTCATCCGTTTGCTTGATTCCTCCTCTCCAGCGCTGTATTTCCTCCTCAAATAATATCCTTTGATCCCTTGGCGTATAGTCTGCCATACGTACCAAGAATTGCTTCAGGCGCTTGGTCGTATATTTCTTATTTTCCAACCCACCAAACTGGTCGGCATACCCATCAGACGAAAGGTATAAAGCGGTAGGCTCTTCAATGCTCATGGTATACTCCGTAAAGGACGAGCTTTTTCGATGAATAAAATTACCGTGTCCACCGATCGCTCTTCGATCGCCCTTGATCTCGATCAATTGCTTGTTTTGTAGCATATACAATGGCCTTTTGGCACCCGCATACACCAATTGATTCGTAGATGGCTCCCATGAGATCAGGCATACGTCCATTCCATCCATAGAAGTATTTTGACTACGGTTCTTTTCTTCTTGCTTTAGGTAAGAAATCACTGCCTTATCCAACAAGAGCAATAATTGCTTTGGCGTAATTCCCGGCTTTTTAATCGCCTCGTTCAATACCGATGCCCCAATCATCGACATAAATGCGCCCGGCACACCATGCCCGGTACAATCTACTGCAGCAAAGAACACTTTCTCCCCTTGCCTGCCTACCCAGTAAAAATCACCACTTACAATATCCCTTGGTTGGTAGTAGATAAAGTGGTGTGGAAATACCTGCAAAAGGTTCTTTTCCAAGGGCAGTAATGCTTGCTGTATACGTTGGGCATAATTAATACTCTTGGTAATCTTGCTGTTTTTCGTTTCTATATCCTCAAATGCTGTACGCAACTCCTCATTCTTGATCAGGATCTCCTCTGTACGTTCCCTCACCTTTTCTTCTAATAACAGCTTATCCTCCTTGAGTTTTTGCTCCCTCTGCTTAACGGCCCAATACCCAGAAAATCCAAGAACTGAAATCACTAAAAGAATAAACCAGGCTTGCTCCCAGAAAGGTTTTCCTACACTAATCGGCAAAGATTGATATACCACTTGCTCAAAAGTGGCATCCAAAGAAGTTTCCACCTCGAATACATAGTCTCCAGAGGGAAGGTTAGAATAAGTAACGATATGGGATGAGGTATTAATCCAATCTCGATCATACCCTTTCATTCTATAACGCATCCGTAAAGATGAAGGAGCCGAATACCATAGTCCCTCAAAGGAAATCGTGAGATAATTTTGATCATAGCCCAAATCTAATGACTCCCCAAAAAGTGGTTCCTTACCAAAAAGCTTCACCTCATCAATTAATAATTTCGGTAATTGATCCCTTTGACTATGAAGTTCCTCATAACGGATAATCCCCTTATCTGTTCCAAAAAATAAATCCCCTGCATGACTTTTCGTTACCGCATTCAGGAATGGCATTTGATCACGCAAACCATCCTCTGGCCCCAGGTAGACAAAGCGTTCCTGTTCCACTTCATAAATGTCTAATCCCATATCATGGAAAGCGATAATATTGCCATCCTTATCTGCCTTCAACACCTTCACTTCATTATCCCTCAAGCCATCTTCCATCCCAAAATGCTTGACCAGCTTCCCTTTTTCATAGCAATACAAACCCTCTCCCTTAACATTAATCCAGATCCTATGCTTACCGTCTTCCGCTAATCCATAAATAACTTTATTTTCCAATGCTTTGAGTTCAGGCAAAGGGTGGAATAACCCTTGCTCCATCATCATCACCCCATGTCCATCGGTGGCAAACCATACATTCTCCTTGGAGTCTACAAAAACCTGATAGATATAGTCCGCATCCAGCCCTTCTGCTGCTGCAACTGTTTTAAAGGTATACGCTCCTTTCTGATCCCGTGAAATATGACAACCTCCTCTCAGGGTTGCCAACCAAATATTTCCTTTATCATCCCCTTCTATATTGATCACATTAGGGTCTGGCAACTCTGTCTTATATTGCTTTAATATCCCTTCTTTTGAAAGGTGAAAGACACCCTCTCCATAAGTACCAATCCATACACCACCCTGCGTATCTCCATACATCGATATGGCCGTTACTTGCTCAGGCAATAGGGATACTGGAATAATTTCATTTCCCTCGTAATGATATAGTTTTCCCTTATCCACAAACCAAAGCGCCTCCTGATAGATCCCCAGGGCAACAACTTGCGTTTGTGTCCTAAGAGGCTCATAAAATAATAAACGATTGGCAGGCAAACGCTCCAACCCTACTTTTTTACTACCCATCCAGATATTCCCTTCCCGATCAGCAAATAGGGTACTCAAATCATGTGTCGACAACCCTTGAGCCTTGGTATAATACAAAACACTTTTCTCCTGGCAATCCCATTTCACCACTCCTTTATTACGCGTCAGTACCCATAGCTCAGAAGCGCTTACCACTAATTTTTCTACTGCTCCATAATTCCACTCATCAACAATAGGTGTGAAGGTCTTCTCTGTAGGGTTAAAGTGATAAACCCCCATATCTTCCGTTCCTATCCAATAGCCTTCCTGTGCCATGGCAGGAATCATATTCTTGACAATATCATCAGGTAATCCAATGGAGGAGTCTATCACCTCAATAGACACCCCTTTCGCATTCTTATTAATTACAGCAATTCCTCCATCTGTTCCAGCCCAAACACTACCACCCTTGTCCAACATTAGATCATAGACATAGATGTCTGGCATATCATCCACTTCATCCAGGCGATAAAGTCGCTGCTCCTCATAATAATAGACACCATCCCCCAGCGTAGAGAACCACATCCGTCCTTGTGGGTCAAATAAAATATCAGAAACCGCCTCCACGGCATTTCCTTCTTCTGGCTCAAAAAATACAAGCTCGCCATTTTGCATGGACAGCAAACGACCATCCTGTAACCCTACCCACAGAACTCCTTCTGTAGATTCGGCGATAGCGGTTACTTGTAGGGAGTCCGCTCCATAACGTTGATAAGTTGTTCCGTCAAAACGAAACAATCCCTTGTTGGTACCAATCCATAACATCCCATTTTCTCCTTGAAAGACCGTCTTGGGGTAGGTTCCTTTTAGCTTACGGCTAAAAGGGTAATCTTTCAGAAAGAGCTGCTGGGAGAAACCATTAATCAGCAAGAAACAAGAAAAAAGAATGGACAGTAGCCATCGTTTGGTTAGTAGCATAGAGAATTTATTGTTGAGGGGCTTCAAATAGTCCTTGGATCGCTACATCTATTTCAGTAGCAATTTTCTGATGTACAATCTGAGGAATAGAAATATCATGATCTGACAATGGGACTTTGAACTTAGCGTCAAAATGCACCACTCCTTCAATGATCTTTAAATTCACTTTAAAAATGCGGATTTGTTCTAATCCGTGGATAGACAACTTCCCTTTGGCCCTTACTTTATAAGTTCCATCTTGAGTAAAATCTATCTTCTCAATAATTTTCCCCTTGAATACCGCTTTAGGGTAACGATCACTCTCCAAATAGTTTTCATTAAAATGCTGTTGCTGCAAGGAGCTATTAAATCCCTTAAACGATTTAATTGCCGCCGTAAAAGCAAACTTACGAGTAGGCATTTCTAAGATTCCCTTAAGTGCATTGGAAGAGGCGTCAATTACCTCTAAAGGGGCATTAGAAGTAAAATGTACACTCCCTTTGGAAACCAACATACGCTGCTGCGCCCCCGCCAGAGAGGCTAGGAAAATAAGCAATGCGGTAACTAAAGTTTTCATTCTCATATTTTGATATTTGGTTATCGTTTAGCGGTTATTGGTTATCGATTAACTTCGTTCATTTAACAGTATCTCGAGGCGACCACAATACCGTCAACTTAAGGAAATAATGCATATAGAAAGAGTAGTGCAAACCCGCTTCAGGTCGTATCATTACATGACGTGGTCGACCCTACGACCAGTTTCTACCTTTTTACTTTCAGCTTAAGTTGACAGCATTGACCCTACGACCAGTTTCTACCACTGGCCGTAGCGTTACACACGTCATGCAATGATATGACTGCAGGACTCTTTCTACATACAGTTGATGTCCTTACTTATACTGCTTCACCACCAAATCATTGTATCCTTGGTGACAGCTAATACATGTATTTCCATTCAGGGTAAGGGAATTATCTCCACGATAATCATTCAGGGCATGAATATCTCCACTAGCCGTATAGGCCCACTCCCAATAATTTCCTAGTGGATTAAAAGTTCCTCCACGCTTGGCCATCACCTGTAGGCTAACCACCTTGGTACGGTCAGAGTAGCTTCTCCCTTCCTTTACGAGAATTGTCCCCAACGGGTAACTCCCTTCTGTACGATCAGCTTCCTCGGGCTTATTGATATAAATCGTTCTCCATTGATTGATATCAGGACGGTCTGAATAGTCTATAATCGTCCACTCCTGATACCCTTCTATATCTTCAGGGCTGAAGATAAACTCTTCCTCATAGAGCGTAACGGCATCGTTGTACACACAGGCAGTAATGTTCAGCAAGGAGATCAAGCTGACCATGGTAATGATAATTGTTTTTAGCTTCATGTTTGTTCAGTTTCCAGATTACCTTATAAAAAAGGATGGAATAGTCATCGGGTGTTGATATCAGGGCACACCAAAACACCATTATACAAAATATTACGTTATTTAGAAAGCGTAGCACTATCTCAACGCAAGCAATGTCCACCCATTGTCCCCTAAAGGATATTATTTGTTTTAGAGTTTATATGAAACCATATCTTTTGGAAGAATAAAGCTCTTATTATTCACAAGAAATTATTATACTTTAAGCGCATCTTTACATTTTAATCGCTGACTTTTTATGAACAAACAATTACAAACAATACTATTCTTAGTGATATTATTATACGGCAGCAGCTTCTCTACAGCTCTTGCACAGCGTATTACACAAAAACACCCGCAAGAGGGCATGACCTCCGTCATTACCCTTAAACAAAATCCTAAATATAAAAGTCCGCAACCTAGGGTGAAAGCTTATACTGCGAACATCCAATTCAATATTGAGCAACAGCAAAGCACTTCTAAGCGTTATCGTGCTTTCACGCTGAGTCCTTCCAAGCTAGAGGACATTTCCTTTATTCTATCCAAAAAGGGATATAGTAGCTTCCGAAAGTCACTTAAATATCTACAAGGCAGTACTGTGACCTATAACGTTAAAGACACCTTAGCTATTCATCAACTATCCCTCAAGGTAGAACGCGTCAAGGCTAATTATAGAACGGAAGGAAATATTACTGAAGAGAATGTCGATCAATATTATCAACTAGGAGAGCAGTATAAGCAATTACAACAAAAGCTTTCCGGAATGAAATTGAGCGACCCAGAGGCCTATACCAAAAACCACAATACTATTGAGGAAGCAGAAGGGACGTTGAATGATATGAAGGAGGTTGCCGGGCTACTTCCCCTGCAGCAAACGGACCCTGTACGACTAAGAGGAAGCATCTCTACTTTGGAGAAGCAATTACAGGCACATCGACAAACGCTTATTAGCATTCAGAAAGACCTTCATTTATTATATTATGAAAAGGGAATGCAAGCTCACTCGGAAGCTCTTTTAAAGCAGGCACACCAAACGGCTCAGCAGAAACGCATCCCATTTCCTGATCCCTTGGTTGCTCTTGCAGAATTGGCATACCAGAAGAATGACTATCAAAGAAGTATAGACTATATTCAAAAAGCTTCTGCGATGTCCATGACACCTGCCCTTAAAAGTAAAAGTCAGCAACTCTACCAACGTATCTATCAATACTATGTCAATAGAGGAAAACAAACTGCCAACATTGAGCAAGCGGCAAAATGGTACTATTTGGCATTGGATATGAAAACACCTCGTATCCCTCTCAAAACAGAAGAAGCAGGTAGACAACTCCAAGAGCGTAGAAGTGAAGCGTTGGACGATATGATTGCCAATGGCATTCAGGAAAGGGATTTTAATCTATTAGAACAGGCCGAAAAATACCACCAAACCTATCAAAAAGAAACTACTCTCCCAGAAGAGTACGTGACGGAGGCTTACCAGCATATCTATGATGAAGACTATATTGCAGAAGCAAGAAGATTAAGTCTAAAAGCACAATATCCCAAAGCTTACCGCAAATTGGTAGAGTTGGAAAAACTATCTAAGAAACTAGAAGTTCCTGTAGAAGGAGGTATGTCTCCCGCTTACAAAAGACTTTACCTTTCCCTATATCGCAGTGGTAAAAAGTCACAAGAGAATCGTGATTACGAAGGAGCCTTATCTCGCTACGAGTTCTGTCAACAGATCATCGACAAGCATCGTATCCGTGTGGATGAGCAAGCCCTGAGCGCTGAAATGCGCATCTGCTACCAAGGCATCTTCCAGCAAGAACTCAATAAAGCACTGGCGTTGATCCAACAAAAGCGTTTTGAGCAAGCAGAGCAGTCTATTGCCTCGGTAGAAAACTACTACGATAAGCATGAGCAATGGATGCAATCCAAAGAACAGAGTGCACTATATGAACTAAAGAGAACCTTTTATACGGCACAGTTCAATCATTCCGAGCAAGAGGTCTTGACTTTCCTTCGTCTCAAGGCTTTTGACAAGGCCAAGGAAGCGATGGAGTTGATGCTTTCTATTGGGAAAAATCAGGAGTATCCGATTAACACACCTAACAAAACCCGTATCATGATCCTTCGACAACAGTCCTATTATACGGCTTTTGTAGATCACCAGATACAATTGAGTCGTGGTGAACTGACGCAAAACCAACCAGGGCAAGCCATGGATGCCCTTGTGTTGGCACAACAAGAATTCGAGAATGGTAAGCAATGGGTAAGCAACCGCAGCAATACCCTAATAAACTTGCGCAAACAAGTACAACTTAGACTTTTATCGGAAGGTTACCGTCTATTGGAAAGTAATCTAGATCAAGCGCAAGTTTACACCGAAAAAGCCTCCCTATTGCCGGCAGCCAATAGGCAGATCACTCAGTTGACCAAAAGAAACCAAGGGTACGTTGCCCTACATATTGGCCAACGTCATATTGAGGAAAAAGAATACCTACAAGCCCTTTCTTCCTTTACGGAAGCCAGAGCAGTCAAAGCTAACATTTCGGCATTGGATCAAGCGTTGAGTACTCAGGAGCAAAAAGCCATGCAGCTTTTCTATACCCAAGAAAATCTAGTCTTGTTAAGTATGCTGGATTTCAATGAGGAAGGGCGTGTAAGCGACAACACTTTGAAGCAAGTAGAACTACGTTTGTGGGATCTAAGGGACCTTTCTAAGAAATACCAATATAGCCCCAACAGCACACAACTCAAGCAAAAAACTACGATTGAGCAACGCATGGCCGAGGCTGTTTGCCTGAACCGTACCGACGACTATCAACAGATGCTCCAAGATGCAGAGGCTAAGATTTTCAAGGATCAGTATGCATATGCAGGAGACCTATTGGATCAGGCACTTTCTCTTACACAACAGTATCAGGAATGTGGTATGGATAGCACCAAAGCACAGCAGCTATTGAGCCGCTACCAGTACGCCATCACCTATCAAAGAGAGCGCCTAGCGATCGAGTCGTTGATCGAAGAAGGCTTATTCAATAAAGCCACGGAGCAATACATCAGTCTGAAAGACTATTACCAGAAGCACGAACTGTTCCGTAGAGGGCTAGAGCACCCAACACCCAAAACGTATTTTGTCAAGCATAAAAATGTCGCTTTTCTTCGTAGCAACACCTTGTATTATGCCGCTGATCACAAGGAGAAGTCGCTCTTCAATGCCCTATTGAAGGAGCTAATGCATCGAGAACAGGAAGAGTCTTTCTATTATTCCTTGGGTATGGAAATGGCTTTACTGCACAAGAATCATTATAAAGGAATGAGCTCAAAAAAGGCTTTCTCTACCATCAAGCCGGTGAAAAGTGGCTTTTTGTGGTTTAAGCATAGGAACTTTAAGCGATTTAAAAAAGGCTACTTCGGAGGATAATGTATTGTTGAATCGTTGAATCGTTGAATTGAGCTTCGCTCGTTGATTCGAGTTGAACTGTTGATTGATCTATTGTTCCTCATAC
The DNA here is from genome assembly GCF_039543525.1 of Algivirga pacifica. Lineage (NCBI taxonomy): Bacteria > Pseudomonadati > Bacteroidota > Cytophagia > Cytophagales > Flammeovirgaceae > Algivirga > Algivirga pacifica. The sequence continues at coordinate 21,559 of NZ_BAABJX010000021.1, forward strand.
AACATATCAACTCGAATCAACTCACCGAAGGTGAAATTCAACGATTCAACAATTCAACTCTTTTCCGTGTGCGATGGCATCTGCCAACGTCTCATACACGGCAAAAAATCTCGACGGATGATAAAAAGTCTGCCGAGAATCTTCCGGCACTTCCCACCGTTCAGCATCCGCAGAAGTGATTGAATATCCTCCCTGGGGATTTTGACGAATCAAGTAATGCATTCCTCTTTCAATAAAAGCCTCCTCCCATTGGGGGATCGCCTTTTCTCTTAAAATACCAACGACACCTACCTTTTCTACCTCCTCCTTTACCCGTTGACGGGCAATATAGCCCAAAGGAGCATCTGCTACGGCTGCATCTATTAGCTGCATTAGCCACGCCAAGGCAGCGGTCATACCCTTATGGTTTTTCGTCATATTAAAACATTGGGTAATGCTTCCGTCTAACCCACTTCTATCTTCTCCCGTATCTATTTTGGAAATAGGTAGAAAAATCTTTCGCTGCAAGGTAGTCAATATCTCTACCAATACTTCTTCTGAGGCCCATAACTCCTTCCAATGATTGGTCAATAACATGGCTGTATCCAGCCCCTTGGCATATTGGTGATGATCAAAATTGTTCATCAAAGGATCTAACTGTAGTCCACAGTCCAATAGCAAGCACAAAGGGTCTTGTATATACTCCCGGTCTGCCAACCAATCCTCTCCCGTCTTATTCACCCGATCAATGCGTAAGAGCTCTGGACCATTCCGATATCCTTTTCCAATAATTGGCGCAGTCGCTCCATACTCCCAATCAATATGCTTTGCGCCCACTGCATTAAAAAACAGGGCCACCAAACCCAGTTCATCGGCATGGTTCACACTTCCATGAATCACAATACGTCGGTAAGGCTGTAAAAAATCCCGAATGGCTTTGTAGAATTGTGCTGCGTAGATCGTTGTTTGTTTTTTCATAGAAAACGGTTGAGGCTGCTTGCGCAGCTGGTTGAGTAAAGCTTCGCTTTGTTGAGTTTCACCTTCGGTGAGTTGAGATTCTATTTTATGGTAGATACTTGCCTTACGACAAGTTGTGTAGATGTTCGCCTTACGGCTAGTACTATTCTTACGTGGACCCTCGCGTGACGCAAGGGCCTACATTGACCGTCACTCCATCTCTGGTCGTAACGTCCTCGTTACGACCTTAGCATAAATTGAGCGTCCACGCTCAATAACAGATAATCCTTCTACATAAAGGAGAAATCTCGCTCCGGTTTTATAAGCGTGAACATTGTATGCCATGTGAGTCGTAGCGTCTTCGCTCAAGTCTATAAAGCGGGAGCATTACATGCCGTGCGAAACGCTCCCATTATGTGTTGGTCTTTGCGAGGACGCAAAGACCAGTCTCTACGTATAATATTTCACAAAAATAAATGAGCAAAGCACAAAACAAAGCCTCAACTGAGCGAAGCTCAATTAAAAAAGCTCAACTCACCGAAGGTGAAACTCAACAAAGCGAAGCTTTACTCAACCAGCCGCGCAAGCGGCCTCAACTAAAACCGAATGTTATTATCTAACACCTCATAAAAAAGGGCATCAGATTGTGTCGGCCCCAAGTGATATCTCTTCTTGACCAGAATCAGCTCATCCCAGATACTGATCGCTTCTTCCTCCGTAGGAAACTGCGCCAAATCTTCCCTACTAAGCTTGTCGCTTACCTCATCCAATATTAGGCGAATGACATTGTAGAGCACTCCCTTTGCTGTACTTCTACCCAAGCGCATGGCCCGATAATCAATGACTCTACCTGCAATGATTTTACGGTTAAAACCTGTCTGCTCCAACATATTTTCCTCATGCAGCAGGATCACCATCTTGGCAAAAGGTACCAGATAGGCCGCATTGTCAATACGTTGCTCAGTTTGCATCCACTCTCCGTAGCAACTGAGGAAAAGGTCAAAATCTTGGGGATTGATGTTGCTCATACTTTTTGAAGCCTACCGTTTTTTGTTCATACTGTTTAATTGAGCTTCGCTCGTTCATGTTGTTTAGTTGTATTTTAAGTCTCATCACTTCGTGATGAAACTTGAGGTACAATGGAGTGAGTAGCCTCAACTAAACATTATGAACGAGGGAAGCTCAACTAAACAGTATGAACACATATGTAGAAAGTGCAATTTAATCAATAAAGACATAAAAAAACACCTCTATCGGAAAGAATAGAGGTGCTCACTCGCTCTGGTAATCGCTGTATAAATCCAACGCAAACGAGTATCATCATAAGGACCCTCAGGATACAAAAATACATGTTTCCACTCACTACCCTGCGCCTTATGACAAGTAATCGCATACGCGTAGCGAAGTTGCATAGCCGAAAGGTATTCATCGTCTTCCTTATCATTACTTTTTTGTAAGGTCTCGTTCACTTTGATACGCTCAGCATAAACTGCTCTTTCTTGCTGATAAGGCAATTGTCCATTTTCCGATAAAAGCGTACTCATATTGACCTTTTTAGTCAGATGAAATTCCTCTCCTTTACTATTATTAAAAGCCAATGTCACATCTGCGAAATGCACTCCGGCAATCCTTTCATCGGATCGAGCATGGACCTTAACAACCCTGCCTATTTCGCCGGAAGGCACATTGGCTCCATTTCGGAAAATAGTCTTCTGAACCATTACCTGATCTCCTGGCATCAATAAATCTACGGCTGGACCAAAAATTTGCTTTCGCAATGCCTGATTCAATAAAAAAACTGTTTTATTCTTCCATGCAATATAAATTACCTTATCTGCTCCTTCTTGCTGAAATAGTTGCTTATAATATTTCAAGGTATAATCGCAGGTATCGCAAGGTCTATAAATATATTCTTGCTGCGTCTTACCTTGTTCCATCGCCTGTCTCAAAACTGTAGCAGCACGTAGGATATAAGAATCCTGCCCTTGTCTCTTCACCTCAGTCATTTGAAAGGACATTGTTTTCATATTATAATCTTGCTGCATGGTAAGAGCACATAATGCTGCAGAAAAATCCTCATTCACTGGAGGAAGCTGATAATGATCTCCAACTAACAAGAGTTTATTTCCAGGGTGCCCCTTTTTGACAAAATCTACCAAAGTCTGTAATAAAGACTCGTCACTATGAAACTGTCCATCCTTCTGTGGTCGTGTACTTACCATAGAGGCCTCATCTACAATATACACGGTTGGAATTTCCGAATAGTCCGTCTTATTCAAACATTGTAAGTAAAGCACCTTTCCTTCCTTATCTTTTACCTCTTTAATCTTGAAAAGCAAGCTATGAAGGGTATGCGCCTCCCAATGGGTCTTCTGTCCCAATATTTTCGCTGCCTTTCCTGTGGGTGCAGCCAACTCGAAAGCCCGATTACTTTGTCTCAAAAAAACTGTTAAGGCCTCCATCAGGGATGTCTTACCCGTACCTGCTGACCCTCTCAACACAAAGCATTGTTCTTTACTTGAAGGATCTATAAATCCCTGCAACAACGTCAAAGCCTTGGCCTGTTCCTGAGTGGGAACAAAAGGAAGAAGAGATAAAATAGAAGTGGTAGACATGCTTGAATTCATTTTTGTAATTTGTAATCAGGATAAACGCTTAATTTTACAAAGGACACCTCCTACTATGCAATCAAAATACATAGTCATTAAAAAGAGTCACACTACCTCCCCATGCACTGTACTATTCGGAGTAACTCCCGTAGCTGTCGCTTTAGTTCCTCATCCTCTTTCGCTACCTGCTTATACTTAAGTGCATGCCGGTGAGCAATCAACTGTTCAACTACCTTCTGGGGGAGGTACAAACTACACAATGCCTTCAGCGCTTGATGAGGCTTGTAATTGGAAAAGTTATATCCTTCCCTGAGCAATAAGAGAGAAAGTTGGCGAAATAACTGATCATAAAGATTCAGGTAGGTAGACGGTTTTCGGCAAAGACGCGCCAAAGCCTGTTGTTCTTTGATTTGAGTGGCCCATCCAGCATGGGTCAATAATCCTTGGTTGAATAATTGTTGGATAGTAATAGTTATTGACATAGTTTCTCTTTTATATTTTTACACAGGGCGATGCCCTGTGCTGTGGCGATGTCCTGTGCTATCGTGATGCCCTGTGCTATGATGCCTTGTGTTATTTGATTTTACGAGCAGTTCCTCTATAATGTGAAGCTAACTTAGACTAACAACCTCCAGCTCAAATTCTCCCATCGGAATTTTAAGCATCGCTTTCTCTCCTATTCTCTTGTCCATTAAGGCTTTTCCTAATGGAGAATCATAGCTAATCTTCTTCTGGCGAACATTGGATTCTCCATGTCCAACAATCGTCCAAATCATTTTTTGTGCCTTCCCTCCATGGATAGGTGTTTGGGTATAGGTTACTGTAGAACCTATCTGTACCTGCTGCTTACGTTCATCGGTCACTTCCCAAACTACTGCTGCATTCATGTGCTGCTTTAACTTCACCATCTCTTCTACTGCACGGTGCTCCATTTGCTCCAGTTGATTGAAACCTGGGTTATCATGCCAACCGTCACCACTGATCACATAGGCCACGGCTTTTTCTTCTTGTATCTCTTTGATGCGAATCGCCATATTCTCTAGCTTTTCTTCCATCATTTTCTTTCCTTCTGGGGTGATATAAAATCTTTTTGCTGTCATGGTATTTTTCTATTTATATTTTTAAGTTGAATATTTTTTTGAAGTGCGGGGGTGCGATAAATCGCGCCCTTACGACCTTTAGGAGGCGATTTGATGATCGTTAAGTTTATTAGTGAGCCAATTGAAGCGATTTAGCAGTTGTGCCTCGGTAAAACGCTCCATATGTACTTCCTCTTGCTCAAATGGCTTTGCTGCATACAGCTTGCAAGTCGGTTTCTGTCCAGCTGCGGTCAACATCAGGGTTACACAACCTTCCTTTCCCATAGAAGTGATCTTATGTAAAGCTTCCCTGTGAAGGAAATATTGCATTCCAGCTACTAAAGTATGGTTAGCAATGCAACCTAATTGCACCTTTCCTCTTTCCTCCACAGAATAACTATCTTTCTTATCCAATGCTGGGTGGTAGGTATAGGCAAAACGTTGTTCTTCTCCTCCTTCCTGCTCCTGAAACAATTCCATTCCAAACTGCCCATATAAAATACTAGAGGCAAAGTGCCAGCGATGATCATGGATATTCTCCATAGCTGTTGAACGGTCTGCAGGATGAAAAACATGCAGCCTAAGCTTGAAATTCTCTCCTTGCAGTAAGACCAACTTGTCGAAGCCATTCTTATGATAGTAAGAGCGTTTCAGTACCTTATTCAAATAATCTTGAGAAACTGAAATCTTCGCTAAGAGCTCTTCAAAAAGCAGTGATTGCGTAAGCGTTGCGATAATAGTGTTCAAAGTCTCCTCTGCAGCATCATCTCCGGCAAAAGCAATAATATGATCAATCTTTTGCTTCAGGTTTGGTAATCCTTCTTCTAACGCTTTTGTCAATATTTTCTCGATAAGGGTAATTGTTTGAGAGGTCTCAAAAAGTGCGATGTCTTTGGTGTTATTGGTCATTTTCATAAGTAATAAGTGTTAGCTTAAGTGTTTTTAACTAATTGCACTTACTTATATGAAAAAGTGGTTCCAATATTTTTAAATATAATTAAATTACTGATAATCAATATTTTAAGTAAAAATATAAGAATTTTAAAAAATATCACTTATTGACATAATATCATTTATTGATATATTTAAATTCAATAAATGATACACCTATTATTATATTATGAAAACCATTATTTCTTGGCTTGCTTATACAGAAGACTTTTTAAAAGCAGATGACCTTAACCAACGATATACTCCAAAACTACAAGGGCCTAATGGTACTTTACACGAGCGATTTTATGATGAGATCGGAGCAGACGTACATTTAATCCTATATACTCGACCTACAGACAAAGCGCGTTGCTTGTCACTCTCTAATGCGTTAAAAGAGGAATGGCCTTCTCACCAGATCGCAGAACGCTGTATGGAACTAGATGATCCTACCAATCTTGATCTTATCCTAGTACGCATGCAAGCATTACTAATGAATCAAAAGGGCAATGAAATTTATCTACTTTTTCAGACGGGTACTCATGTGATACATCTAGCTTGGGGGCTTTCTCATTTTGCCTTGAAACAGCACACCCACCTCATACAGATCGTCCCTCAGCAATATACTTCCCACAAACGGTACAACGAGGTCGTAAAATTAGAAGTAGAACAAAGTAGTACCGCCTTAGCACTATTTATACGAGAACAAGGAGAAGAGCAACGTAAGCAGGAAGTCTCCGTCGAACGTTTGAGTACCTTTCAATGGAGTAAAGGTCTACTACCCGCTAAGCATATGGCGGAGCAAATTGCTCAAACGGATAAGACCACTACCTTAATCCGAGGTGGGAATGGTACTGGAAAGGAGTATATCGCCCGATATATTCATGAACAATCCAGAAGGGGAAAAGAAGGAAAACCCTATAGGGCCATTAACTGCTCCGCGTTTACGGATGAGTTATTATCTTCTGAGTTATTTGGGCATGAAAAAGGGGCTTTTACCGGAGCCGACAAAAAACGAAAAGGCATTCTGGAAGAAGCTGATGGAGGAACGGTATTTTTGGATGAGATCGGAGATATTTCCGCTTTTATGCAACAATCCTTATTGAGGGTTTTACAAGAGCAAGAAATCCGTCCTGTAGGAAGTAATCGCTCCAAAAAAATTAATGTACGTTTCATTACGGCCACTAATAAACCGCTGGAAAAAATGATAGAAGAGGATAAGTTCCGTATGGACTTATACTATCGTCTGGCAATTGGCGAAATTGATTTACCGGACTTAAAAGAGCGTGGAAAGGGAGAAATCAAGGCTTTTATTCAATTTTTCATTGAACAGCAAGCTGAAAAACTAAAGCGAACCCCTATACAACTCTCCGAGAGAGTAGAAAGCATTTTGCTATCGCATGCTTTCCCGGGGAATGTTCGGGAATTACAAAACCTGATCGAAGGCTTTTACCTTAAAACCACCGATACCGTATACATTGAGCATCTTCCTTTACGAATGAAAGCACAACAGCTTATAACTGATAATACTCCTGCGTCACTCCCTACTCCTCACCTGCTCCGATGGGAAGATGTAGAAAAAGAGCATATACGTTTTGTGATGCAACACTATCAAGGTAATAAGACAAAAGCTTTGAAAGCCTTGGGGTATGGGAGTATCAATACCTTGAAGAAGAAGTTGGAAAAGTATCAGTTGTAAATTGTTGAGACGGCTTGCACCGCTGGTTGAATGGCACTATGTGCCGTTGAATAGCCCTTCGGGCTGTTGAGCTTTTGCAATAATGCTATATCTCAACATTCGGCTTAATGTCGTCAACTTAACGGAATGGTAGACACTGGTCTTTGCGTCCTCGCAAAGACCAAAACATAATGGGAGCGTCTCGCACGGCATGTAATGCTCCTGTTTTATAAGCTTGAGCGTGGACGCTCAAATAATGTTTAAAGTCCTAGCGAGGACGCTAGGACTAGTATTTAGCTTAAGTTAGCGACATTGTACCTGGGGCAGTACCTACATTCCTACAGACACTACTCCGATCATAGCCCCAAACTTACCGTGAGAATCTGAACGTGTACATCCTTTAATCCATGCTCCACTGATTGCTCCGTCCAAGTAGAGGGCATTGGTGCACCCAAGATCTTGAAACTGTTTGGCCAGTTCATAGAAACGTACCCTTTCATCCGATATGATCAAAAAAATGGTATTATCATCCAGTACCCCTATGCCATTTCGAATATGAAAATTGGAGGAGTTCGGCCCGAGCTTTTTATTGATTTCGCCATCTATCAAAAGCATTGGCCCTGACTGGGTAGCATATTGGGGAGTGATTTCAGCCTTTTGATAAGCAGAGGTAGACAATACCCCTGCCTTTCCTTCCTTGTCGATATAAAAGACTCCATTAGGTTGTAGGTAGAAGTTTCCATACCCTTCTTTATCAGTATCTAGTGGAAAGTATTCTTTTCCATTTTCTACGTACAACCCTACAGGGGTATAGGAAGGGGTAAACATCCCTGCATTCATACCAAAGAGTAATGTATCTCCTGCTTTCCCTACCTGTTGGGCTACTGCCTGTAGAGAATTTAATGGCTTTCCGGTAGCATCCGAGTAAAATAGCTGTAGTTGCTGGGTGCTCAGATCTACCTTGTAGCAGGTAAACTGACGCCCCTCTTCACTACTCAAATGAAATACATTTTCGTTCTTTTGAATATTCGCAAAAGGCACATCCTTTTTCTCTGATACCCTTTGTTTTAATACCTCTTTCACCTGTAAAAGTTCTTCTTGTAATTGGATATTAACTTGGCATAAACTGTCTAATATTCCTTTCGTCTGTAATAGTTTTTGATGCAAGCTTTGGATTCCTGCATCACTTTTAGCCATTACCTCTTGCAGGAGCTGTAAACTATCGGTAAGATATTGTACCTCTTCTATTTGCTCTGAAAGTTTCTTATTGAGGGAGACGATCTGCTGACGATTCTCTTCCAATAAAGTCTCCTTTTGTTCTTGTTCAAGTCTTTTCTCTTCTTCTATTGCATGAATCATATTCCTATGATACTTTCCTGAGTACCAGTAAGCTTTTGGTGTGTTACAAGAAGACCATAAGAAATACATACTCATAAGGACAAATCCTATCTTTCTTTTCATTTGTGCATCAATTTTTGATTAGAAGAAATCACTAAAATTTTCTTCGTTTTATCCTCAATGGGAGTTTCCCAGTTCGGATATTGTGACAAAACACTCAAGGCAATATTTCCACCACGATCAAGAACACAAGCTGAATGACACCCTTTTTTCTTCAAAACTTCTACTAATTGCTCATAAGTATTATTTGGACTCTTTGATTCCAATAAGAGTACATTTCCTGAAGTACTCAAGCCTAACACCACTACAGCTTCTTTTATTGCTCCTGTAGGAGAAGAGGTCAACTGTCGACCATTAAGCAAAAGAATTTCCTGTAGTAAGATTGGTTTTTGGTAGGTGTCGTCCTTCAATGATAAAGCTTCTTGCTTTTTTATTTGATAAGCATGAGCACTTGTCTTTACCAAAACCCCACAAGCATATGTCTTCTTATTTTCCATTAAAGTCACCACAGCTTGAACACCCTGCCGATCTTGGTCATAAATACTATACAAAAAACCCTTGACATTATACTTGGCTTCTTGATGATGAAACTGAACAGGACCTGAGAGTGTGTAAACATCCAGTGTATCTTTTATGATTTTCTGAGGTGACTTCACCTTCAATAGCGTATCCGGCAAAGGTTTGCTCTCTGAGATCATGACAGAAAAATCAGCATGTCTTCTCCCTTGTTTACTTACGTCTTTTTGATACATCTCAGAGATAGCACCATCTAGATACAAGGCATTATCGCACTTCATGATTTTCTTAAAAAAAGAAGCAAATTCATAAAAAGTCACTGGGACTTTACTGATGACAAAAATAGCATCTTCTCCTTTTACTCCCACTCCTGAACGAATGTATCGGGAGGTCGATTCGGGATTGAAAACAGGATGAATCTCGCCATCAATTAATAACATAGGACCCGATTGCAAAGCATACTTCACCTGAGTAGTGTCTATATTCAGATACTGCTCAGAAGGGATTACAGCTCCTCTCCATTGCTGATCAATATAAAATACACCATTAGGCTTCAAGTAATAATTCCCTCTTCCTTCCTCCAGATTCAATGACACCAATTGCTTCCCATTCTCCACATATAAACCCTCCGGTACTAAGCCTGGCTTAAAAATTCCTCCATTGGTTACAAAGTGCATTTCTCTGCCCTCCTCCTGCAACAATTGTCTCACATTTTCAAAAGAGCGCAAAGGCGATTTAGCAGAAGTATTCCAATGCATCCGCAGGTTTCCATCAGGCAAATATACCTTCTGTACCATGTACTTTTTCCCCTTGAACAACACTTCCTGAGCTTGAGCAAAACAACTCAAAAAGAGCAATACCACGATCAATATACTTCTCATCTTATTCATAATAGTACACCAAAAGATTTGTTGCCTGATGCTTTAATGCCGTCCCTTTTACTCCATTAAAAGGAGCTCCTAGATTATTGTATACCTCTAAAATATCATTCCCTCCGGTATCCAGGTTCACAATTCCCACGACCTTTATTCCTCTCTTATCCATGGTCGCCTTAATATCCCTGGTCGCATCCAATAATTTAACAGGCTGAGTAATATGGAAAACCACATGGACTACTTTTCCATTCGCCGTACCGATCACCATCATACGACGAGTGGCTGTCGTTGTACTACTGTTGTAATTGATCCTCAAAGCATCTCCATAAGCCAATAGATGAGATTGGAATACCGTAGCATACTCTTGCTTAGCCCAATTGAGTAACGTATACATCTCCGTTCGGGGATTGATTCTTCGTCCCAAACTGCCAAGGTAAAGGTCTCCATTATCAATATCAGAAACCCTCACCCCTCCTGTAGCTTCCACGATGACTAGTCCATCCATATCGTTCTCAATCCGACGATTTACAATCTGCCCTTGCTCTACACAAACCCCTATAGGCGTATGATTTTCGGAAAATCCATTACTATACGCCCCACTGGAAATTAAGATAACCTTCTTATTTCCTTTCCATCTCAAATAGGACTGATATGCCTTTCCCTGAGCAAAATACTTAGTCTTGATACGGTTGCCACTCAAGCCACGATTCATCCAAATTGCCGTACCATAGTGATACCCATTTTTACTTAAGGAAAATAAGGCAACATGTTGGTTAAATAACCCGGAAGCAGCCGTACTCAAGGCATATTGTGCCTGAGACGGAAGGGAAAAGGATAAAAATACAATGAATAAAAGGAATCGTTTTCTGTTCATTTCTCTTGTTAATTTTTTATTTATAGATAAGCGTTGGTTATTTACTAAGAGCTTGTTTGGAATACGTCTTCAGATAGAAAATTCCTCTAATCACTGTTCAAATCGACTCAAATTTTACTACGTACGTCGACAAATAGAACCACTATTCTTCTCAAATTTGAATCAATTTGAACAGGTTATAGAAATTTTCTCTATCTAAATCAGTATTCCAAACAAGCTCTAAGCGAGTACTTCATCATCACATAACAGCTAACACCTATAATTATCGGTAATAATACAGCCATCAAGGGTCGACCGATAGGGTGAGTCACTCCCAGTAGGTCCTGCACAATACGAGATTCGTATCGGCTCCAGAGATAGTCCCACCTACCTTCTATGATGTAGCTTATCAACTTACTATGGTCGGGTTCTGCTATTTGTACGTGATAGCCTAGCCGATGAAGAGCGGATAGTAATGCAACCACCTCCTCTTGTTCTGCTTGCATATGCCCATCAGTAATCTCCTGCTCCAGCGTAGAGCATAATTGCTGTAACAGCTGATCTCCCCTAATGGCTACAGGAAGGCTATCTTGCAGGGCTTCTTCTCCTTGGTGGAAAAGCTGCCATAGACTACTCAGTTCCCTGGTATTCGCATGTCCTATAGATAGCATCACACCTATGAATAATCCTGTCAAGTAAAAACTTCTCATCATTATCCTGTTATTTAATGAGCTCTTACCCATATTTCCATGTATCCATCTACTGGCTTAGAGTAATATACTTGCATATTCTCCTCTTCGATCGCCTGGTCCTCAAAGTGCTGCACATGCGCATTCATCACTGAATCCAATAAGGATAGGAAACGATGCGCCATCGCTACCTTTTTTCCCTCTTGATAGAAATACCTTAAGCGTACTGTTCCTTCCCTAATTCTATCCACAGCCTTTTGAGGAGGTAACTTTGTTTCTATTTCTACCTGCACATGTTGCAACAAAGTCGCCCCTTGCAAGGACTGTTGCATTTGCTGTACTAGACTGACATCCTGCTGACTACAAGGAATGAGGCGCACTTTCGTCAACTGCTTCAAGCGTTGCACGTCCTCCTTAAGCACGATCAGTTGCTTATTAAAATCTACCGTTACTTGCCCATACTGCTCCAACACATTTTGCCCCAACAACAAAGGAGTATCCATTTCATTCATTACTACGGCTTCTATATTTCGGAAAAACTGTCCTCCGATCTCTATCATCGGAAGTTTCAAATGTAAAACTTCTTCCTGCTGACCATTAGCCATACTCACCATCAGCTTGCCTTGTAGATGAGACCACTTCAATGTCTGATTTTGCAAAAGCTCCAGATATAATGCTTTGTTGATACTCATCATAGTCGCTCCCGTGTCCAGTAAGAATTCTCGCTGTGTACCTCCAATGGATACTTGCAAGTATTTCATTCGGGTAGCCGCATCTTCTCGATAAGGAATCTGTAAGTCTGTTTGTGCCTGAAGTGATAAGGAAAATAGCATTAGGGTAAATAGCGTAAATGCTTTCATGGATATATTATTTTTTATGAATTGAATATTTGCTTTTAGTGCGCTTTTAGGGGCTAATCAGCTTTGGGGGTGCGATGAATCGCGCCCGTACTGCTTATGTAGGCAATATGGATGGGTAGCGTGCAATTAATATGCATAGCATTGATTTTTCTTGTATTACTTTCTAGTAAGTGAATAATAGTAAATTGGTTGTTCGGTGAGCAGGTAGTGTTCCGCTTATTGCAGGGATTTGTCGTCCGCCGGGTTCATGCACAAAAAGAACATTCTGCCCGCCAGTGTCCAGATTCAAAATTGCTTCCACTTTCAAGGCCTTACTCTTCAGCAGTTGGTAAATCTCTGCGGTCAAGGGTGCTAAGGCATAAGGTTTGGGGATATGGAAAATAATATGCTGTACATTTCCCTGCCTATCCGACACCAATGCTAAAAAACGACGTTCTGCATGCTTTCCACTCGCTAGATTAGGATTGATCAGCAACTGATCACTAAACGCCATTAACTGTGTCTGAAAAAAAGTCGCATTAGTCTGTCTTGCCCAGTTCATCAGTTGGGAATAAGCCATCAGGCTACGAAGGGGATTAGCCACCTTCATGAGTCCACCCTGGCCATCTGGAAGATGTAACTCCGACTCCTTTAAATTGATCACCCGTATTCCTCCATTAGGCAATACCACCACTAATCCATCCCGGTCGTGTAGCAATACCGCATTGATCACCCTTCCCTTTTCTACGGTCAGTCCTTCCGGTGACTTGTAATTGTTCGTGAATCCTCCGGTCGTAGCCAACAACAGCTTCCCTTTCTTTCTCCAGGCAGCCAAACTATTCAAACGTCCATCAATGACATAGTGTGCTTTTACGCTTGGACGTTCCATCCATACGGCATACCCTACCTCCTCTCCTCTGCTATCCACTTTCCATAAAGTTGTTCCATAGCCCTTTGTGCGTTTTAAGAAACTGCGATAATGAGTCAAGCCCATTGTCGTTGAAGTGCTACTATTGGCACCGACTAGTGGTTGCCCCAATACCCCTTGCAACTCCATAGGGATATAAGTTTCCAAATTCTCCAGATAGCTATCGGCTTTTCGGGAAAGTGCATTAATCTTGGTCTTCTCCAGACCTCTTTCGAGAACATATACCAAATTCCCTTGCTTAAGATTTTTGATAATCTTTTGAGCACTGCTCGTCTCTACTCTCACTGTTATTTTATTGCGCTTCAGGCGCTGCACCAATCGACCTCCTTCTCTAGCCGTAAGGTCGATCTTTTTCTGCTCATGGGCAGCTTCCAGGCAACGAGCCACTTTTCCCAATACAAAGTACCCCATCATCGTATAGGGAATACGGTTACGATCATTAATACCCTTCGCTTGAGCAACTAAAAACATTTCCCCTATATCAATCATCTGGGAGGCATTCTGTAGATTGACGGGGTAGTATTTCAAAAACTTATCTCCTAAACAATACAAGAAAATATCCCCATCCCCCAGCAGTCGCCAGAAGTACAAACGATCTTTTTGCAAAGATGTAAAATCAGTAAAAGGGACTTTTTCCAGGTAGCCTTTATAATCAAAATGCACCAATAGGTTATGATCCCTGCGACCTTGATACTTTTGCATAAATTGACGCATAAAAGGCGATTGAGCGGCAGTAATCATTGGACTCAGCCACAAAGCCAAGAGAAGTATCCTGAGGAATAAGGTTTTGTTCATGGTGTTTAATTGAGCTTCGCTCGTTCATGATGTTTAGTTGATGGATTATGGAATAATTGGACTTCATCTTCGATGAGTAACGCTACCATTCTTTATTTTTTGATTGAGCTTTGCTCAATGATGCTTTCACCTTCGATGATCTTTACTTCTTGAGGAGACACTCCAATAGTCGGCGGATAGGACGATAGATTTTTCGCCAAAATACTCCTCCCAACAAGAGCAATAGCGCTACGGCAAAAATGGGATTGATCTTATGGACTTGAGCAAATCCAACAAATACTACGACAGTCCAAAAAAAGATCCATAGCAATCGTATCAGTACTTTTTTAAAGGGAGGCATGGGCATTGGTCAATAGTCTTTCGTTAACGTTCGATTTAACAACACTGCTATTTACCTACAAAGTGTGCAATGATTTTGCATCATATTTTTAATTCTATTATTTTTCAATAGAAAATAATCAAGAACAACTTCAACTATGCCCGCGAACAAGAATGCACAATTGCGCCTGAAGGTTATCAATGAATGCCTTCAAAGTGTGCGCCTGGAAGCCCGTTCCATGTACGAGCCTACCGTCACCTATTCCATTGAAGACCTGATCAATGCCTGTGTAGAAAAGATCAAAGGTATTAAGAGTGTCTCTCTACGTACGATTAAGGGAGATATACAAATTATGCGCGATGAGTACAAAGCGCCTATCTTCTATGACAAAGCGCATAATAGCTACTATTATGACGACCCCAACTACTCCATTTATAAACAACAGCTCACTGCCGAGGACCACAACCAACTGCATCACCTACTGCATCAGCTTCGTAATGTAGAAGGCTTTCCTCAAGTGAAGGAACTGGATGAGCTTATACAAAAACTGGAAAAAGGGCCTTATGCTCCCAAAGGGAAGTCCTCCGGTCCGGTGATTGAGTTTGAGAACGTCAACTATAAAGGAGCCAGCCAATTGCCAGAGTTGCATGAAGCTACCCTCAACAAATGGGTACTAACTCTCTGGTATCAGCCTTTTAACAAAGAACTAGAAGTTATAAAAGTACATCCCTATCGTATCAAGGAGTATAATAAACGCTACTACTTAATAGGACATAACGAAGAGAAGAATAGCATTCATCAATATCCATTAGATCGTATTGAAGACTTTGAGATCCATAAGACCGAGCCTTTTATAAGCAATCGAACGTTTAAGCCGAGTATCTACCGCAATATTGTTGGGGTCACTATACCGGAGGAAGGACGCCTGCAAACCATAGAGTTATGGGTACACCATAAAAGCTTGCCTTATATGGAAACCCGCCCCCTACACCATAGCCAGACCGTCAAGAAAAGGCTTCCTGATGGCAGTGGTATTGTACAACTGAAAGTCATTCCCAACTTTGAGCTGGACACCCATATCCTGCGACTGGGGGAACTGGTAGAGGTGATCAAGCCTTATGGGTATCGGGAGCATATTAAGGAAAGGGTAAAGGGGATGGTGGAAAGGTATGGAGAGTAATTAACTTTGACTATTTACCCATCCTAAATACTTCCCTCAACTCCACCCAGGACTAAAGTCCCAGGCTCTTTTAAAATTGCCACATTGTGGCGATCTATTCTAACGCATATTGCTTATATGCTTAAAAATAAGATTGTATTGATCACCGTAAAGCGGTATTTCTAAAAGAGCCTGGGGGGTACCACCCATGTAATGCTAGGCGGGGATGGAGATAACTATTATGTCGGTTATTTATTCAACCTTAAGAATCGCGCCCCTATGGTTCGAATTGGATTTTGAGGCCGTTGCTGAAGACAAACATCAATGTCCCGTTATCGAACAACAAAGAATGTAGCTCATTCCCATCCTCATCAAGGTAAACAACTACTTGATAAGCATCCCCATTGGCATTGACGTCCTTAGACACCTTACTCACACTACGGAAACGTTCCTTCTCCCCATTCGCCTTATATAGAACCATATCGGCGTTATCGTTGATATTGAATACCATCGTATTACCTCCTTCCCTCCACTCGGACCATTGCCCAGTATCAGGATCAAAATAACAATAAGAAGAGTAATCTCGACGGAAAGTGTCCTGCGCAAACAGCACTGCTGACTGCATGACAAAAAATAACATTAGAAAAATGGTGATGGAAAATTGTCTTTTTCGATTCATAATTGGTGGATTGAAGTATATAATTAATAATGAATCGAAGATGGGAAGTGAGGGTGCAGTAGAGGTGCACCCTAGAGTAAAATTATAAAACAAAAAGGTCGTCTAATCTCAATTCTTTCACTTGTCGGTACAAACTATACAGTTGCTTATGCATTTCCATAAAATTTTGGCCGTCCTCATTGGTTCCACAATGATTGATATCATTTCGCAATTTTGATAATTGACGATAAATTGTCACCAATTGATTATTTCCTTTTTGCCAGGGAGAAAGAGAGGTGTTGATTACATACTGATCCTTCAGTCGAATCGCATGTGCCACAAACTCCCATTCTACACCTTTATCTTTCGCATTCTCCTTTAAATACTCCTCTTTGACACCCGCTAAGACTTGATTTACCAGCTCACGATACTTATACTCATTGACCAATTTTTGGTCAAACTGCTCAATCACTAAACTCTTGATCGTCTCTTGCAAAAAAGTATACCCTTGCTGTATCATGTTATGATCCAAGCACCACTTCACCGCTGCCAATCCATTTTTCAAGGAAGCCGACTTGAAAGGTTGTAACTCTTTTTTAATTAACTCTAAAAGCGGCACCAATTGAGGTAAGCCTTGTGATCCTTGTATCTCGATCAACTCCTGTAGCTCTTCAAAGGATATATTCTCAGACAGTTCTCTCCCACGACAAGTTGCAATTGCTTCTGAAAAATTCGTCAGCTGCCCTGCAAACCGCAATAACACTTCCTTATCCAAATGATCATACTTATTAGCCGTATCTCTCAGCAACAAAGCTAACTCCTTGGTGTCACCGGAGTGAATCATCTTTCTGGAAGCTCCGGTCCACTTCTGCAACTCCACGAAACTTGTCAGGTCAACAATTGGTGTCGTATTCAATTGGGTGTCCCTTGCCTCAAAAGCCCCATAGCACAAACGTTCTGTCTTAATGTCTTTGAGCAACTCTCCATAGTTCAGCAATACCAAACCCAACATAGGAATAGAACGAAAAGCATGTGTGATATCAAAAATCACCTCATCTCCTTTCTGTAGCTCCCTAAAAACTGTCTCAAAAATTGCCCAGATCCCCTCCTCATTGAGGCCATCAGGGATCATCACATTCTTATAGCTCATTCCCTTGAATCCCTCTTCCTGTATCAATGCTTTAAGCCTACATTGCAGTCCTTCATTCTCATTGCTTATAGGGTTATCATTCCAATGAGTCTCCCTAGCTTTCTCCGTGGTAAAGACAATAATTGTTCCTTGTTCATTCCAATCCTTACAAAACGCTCTGGCCGTAGCTTCTTGCACATAACGCAAAAACGGCCCTGCCTTTTGGACATCCTCATGATAATAACGAGACGTCTCGTAACGTCCGGCCCCTAAAAAACTGATTAATACTTTTCTTGGCATAATTGAATTGATGATATATGGTGTTTGGAATCTGTGGGGTATTGGGGGCGCGATAAATCGCACCCCTACGGCATCCATTTAATATTGACGGAATATTTTGTGCTTAAATGTTCTTTTGACTTCTACAGTACCGTCGGGCAATACCACTTCCACTGCTTTCCTTTCGGTCGTCGCATAGATCGGAATCCCTTTGTTTCGCAGTTTACAATACCCGACAATCATATTGACCATTCCAAAGTCGCCTTGCACCAATACGTAATCCTCCGGCGCTATTTCCTGCTCAATATATTGTAGAAAAGGAGTGGTATACGCATTAAGATCTTCCAACTCTGGAGGGACATTGCTCCACAGCTTCTGCAGTCTTTCTGGTAAGGGAATTTCTTTTGTAACCTGTAGTGCTTGTTGGGCATCTTGCTGCTGTTCCTGAGTGAGAGAATGGGAGAAGAAGAGATGTAATTTCATAGTGGTTGTGTCTTATGGTTTTCGTTTTGCTAAGGTAGAAATTAGGAGTGTAGTGTATTTACATTGATGTTATTTTCTGTTTTTATCTTTATACCAGCGAACTCCATCAATTTCTTAATCATATGACCTTTATTACCTATCTTTGTATTATCCAACGGCTCCTTCAAACCTAGTAACCTACTTCTTCTTTCTATATTTTTTTTATTCGAAAACTGTCCCAGTGAGACTAAGCAAGTAGACGCAAAAAGGCCAAAATAAGACTTCAAAGCTGCTAATTTGTAAAGAGCTGCTTCTGCTACCTTGTCGGGATTTTTAAAAGGCAATGTTGCTTTTCCTTCAATAACAAATAGTCGATTATTATTCATAAACATAATATCAAATTCATTATCATAATCGGCATCACTCTCTTTTCCTACCTTATGTAACTTCACATTATAAGCAAGATAATCATCACCAAGACTTAACTCTTCTTGCATGACATAATACATTAAATCTTCAAACCAACCGCCACCATAATAACTCCTATTCTCAGCACTTCCTTTGGTGTGTGCATCTTTTATATGTGAATAATTATGTTTGTCAAAACCTACTTTTTTAAACTCATGATATACCTGCCAAGCTTTTTGCGAGTTCCAAATAGGCTCTCCCTTTTCTACCATCTCAAGACCATAGATCGTTAAGTACTCCCACAATGTACACTGATACTTTATATTACGATCATCAAATGCTTTATTTACTGAAGTCCACAGATCCTGAGTCGCCGGTTTATACCAAAACTCACAGTTCTCATTGCTTGAAAAGAAAGCATAAGTAGCCAAGGACATCATCTTAGTCCCTCCTGTTAGATTAATTTGAAAATATATATTTTCGGTATAAGCCTCAAACTCTTGAGATAAAGCCTGAAGGATTAAAGACGTATCATCTCCATCAACTACTATCTTATGAACATTACTTTCTGCCAACCTTGCTCCTTTTATTAAATGAACAGATTTTTGCTTTTTCTCCATCGCTTCAGTAGTGATAAAGATATACGCATCTGCCTTCCATTCTTTGATAAATAGAAGGTTAGGAAGAGATTGGTCGGAGATGAGGAGAATATTAATTTTTTTCATAGCCTAATTCTAATTTAAACGTATGCCTAACTTATGGGCCAAAGACTCATTCAGGTCTCTTTGAGCAACTACATTAATTCTATTAAGGTCAGCCCTCTCCATATGCTTTTTAAGTGGCTGTAAAACCTTTCCTTCTCCATCCAGAATATCACTTACCGTTATAATGCTTGTTGAAGTATATAATCCAAACCCTTTCTGTAATGAGTCAGACTTATAAAGAACTTCCCCTATAAAAGATTTTTGTCGTCCATCCACTTCCGTAAAAATGGAAGTTTTACATTCTATAGCATATAAACGATTGTTATGTACAAACAAAATATCAAATTCGTTAGGTACATCAGCCTTCTTAATTTGGTAACCTAACCCCAAATAATCTTCTGATATTCCTACTTCCTTGAGTAAACGATAATATACATATTCTTCAAACCAATCTCCCGTTAGATAACGTACTTCGTACTTTGTCAATTTGCCTTCATTTGAAGGAGTAAAATTAACTTCTTCCAAAAAGTTTGCTAACCCTTGAATCTTGTTAATCGTTGTATTTTTCTTTGACCTACATCTCTGAAGCTCGGTCAGCACTGTTCTATACCTCTCCTGATGTTCAATATATTGATTGTAAAAATGTTGGGCATACTCAAAATCCAATAGAGGAGTACTCTTAGATTCCACGTCAAAACCATAGCTTTGTAAATATTGATCCACAGAAAGCGATACATTTAAATCAAAAGTCTTTACTCCTTTTCCAGGGTGTATTTGGAGGTAAGTACCATTCCCTGGCAGATAAAAAATGGAGGACTGTAAATCTCTAAAGAAATGATCCACTCTTAAAGACATCACTTTCGTACCTCCCGTAATATTCACCAGGTATTCGTGGTTTTCATCGATCTGTTCACTAAGTTTCTGCTCTATATCTTCGAAAGAAACTGGATTAACAACAATGGTCGGCAACAATTGATTTTCAGAAATATCAGCAGCTTTCATAATCCACTCCCTATTACCATCTCTTTCCATACTTGCGGTTGATATAAATAGATATTTATCCACCTTACCTTTCATTTGAAGAATAAATTCCACATTAGGAATTGTTTGGGCCGACACTAAACTAACTAGTATTCTCATTTTCAATTTATTTCAATAAGAATACGTCTATAATATCAGTTCACCATAGACGCATTCTTTTATTAATTTTGAGTTATCCTGTTTTTCCTTGCTTATTACGCCATTCAAGAAAGCAGCTCATCTGCCCTTGTATCTCCAAGCCATAGAATAACTTCTTTCTTATTTATGGTTTTAAGGAAACGAGCATTCCCGAGTCCCTCTCGCAACGCTGCCTCTACGATATCCGCTTCCTCTGAACTTAAGCATGGAGGGGTTAATTCCTTCTTGTAGTTTCTGCCATGCAATTGTCTCAGATATAAATCTACTTTATTGCCCACATGTTTCTTAAAGTCCTTATAAGGGGGCTCCACTTCTAGCTTTGCATTTGATTTCCTTTCTGCCGCTCTCTGTTTATTTTCCTCTTTTTCCTTTTCCGACGCTTTGGTTTTTAGCTCAGCTGAAAGTTCCCTATATACCTCCAGATAAGCTTCCGAAAACTCATCTTCCAACTCTTTTCGATAATCACTGATTGCTAACATTTCCTTGCGCACATTTTCAATGACAGCATCACCCTTATTTGTACTTTCTGAAGTTATGGAAGTAAGTGCTAAATCTTTCTGTTGCGTAATTTCAGAATAAGAAGGTAAAACCAGACGGTCTTTTTTATACTTCACAAAGTTATGTCCATTATTATCCTTCAATTTAGGATAAGCTAAAGAGTCTTGACGCTCTGCCACTACAGACATCGCCAACAATTCTCTTACGGATGGGTTACTATGCCAGTTAGAAACTTTTTCTACCATCATTTCCTCAAAGGCAGCCAGATACTCTTCTTTTGTTGCTTTGAGTCCTGCCAAGCCTTCAATCTCATAACTACATCTGCCATACCCCAGAGGTTTAGCCATCCCCAAGCCATGGAAATACTTATCCTCATTTCCATGCATCGTCAAGGCACTTAATAAGGCTCCTATTTCAACTTTTCTCAGGCCATGCAGATTAATGTCACAAACAAACTCTACTCCACTTTTTAGAGGGACGAATTTGGTATCCATCTTTTCGGTAGCCCTGCCTCCTTCATTCAATACCTCTGCCCTGTTTACTAAATAATCCTTTCTAAATGGATAACGCTTATAGCCTCTTATAGTAGCATTATGATCATGGTAGGTTGTATATTTAGTAGTTTTCTCTCCTTTACCTTGCTCTATGTAAAAAGGATAATAAGATGCTCTTGGAGAAGATAAAACTACTTTCTGTTCAACATTTGCATGGGCCGTTTCCTCTGTAGCAAATGCATGACCAAACTGCACCCTTCCCTTTAGTGCATCAATAGTTTTATCTTTACGCTCATGGGTATACCCAAACATACACTGTGCTAAATCTAATCTTTCACTTTTATGCTGTTCTGGTAACAGTTCAGCCACGCGATAATCATAAGGCAATTTATACATATAGGATATTCCTAAGTGTAGAATCTTCCCTTTATTATCTACTGCATAGAAAACAGGAATATTTTCGCCTCTGCTAAGTGCTTGCCTCCAATGTTTATAATCTACTGTCCACTTCGCTTTATCATGTTCATAATACGTAAAATGAAAGTCATCGATCACATTCATTGGGACCTCTATGGGGTATGCATTTGTTTCCCAAAAAATAAACTCATAAACCTTACCACTTGCCTTTAATCTGGGGTTCTTTGCTTTTTCCTGTGCGGACGGTTCTTTTCTTTTACTTGGTTGCCCTGTAAAAACTAGCTTTCCTTTTTTAAGCTTCTCACCTGCACCCTCTACTCCAAACTCATAGATCTCTCTCATCACATCCTCACGGTCAAAGCGAAATACGTAAGGCTGATTCAATTCATCGCCTTTGAACATTTTGTACTTAAAAGCAGCAGCCTTATGTTCATCTTTGTTCCCCTGATAACCAGATACTTTTCCTTTGAACAAAGGTGCCATATTAGTTCCAAACTTAGCATCTAATTCACCATGTGATATTCTACCTGGCTCACCAGCATCTTTCAACATGTACTTACCATGCTCCAACTTTAGCCAACCTCCACGAATCTTATAGTCTGACATCTTTTGACGGTACACCTCTACATTTTGTAAGTCTCTCACCGAGTATCTTACATCTTGTAAAGGATTTATCTTAGAAAAACTAAGAATTTGCAAAGTAGTCGCTACCTCTCCTTTGATAGAAGACCCCGGAATAAAATATTTATCCTTATGCTGATGGAAAAGATCTTTTTGCTCGGCCTCTCCCTTTAAAGCAGCATTCCTTACGAAAATATCCGAAAGTGCCTTTATTTTCAGACGAATAGTACCACTTTCTGCATCAGAAAATGGGAGGTCATGGCTAATCATATCTGCCCACTCAGGAAAGAATACTTCTTTGCTCAGAGGCACAAAGTTATAGGTTGATTTTACTGGCATTACTGTTTTGTTTTAGTGAAACCTGAGAATACATGAGCTATTGGTGCAAGTGCTTCAAACTTACTTCCTTCTTCTAGTGGTTGAGTCTTCCACAGTTCAGAGATATGCATTTTGAACTTCTGTCCATTCACTAGGTAATACCGATCTTCCACTATAATCTCTTCTTCCGGATAGTGATCAAAATCAAATTGAGTAATCACATATTTTCCATTAAGATTTTTAATATGAATACTTCTTTTACTACTACGTTCATATAACATTCCTTCTATAATAAAAGGAATAGAGCGTTCCTCAGGGAAGGCCGGCATTTTTGGCTCATTGGACTCTATAACTTCTGCCTGACGACTATTACTATACCAAAGATACCCTTCATAATTCCCATGAGGGATATCAGTTAATTTATCTAATTTTTTCATTGGAGCTTAATTTTTAGGTTCTTCAAATACACCATGACCCTTCATCGTACCACCACCCAACGGTAATCTTCCTTCTTTGAGATCTGTCAATGCAGCCTCCCATGCCTCTCGCACTAAAAAGTCTTTTAGTGCTTCTTCTTTGACAAGAATTTTCAATTCAAAAGGTTTTTCTGTGGTCACAGTTACCTCATTGAATAATGCTCCATTGAAAGCGCCCCCCGTAAATCGATCGATTTTCACGTGATTGAAAAGTTTCTCCTCCACTTCATTTTTACTTAAATAAACATCCTGAATAATCACATTCCCCCTCGCCGATGCATTATTTTCCTCATCAGTAAAACCAAACAATTGCCTTACTGCAGGATTATCCTCTCCCACACTGATCGCCTCATTAAGTTTTTTCTTAAGGGAATTCAATTCCTTTTGAAGCTCTCCTTTTTTAGCTTCAAATTGCTGATAAGCTAAAGACTGCTCATCACTATAAGCCGTAAATACCCTATTCGCTTCTGTACTGATTTCAGTGGACGTACCGTTCGTTAACAGATTCGTGATATCTCGCTCTTGGGTAATTGTCTTTTTCATTTCCTCTTTCCACTGATCAATATCCTCCTGAAACTTCTTTTTATGCTCCTGAATACGATTCAATATTCCCTTTTGGTCGGCAAAAATCTCTGCTTTCATATTGTAGTGGTAAGCTACTCTATGCGATAGGGCACCTTTAACGCTCGTAGATGGTAGAAGTACAAAAGGCTCCTCCTTCAACTTTGGGTATCCTTCCGTATAAGAAAATTTCTTCTCCGTTTTATACTGTTTATCAATAGGTCTACCCTCATAATCTTGCTTAGGAATATCAATACCTGCTGTTATAAAGAAATCTCTTGCTTTTAACTGAATATTCTGATTGACCCACCCTTCTAAAGCGATTTCCTTATTACCCTCATAATCTTTAGCATTTTTTAATCCTTGATTTAGATTTGGAGTATACTGTAACCATTCTTCCAGCTCACCAGAATTACGCAAGTCAAGTACTTTAGTATATTGCTTCAATATATTCACTTGGCCTTTCCCGTTACGTGTTCCTCCTCCAAGAACAAACGCCTGAGAGTTGATCAAAGCCATTAACTTATTCCAAAATATATCATCTTCAGAGTTACCTTGCAGGCTTAATTCAAACCTAAACCGAGCACCAGCTGGAAGAATTTCCTCATCGTACTTTGCCTTATCTTCGGCTATTCCTTTATGATTAATCCTAACATGATCTCTCTCCATGATCACTGTCATATCAGACAAGTAATCCCTTTGTCTCATATACTCCTCTACAGTTTGAACTACCTCATTATCTTTGCCGATCAAGTAAGCATTCGAAACCATCAAGCGAGCCCCAAATCCATCATCGCTCAAATCGTCATCTCTCAGTCCATCATTTCTACCTGTTCTTCCAAAAATTTCATCGGTAGCGTCCCCTTCTCCACAAAGACTTCTCAATATTCCTGTGATAGAAGTACCCAAGATACCCGGTAATCCAAACGCATCCCTATAAATCAATTGATCAGAGACCCAATTTTTTTCACCACTGCGTGTAGTCAAAGGGGTAGTGGTTTCCATATCTACCCTTGCTATATATCGAATATTATATATCAGTTCACTCATACGTTTTGTTCTTTTTTAGCCATTTCTGCAGATAGGTATTTCACAAAATCAAGTACTTCCTGCCCCTCAAACTCCTTATTCTTATAAAGATCTATAATTGCCCCTTCTAGAATATATCCTCTTTGCTTTTCTCTCCATTTGTGCTCATTCACTCCATGCTTAGTATATCCAAAATCAGGGTTTTTAGCATCTCCAAACATATACTTATAAAAATCATCGAGCTTACTAAACTGCTGTGCCATTCTACGTACTTGTCCCCATTGTGACTTTCCAAGTCCCTTATAATTATTAAAATATTTCGCCACAAAACCTGCAGCTTCCTGTTCAATACTGAGCTTTTCGTCCTTCTTCTTCGCTAAAGAAGTCACCCAGTTCACCAAAGAAGACTCTTGGTGCCCAATCTTCTCTACGACCTTCTCTAACTCTTGCTTTTCAAACGAATAGATTAATTTCCCATTCTCTACCTCAAGAAAAGATGGATTATACAACACATCTCCCAGCCCTTCACTTAAATAGCATCCAATACCTGATAATGCTTTTTCGTTGGTTACCTCAGCATTGACCTCACAGCACCAAACAGATCCTTTTTCAATCACAGGCCTTTGAGTTTCCTTCGTATTTCTTTTGGCATTCCACAAAGTATACGTTCTATTTCGCAACTGTGACTTTTCCAAAATCACCTTACTCCCCTTTGGTAAC
The DNA here is from genome assembly GCF_039543525.1 of Algivirga pacifica. Lineage (NCBI taxonomy): Bacteria > Pseudomonadati > Bacteroidota > Cytophagia > Cytophagales > Flammeovirgaceae > Algivirga > Algivirga pacifica. The sequence continues at coordinate 47,115 of NZ_BAABJX010000021.1, forward strand.
CCCAAATCTTCAGCCTTAGGCTGTAAAGTAGGATTTCCCCACTCATCCATAAAAGCACAATCACTTTCTGCATATACCCAAACTTGCTTCTCCTTAATTTGAACTGGCTCAGAACTTAGCTGTTGCGCTTCCTGAAAATCGATGGAAATCAAACCATATTGAGCTGTTCTAGACCTTCCAACGGTATGTACCCCTTGCAGTACCTGCTTGACTTCCTCCAAGAGTTCCTTATTGGATCCGGCAACATCAAAAACCCACTTTGTTCCCTTCGGTAAAGCATGGTAGCCATACATTTTGCTATCCTCAGATTTACGCTTTTCATCATTATAAGCAGACTTAATACTAAACCTCTGCTTTGGAGTGATTATTTTCCCTGATGTCATTGATACATAACCTTTACGCACCTGTTTGAGCTGACCACCTCTCACCTTATCATTCAGCACTTCTTTTTCCCGCTCTTTACTCATCGTCACAGGGATATAAATATCCTGAAACTCTTCAGCATTTTTGGGCGTAGCCCAGACAAAAGGTACCGGCAATGATTTTTCGCTATCCACTAAAGGGTAGGCATTACCAAAACGTATGGAACCATCATGAAAAAGTGCCATTGTTTTTTCCTCACTACTCTCGTCATACAGCTTACTTGCTGTAATACCCAGAAATTTCACTCCTGGTATATAATCAAGACTTTGATGAAAACCTTCTGTAGCATTGACGCTATTCAAAACCACATCAGACTCCAGTTTACATACAAATCTATATTTCCACATCGTCATTTCTTTTTGCTGTTAGTTTTTGAGTTTAAATTCACATCTACCTAGACCACGGTGGCGATTTGCTCCCAGCAGTTTTACTCCTCTCAGACAGTCATGCAAAAACTCCCTTACAAGCTCTTTCTCTTGCTCCACATAAATAACCCCTTCCAACTTTAGAGGAACTGTTACTTCCATCACTCTTAAAGAACCTTCTTTGGCCACTCCTGTTGACTTATCAATCGCTGTAGAAGCTATATTTCTGTACAAATAAGTCTCTTTTCCTTTTAGTGCTTTTTGTTCAGACTTAGGCAAGCTAGCATCAGTAAAAAAGACTTTTCCTTGTTTCCCAGTCACTCCTTTATCCTTATTTTCACCTGCACCAAACACCCAAGTAAGTAACTCATCTGAATACTTTCCCAAAGCACACAAACGTTCCCCCTCAGTCCTTAACAAACCTTTCGTCGTTCTACCCGGCAGAAAAGGCAAACCATTACTATCTTTCAAACACGTACTATCACTTTCCATACCTGCTGAAAGGCCACTTCCTGCATGCCAGTCAGCATAAAACTGTATATCGTATGTTATTTTTCCCATAAGTATTACTATTTAGAAACAGCGTTGAGTGTCAGTGCATCATGAATTCTACCAACCATTTGTGAAAAGGCATCAGGGTTAGATTCAGGAACATTTAGATTTAAAGGCTCTACAGCCTTGGAGTGCACAGATTTTATTCTATTCAAATGCTGAGCTGCTACCGTTTTATTGACATATAGTTCCCCTATCCATTGACGTAATGGAGAGGAAGGGGCATTCTTAGTTCTCAGGTTCTTCAAACTTTTATTTAGTTCAAAAACGGTATGCCACCCATCTTGCTCCTCAAGAAAATAAGGTCCTCCCACGAATGGGTGACTTTTTTCATTACCATTTTCATCTATACTGATAAAGTACTGAGAGGTCAGTTCATCCCTTACAAGAGTGGTAAAATCTTCAACAAAGCTTGCCTGTACCCTATGAAACATAATACTCGATGGAGGAAGTTGTTGACTCCCTTTTACTATTCCCTTGGATTCTTTTTTTGCTTTTTTACAAAGTGCCTCTGCGAGATTCACCCCGTAATGTATAGGGTAATTGTATTTAATGTAGGATATACCTGTACAAATGGTAAGGCCTTCTTTGAGTAATTCTTTTGCCTGTTCATTTTCAATGGCTCCCATATACTTACGTGTCATTTCTTCAAATTTCTTAGAAAACAACTCCGCAAACTCAAATGCCTTAGCAGCTCGAATAATTACAGTAAGATCGTCTCCTCCCAATATTACAGGAACAATATCCTTAGGGGTTAATTCCATACTCCTAACGACATGTAACGCAGCCTCTTCAGTCGCTTTGTCTAAACCCTGCGAAAATTCACGCATTACTCTACTAAATGCGCTCCCCTTTATTTCCTTTTCCTGAAGAGACATAATTAATTGCCCCAATCCATTTCCATCTGCATGAATTACTGCAATCCAACCTGTTCTTTCATTCGATGTCAAGTGTTTTAACTCCAAATCTTTCAACTCATGAAACTGAGCATCCACCACTTCTTCTCCAAATATTTTTGTATACAATCTATGCTTAGCTCCTTTTCCCTCCTTATCGTATCTTCCTTCTGTCACTTTTCTTTTTTGACTTGCTGCCTCTCCCACCACTTCATTTTTCACATACTCTACCCCAGCTTGTCCTGTCTTACGACTTCGATCCATGAGCATGGATGCGGGTGTCGCCTGTACCACAGCCTTATTTCTTGCTTGCTGTAATTTCTTTTCTAAATCGTAAAAATGATCTTCCGTTAAAGACTCTTTAACCTCTACAACCGCTTGTGTCAAACTCACTCCTAGTGCATGATTCCTCACCACCAACGGAAACTCCTTCACAAACTTTCTACACTCCTCCTCACTCTCAAAAAGGTATTTTATGGCCCCTGCAGCCATCTGAAACACATTAGAGTCACCTTCCAAGGACTTCCCCAATTGCTTCTCAAAAAGTGTCGTACAAATCTGCTCTACCAACTCACTTCCCCCTATAATCTCCTTGAGCTTATTGGTTTCAAAAATAAACGACTGTATGCCATTGACACTGGCACCATATAAGTATTTCGCCATTGATTTATATAGGTTTTAATTGTAGTTTCTAAGTTATTTTTTCACCTCTGTCACCGTCCCAAAACCAAATCCCGTCTTTCCTCCTAATCCCAAATAATTAGGCAAGAACACATTGGTCTTAAAGGTGGCATTGAAAGCCATCAGCTTTTGTCCTTTAAACCGTAAGTGAACAGGCTTGAAGTCGAGTATTTTACACTCAATCTGCTTGTCGATGTCCCAACCAATACCCTTGGCCATAGAGAGTATATTTCCTATAAGTTTCTTTTCCAGGAAAGCGGCTTGCTCTACCATCCCCTCTAGCTTGCGGTACTCGGTATAGTTTTTCTGACTTAGGGCTAACCAGTTGTTTACCCTATAGGTAAACTGCTTGTCCCATACCTGCATGGTGAATTGCTTCATATCCAGCTCTTCGATCTTCATGTCCAGGGTACGGCCTGAGATCTCAAAGGACCAGTCACTATTCTCAAAAAAGCGGTGGATCTCGTCTACTCCCTCCCCTACGCAGATGATGCTAGGATGATTGCGTATGCGCTTATACTGTATGAGAGGATACGCATACCGTAGGGTATGATCGTCGATATGGTTGTGGAATAATAAGCTATGGGACGCCTTAGCGGCTACACCTCCCCGAAATGCGGGAATCTCGTGAAAGCGGATCTCGTCTCCAAAGCGGACTTTTAGTAGTTTCAGTTTCTGCATTGCTGTCAACAGCTGCTTCTCCCGTTCGTATACGATCGTATAGGCTCGTTCGTTATAAATCAGTTACAGGGCGATACTATGGGCATAGGAAATTGAAAAGCAGCCTATTATTTATTAAAAAGTAAATTGATAATCATTGGTCAACGGCATTGCTAGACAATGCACACCACAATATAAAGGATAAGTTGAATAATTCACTCGAATAGTACTATTTATTATATTTTTTTTCATTTTACACCTTTATAGATTGTAAATAAGGAAGATTCTAAGAATATTCACTTCTATAAAAACCTTTTATCGATACAATCGTAAACAACCTATGCGCAACCTATCTGCACTCAAAAAAAATCTTTGATTATAGCTTTCAACCCATGCAATTATTTATTGACTCCTATGGTGCTTTCCTGGGAACAAGAGACGGTATGTTTTTTATAAAATCGGATAGCCAAACCTCCGTACTCCCCGCCCGTAAGATCCACGCGATCTACCTGACGAAAGGAGTATCCGTCAGTACCAATGCCTTAGCGATGGCGATCAAAGAAGGGGTGCCTGTAATGCTCATTGACGGCATTGGCCGACCTATCGGTCAGGTATGGAGTGGGCAGTTCGGCAGTGTGGCGACGATCCGAAAAAACCAAGCTTTCTTCACAACCCATAGGGATGGATTAAAATGGGTAGTAGACGTCATTGCCATGAAAGTGCAGCAACAGATTGGTTTTGCTTATCAGGTAGGATTTGCCACTCCAGAGGTAGGAGAAAAAGTAGAAAAGATGATTCGACCCGCTGAGGATATCCTCCAAAAACTCAAGCAATGGTCGATTCCCAAGGAAGCTACCCAAGAGGAATTATCTGCCATGAAAGCCACCTTAAGGGGATGGGAAGGGAGCGCCTCCCGGGCTTACTTCAAGGTACTTGCGGCCTGTATGCCGGAGTACTACCGATTTTCTGGAAGGGGCAAACGCCCTGCCAAAGATCCTTTTAACTGTGCCTTGAATTACCTCTATGGAATGCTCTACAATATGGTAGAACTTGCACAGATGCAAGCGGGTATCGATCCCTATGTTGGCGTACTGCATGCCGAGGAACACAACCGTCCGGCGATGGTATTTGATTGTATTGAGCTGTACCGAGTATGGGCAGAGAATGTGGCCGTCCGCCTTTGCAAGGGACATATTCTCAAGCCTCATCACTTTATGGAAAAAGAGGGGGGAATATGGCTCGCTCCAGAAGGCAAACCGGTGGTTGTACACGCTTTCGATGATTTTTTGGAGGAACGTATTGATTATAAAGACCGACAATTTAAGCGCATTACCGCCATGAGTGCCGATATGGTCCGGCTGGCCTCTTATTTAAAGAAATGGCGGCTTTGAAGCGAAGGAAACGGAGAGGCGCAATGATTAACTGACAGTTGAGGCGGCTTGCGCCGCTAGTTGAGCGCTTCGCTGTTGAGTAGCCCTTCGGGCTGTTGAGAAAGAGCAGTACTGCAAAATCTCAACGAGCGAAGTATATCTCAACGGAGCGAAGCTCCACTCAACAGCGAAGCGCTCAACCAGCGGCGCAAGCCGCCTCAACTGTCGGTTATTTATTCATGCACCCATACGAAGAGAAGAACTTAAACTATATAAATATGAGAAAGTGGATTCTATTTTTTTTATTGATGGGCTTCCTTCAGGTAGGACAAGCTCAGTACATTATGCCAATCCCGGAAGATTCTGTAGATTATGAAGATGGTTTTGATCCAGAAGAGCTGGAGCGCATCCTTCGCACCTCTTCTGATCCGGAAAGCCGGGGAACTGCCCGTCGGGACAACACACAACCACCGGATGGTGATCGCATCGGTTGTATTTGCATGGACGGGAGTAAGCAGGATATGCGTGGGCGTGGAGCCTGTAGTGGCTACGGAGGGGTACGCTTCTGGCTTTATGAATTGTTTGACCACCCGGATAGTGTGGTACTCTATGCCACCAAGCGGCATCGGGAGCATCCGGAGGCTTTGGATAAAAGAGAGCTAATGGCCTTGAGTAGCTATCAGGAGAGAAATGTACCTGCCAAGTCTACAACGATTACTCCTTGGTACGGACAAAGCGAGCAGGCTTATATGCTGACCTTGGTGGTCGTTACCTTCTTTTTGGCGGTGACCCTGATGGTGATTATTCGGATTCTTTTTCGAAATCCGTAGGGGCGCGATTATTAAGTTTGAATAATTAACCGTCATAAATATAACTCTTGGCTAAAGCGATTGGCCAAGAGTATATTCCCCTTTCCTTTGTGAGCCCTATATAGGAAAGCATCTCTGAATTTTTTCTATTTAAGCTATCTAAAACCTCTTGTACCTTATATTTGAATGATATAAAATCATTGGCAAAATGGTTATTATTCACTATTGCTTGATTTAGCCATTTCCAGCATTTTTCAATGGGATTGAGCCAAGGAGAATATGTTGGTAACAAGACTAATTGTATTGGAAGATCACACATCTTTTCATATTTCTTTTTAGGTATAATACGTGACCAACTTTTGGGTAAAATAATTCTCTCTTGATACTTCTGAGGAACCAGCGCAGCTAATACATCAGGATGAAAGTGAATAGGCCAATTATCTTGAACTAAGTAAATTTCTCGATTAGGGTTTTGCTCCACCAAATTTTGCAGAAAAGCAATATAGCGTGGAACTGAGACTTTAGAGCTTACCATACTAAAGAATTGTCCAGTAAAAGCATTAATAGCTGCATTGATTCTAAACTGCTTCTGTTTGGTATAAGGTAACTCTACACGTCTTTGATATTCCCCATTCTGTTCGTATTCACAATGTAAAGGAGCAATGTTGGTTACAGTATGCTCATCCTGAAAGAAGATAAGTCTTCGCTCCGGGTGATATTGTGCTAGATTAACTTGTATACTTTTCAGTTTAGCTTCATACTCCAAATCACGACTGTGCAAATAGTAACGAGCTCTTTTGTAGTGTATTCCAAATCGATCAAGAAGCTTACTCAATCCACTGACTGATAAGGATACTGTGAAATGACAAGCTTGTTTTATCCCCTTTAATGTCCAGCAACTGCTGTTTATACCAAAACTTTCAGGGTAAGCATGAACAGTATGCAGTAATTCTCCTTTAACCTTCTCTTCATTTAGAGGGGAAAAAAGAAGGCTTTCGCCCTCTTCCTTCTTTCATATATAATCCATCTATTCCTAAAGCTTGATAAGCATGAATCCACTCCAATACCGTATGAGTACGACGGTGGCGCAATAAACCTTTCGATGCTATATAAGTACAGCTTAACCCTTCATTTACTTTTAATACGGCACTCGCCCTTTCTCTTAAATAGGGTTTTTCACTGTGGAATAATAGATGCTGTAAATCTTTTATTTCCGATTTGGAAAGTTTTAATTCAATTTGTTTACCCATAATTATATCGACGATGTTTATAGATATAACAAATTGTGTCGGTTAATTATTCAACCTTAATAATCGCGCCCCTACGGGAATGAAACATTATTTTACTATGCATTATTTTATTTGTTACGACATTTCCAACAATGGGCTGCGTACCCGCCTTTACAAAAAACTACTCGCCAAAGGATGTGACCCTGTCCAGAAGTCCATCTTACTGGCGGCTGATTTTGCACCTAAAGAAATCAAGGAGCTCAAAACCATTGTCAAGGAAATTATGGATGGAAGCAAGGCTCCTCAGGACAGTGTTATGGTCATTCCGGTAAGTAAAGAGCATTACGATAAGATTGACTTGTTTAATAGTAGTGCCGGATACCAAAAAGTACGGCAAGAGAAAAAAAGTAAGTTCTTTTAAAACTAATGCGCAAAAAGACCGCACACTTAGTGCTTTAGTTTGTGATCAACAGAAGGGAAATACCCTGAAAACATCTTTGAAACCACAAACTAATCGTTCCTATGAGCATATTAGAAAAAATCTTACAATATGGCCCAGCCCTTAACGACCTCCTGGAGAAGGGCAATCAACTGCTAGAGCAGGCTGAAAATATGCCAAAAATGGAATCTCCGGCCCCTCCTACAGTGACGGTAAAAGTCTTAACCTTTGAGATTATCAAAGAGGCCGTCATTACCCATGGTCCAGACACCTTTAACCTTGTGGCTTTGGTACGAAATGATACCGAAAAAGAGGTCGCTACTGTCCCAACCGAAAACACCCCCTCCCCACTGCTTTTTTCTTTGGTCTTTATGGATGAAAAGCAGCGAATTATTGCTAAAAAAGGCCTTGTGTCTATTGTGGCCGAAACCTTGGACCCTTTTGTGGAACAGGCTATGCAAGATAAAAATGTCCTTATTCTAAAATAACCCCTTTTCTAATTATTCCTTCCTGCTTCACTCATGTGATATTCCATTATTTGGGATGTAACAAATGATTTGCGTAGGTGGGGGTGCGATGAATCGCACCCCTACGGAATATAAATGTACTTAATTATGATCGATGCAATACTTCGCATGCTTCGTCGCGTGTGGTCTAAAATCAAGTCTTTCTTTACCCGTCTATTTCTTTTCGGAATCCATGTTACCCAATACTTCAAAGACATTTGGTACAGAGTACAAATGGAACAAAACCATGAAGACCTTATTGCAGTAGCCATCAAGAATAATGATTTTGCTACGACAGATATTGGATTAGGTGGTATTACCAACGTCGTTTATGACACTAAGAGTAATGAAATACTCGAGCAGTACAGCCAACACACGGAATGTCAAGAGCTGGATCAGGTAACCAAAAATCAATTCCAAGGTAAACAAGTATTAATCCTTAAATAATATCAAAAGCCATTATGTATCCTTTACCGCTACTTATGTTCTTCCTTCCCATCTTAGGCGCTTTATTCTTTGCAGGTGCTGCGGCATTCTTATTTATTGCCTATCTCGAAAAAAGAAAGGCCCGTGAGATTGCTATGAATAAAAAGCGTCTCGCCAATGAAATCCGAGTCGCTTACCAAGACCCCTCCAAGCACAATGTGGTTAATATTGGACTATACGACCAAAAAACTCAGTCCATGAGGGATGTCACTACCGTAGAGAGCGATGAGGTAGAAGATCAATTTTCCAAAGAACTGAAAAGAAAAGATGTTGTAGTATTTTAAGCATGCTATGATTACCTACTTCTTTATCCCCCAATTAAAAATAGAATCCCTATGGAAGCATTACAATTATTCAAGAATACCTACCAAGACATTCATATACGAGAAACATCGCAGAGCTTTACGGTAGAAAGCACTCATGGACTAAAAAAGTACACCGTAGCGCAAACGATCCTTTTCCATGATGATACCCTTAACGAAACAGAGGTCAGCAACTTACGCTCCTGCCTAAGTTTACTCCAAGAGCCTCATACCATTGCCGTATCCCGCAAAAGCTCTACACTAAAGGCTTTAACCGTTCATATTCCTGACAGCCCTATTACTTCAGCTGTCACACCTTGGTACACGATGGACCAACTAATACTGCCGGAAGCATTACAGCAAGACCTACAAGATGCACTAGGGATGATTTTCCATCACAAAAAGGTTTATGAAGAATGGGGGCTAGCCTCTTTGGACCCAAAACCGAGTTTGATTCTCAACTTTCATGGTCCTTCCGGTACAGGAAAAACCATGAGTGCGCACGCCATTGCTCATGCCTTGGACAAGAAAATACTACTCATCAACTATTCAGAGATAGCCTCCAAATACGTAGGAGAATCCTCCAAGAACCTGGAAGCAGCGTTCCAGATGGCCAAGGCTCAAGATGCCGTACTCTTCTTTGATGAGGCTGACTCCTTCTTGGGTAAGCGCATTGAAAATGTACAGGGCAGTGCAGACCAATCGGCTAATGCACTTAGAAACCAGATGCTCATGCTCCTGGAACAGTTTCAGGGAGTCGTTCTTTTTGCAACCAATCTGGTCCATAGCTATGACAAGGCACTTTCTTCCCGTATTCTCAAGCATCTAAAGTTTGAAGTTCCCGACCTCCCTGCTCGTCAGCGCATCCTCCAGCGCATGTTGCCAAAACAAGCACCTATCGATCGGGCCTTATTTGAGGAAGAGATTGCCCCACTACTAGCTCAAGAAAGCGATGGGTTTTCGGGCAGAGACCTCAAAAATGCCATTCGATGGACTTTCTACATTGCCGCTAACAATGAAAAAAACACGCTAGATAAAGCTACCTTCATAGAAGGTTTCCAAAAGGCAGCCCAACAAAAAAAGGACTTGGAGCAAAGTGGCAGAAGTAAAGCCAGTCCTCAACTTCAAGCTGCCATAAAGCAGCAACTATCAGAACAATCATCATCTACAATAAACTGATAGGCTCCCTTGCGGTGACGCAAGGGCCTACATTACCCTATTTTAAGTGAAAAATATTTTTTGTAAACAGGCTCTGATCGATAAGTCTAAAAGTCGTATTATTCAACTGGTTAGCAGATTGTTTGAAACCTCTATTTTTCGTAACTTAGGAGACGAAACAAGGCATTAAAGGACTTTATGAAATACCACGCAACTGACATATTGACAGAGAAAAAACATATAACTTTTTTAAGAAAAAATTTACACCTTAATAAAAAACATTTACTTTTGATATCACTAGTCGCTTTTTCAGAGCAATGCTCTCCGAAAGGATAATCCATTAGAACAAGGATTGCGACCAGCAGAAGGTGCAACCTTTACAGGTGCGACTTTACCTCCGAAAGGATAATCCATTAGAACAAGGATTGCGACTCTAATCTGTTATTCATGATTTTTACAGTTTGCTTCTCCGAAAGGATAATCCATTAGAACAAGGATTGCGACTTAAAACAAGGGAACTATGGAAACATAAGTAATAGGCTCCGAAAGGATAATCCATTAGAACAAGGATTGCGACCATATTTGATCACAAAACACAGGAGTATATTGCTTCTCCGAAAGGATAATCCATTAGAACAAGGATTGCGACTCTGTTAAGAACTTTGCTGTTGTGCTTTTTCCTGATCCTCCGAAAGGATAATCCATTAGAACAAGGATTGCGACAGTTTACGTTTAAGCTTTTCATAGTTTTTTAGATTAACTCCGAAAGGATAATCCATTAGAACAAGGATTGCGACAATGTAGTCCTCACCACTGTCATTAGATGATGTTTGTCTCCGAAAGGATAATCCATTAGAACAAGGATTGCGACTAATAGTAAAGGGGCACACGCTTGCCCCCACATCATCTCCGAAAGGATAATCCATTAGAACAAGGATTGCGACACCTTGGGCGACTACTCGATGGTAGTCGCTGTCCTCTCCGAAAGGATAATCCATTAGAACAAGGATTGCGACGTATGAAGGTCATAACGACCCTCACTCATCCACCAGACTCCGAAAGGATAATCCATTAGAACAAGGATTGCGACAGAATGGGCTATTCGTAGGAAATCAAGACAATACTGCTCCGAAAGGATAATCCATTAGAACAAGGATTGCGACTCTATTTCCTCGCATCTAGTGACACGACCGAATACGCTCCGAAAGGATAATCCATTAGAACAAGGATTGCGACCCCTTTGCTATTTAGCATGAAAACTATGACACCAAACTCCGAAAGGATAATCCATTAGAACAAGGATTGCGACGTTGAGGTCAACGATCTTGACCATCCACTTCCCCTTCCTCCGAAAGGATAATCCATTAGAACAAGGATTGCGACGTTCTTTAATTTTCTAACTTACGTCAGGTTCAAGACGCTCCGAAAGGATAATCCATTAGAACAAGGATTGCGACATCAGCTCCTGCAATTGCTGCTCGCTGTAGTATCCTCCGAAAGGATAATCCATTAGAACAAGGATTGCGACCACCTGTCAACTTATTTACCAAACTTTTGCTCACTCTCCGAAAGGATAATCCATTAGAACAAGGATTGCGACACGAAATCCATTTTATTGACTGAGCCATTTTAAAGCCCTCCGAAAGGATAATCCATTAGAACAAGGATTGCGACTATCCATATCGACTGGAAAAACCAAGACCAGTATTCTCCGAAAGGATAATCCATTAGAACAAGGATTGCGACGATCTATATTCTGGCTTATACATACTATATGATTTTGCTCCGAAAGGATAATCCATTAGAACAAGGATTGCGACTTTCTTTCTCATGGGCGCAGCGCTTCTTTCATGAACTCCGAAAGGATAATCCATTAGAACAAGGATTGCGACTTAACGTCAAACTTTAGGTAGTAGTACCTATTACCTGCTCCGAAAGGATAATCCATTAGAACAAGGATTGCGACTTGTATCGTTAAACCTTTCTTATCAATCCATACCTTCCTCCGAAAGGATAATCCATTAGAACAAGGATTGCGACTAGTGGTCATTGTTTTAATGATGATAAATCAATGCGCCTCCGAAAGGATAATCCATTAGAACAAGGATTGCGACTTACAGATATACTAAACTATTTAATCTTAAATCTCAACTCCGAAAGGATAATCCATTAGAACAAGGATTGCGACATGACGTTTCGCGTCAAACCGACGATAACGAATTTCCCTCCGAAAGGATAATCCATTAGAACAAGGATTGCGACATTGATGCTACCAAACTTTGACTTAATATTTTTTAGCTCCGAAAGGATAATCCATTAGAACAAGGATTGCGACATGCAAAACGAACCAAGTGTCATGTGTCATGTGTCTATCTCCGAAAGGATAATCCATTAGAACAAGGATTGCGACTATGATCAACACCAAACCCTTGGACTTACCAATGGGCTCCGAAAGGATAATCCATTAGAACAAGGATTGCGACGCTGTGCTGAGTCACCTGTTTATTTCTTCACTGATAACCTCCGAAAGGATAATCCATTAGAACAAGGATTGCGACCCGTAGCCTGAAGCTCTTGGGTACTAACCTCAACTACCTCCGAAAGGATAATCCATTAGAACAAGGATTGCGACAGACTTTATTCAGGATTACACTGAATTACCATTTTCTCCGAAAGGATAATCCATTAGAACAAGGATTGCGACCAATGAATTGAGCGATGTACTGAGTGTCTTCAATTGTCTCCGAAAGGATAATCCATTAGAACAAGGATTGCGACAGATGCTAGAGCATTTCAAGACTGAGTTCCCTTCTACTCCGAAAGGATAATCCATTAGAACAAGGATTGCGACAGTGACGGTTTTCAAGACCGCTTGACGACCACTGCCTCCGAAAGGATAATCCATTAGAACAAGGATTGCGACATTTACCGTGAGTAGAGTAACCATCGTCTGTAATGTCTCCGAAAGGATAATCCATTAGAACAAGGATTGCGACGGTATAATGTCATGACCACATTAGAACTAAACCATCTCCGAAAGGATAATCCATTAGAACAAGGATTGCGACGTGATATTTATTTTCAAGGAGTACTACCGTGTGGTCTCCGAAAGGATAATCCATTAGAACAAGGATTGCGACGGCAATCGTGTTGCATGAAGGAGCTAGCACCTCCGTCTCCGAAAGGATAATCCATTAGAACAAGGATTGCGACTCTCTTCTCTATTTCCTCGCATCTGGTGACACGACTCCGAAAGGATAATCCATTAGAACAAGGATTGCGACATGTTAGAGCCTTCGGGCCTACGTCTGTCACAAGCTCCGAAAGGATAATCCATTAGAACAAGGATTGCGACAGCCATAGTCCAGCATTTCAGCAAGCTCCTTAATGGTCTCCGAAAGGATAATCCATTAGAACAAGGATTGCGACGAGAACATCCATGTCTCTTCATACAAAGAACTAAATCTCCGAAAGGATAATCCATTAGAACAAGGATTGCGACTGGGAGTAATCCTTTTGATAATTCAGGACAACAAGCCTCCGAAAGGATAATCCATTAGAACAAGGATTGCGACATATGAGAATGTAGAGATAATGAATTGCGTTATCGCTCCGAAAGGATAATCCATTAGAACAAGGATTGCGACATTCTTTAATATCATGAAAGCATTATTCCTTACAATCCTCCGAAAGGATAATCCATTAGAACAAGGATTGCGACCTTTTGGCTCAGGAAGTGACACAGAGCCTGTCTGAACTCCGAAAGGATAATCCATTAGAACAAGGATTGCGACCATGTAACATGCAAACACACTTTTTACACGATCTGTCTCCGAAAGGATAATCCATTAGAACAAGGATTGCGACAGTTCACTTTGGTGAATCTATCGTAAAGATTGAAATCTCCGAAAGGATAATCCATTAGAACAAGGATTGCGACTGCGATACAGTGTGTTGAACGTAAACGGGTTCTCTCTCCGAAAGGATAATCCATTAGAACAAGGATTGCGACTCTCACCCAAATCACGGGCTTGCTGACGAACATCCAGCTCCGAAAGGATAATCCATTAGAACAAGGATTGCGACCAGGTCTGCCGGGATTTCGCTAAGAAATTCACTCTTCCTCCGAAAGGATAATCCATTAGAACAAGGATTGCGACACCCGGAGGGTAAGAGGTGGAAGTCCTTCTATTATCTCCGAAAGGATAATCCATTAGAACAAGGATTGCGACTTTTACCCAATGAATACTCCTACCTCTTGCAATAGCTCCGAAAGGATAATCCATTAGAACAAGGATTGCGACTCATAACTTTTAACTAACATTGCATCAAACATATAGCTCCGAAAGGATAATCCATTAGAACAAGGATTGCGACCATAATTAAATTAAATTAAGGTAAATAAATAAATAACTCCGAAAGGATAATCCATTAGAACAAGGATTGCGACAGTTGAACTAGATGGAAGGAAAGGATACATAGTAGCTCCGAAAGGATAATCCATTAGAACAAGGATTGCGACCTTTTGTTGTGGATTCATAGTTTATAGTTTTTCGTCCTCCGAAAGGATAATCCATTAGAACAAGGATTGCGACGGCGTTATCTCATATTACGGGAATGGTTGACATTACCTCCGAAAGGATAATCCATTAGAACAAGGATTGCGACAACAACGCGTCGCCGCCGTGATTAAATTGTCCTTCGTCTCCGAAAGGATAATCCATTAGAACAAGGATTGCGACATCTTTCTTTACTTGCTGTTTATCTTTAGATAGTGAACTCCGAAAGGATAATCCATTAGAACAAGGATTGCGACTTTAAGAGTTAACCTATGAAGATTAATTCTCCGCTCACCTCCGAAAGGATAATCCATTAGAACAAGGATTGCGACAGGCTTTGGCGCGCTGCTGGTTTTCTTTTTCTTTCTCCGAAAGGATAATCCATTAGAACAAGGATTGCGACACTTAAAGATGACTTTAAAGGATTTCATACGTTTCTCTCCGAAAGGATAATCCATTAGAACAAGGATTGCGACCCGCGTGATCAGCCGCCGGCCGCTGGTGCTGCACAACTCCGAAAGGATAATCCATTAGAACAAGGATTGCGACTAGTTAAGAAAAAAAATGCAGAGAATGTTAATCCTCTGCTCCGAAAGGATAATCCATTAGAACAAGGATTGCGACACTAAATCAAGATCGTCAACAGCCTTCTCGAACTCCACTCCGAAAGGATAATCCATTAGAACAAGGATTGCGACCTTAACGTCAGGTTCAAGACGCAAAAACCCTTTGCTACTCCGAAAGGATAATCCATTAGAACAAGGATTGCGACGGTATGTGTTGCAATTATAGAACAAGGTTATAAACTCTCCGAAAGGATAATCCATTAGAACAAGGATTGCGACTTTTAATAAAGGTGTTTTAAACTCAATACAATCAAACTCCGAAAGGATAATCCATTAGAACAAGGATTGCGACGTTGTAGTTTTATGTGGATTCGAACCACTATTCCTGCTCCGAAAGGATAATCCATTAGAACAAGGATTGCGACGAATGCCATTAAGGAGTATCATCCTGAAATATCTCCTCCGAAAGGATAATCCATTAGAACAAGGATTGCGACTGACGCTTTTTCTGATGACAAAAAATCAAGATCAGCTCCGAAAGGATAATCCATTAGAACAAGGATTGCGACCTTATTGAGGTAATGCATGTATATCTCATACTCGCTCTCCGAAAGGATAATCCATTAGAACAAGGATTGCGACGTGTATCTCCATTTAATTTCCCCCCAAAATAATTATCCTCCGAAAGGATAATCCATTAGAACAAGGATTGCGACCGCCTGACACGACATCTAGCCTCGCGCGCGCATACTTCTCCGAAAGGATAATCCATTAGAACAAGGATTGCGACCATTGGTTATCCAAACCAATTAGTTAATATGATTGTCTCCGAAAGGATAATCCATTAGAACAAGGATTGCGACAGTGATTCTTTACTATGACATATACTGTATGCCCTGTCTCCGAAAGGATAATCCATTAGAACAAGGATTGCGACTGACGCTTTTTCTGATGACAAAAAATCAAGATCAGCTCCGAAAGGATAATCCATTAGAACAAGGATTGCGACCTTATTGAGGTAATGCATGTATATCTCATACTCGCTCTCCGAAAGGATAATCCATTAGAACAAGGATTGCGACCCGTATTGGCTAAGACGTACTCAACCATATCTATGGTCTCCGAAAGGATAATCCATTAGAACAAGGATTGCGACGTTTCTCTAAACCGTTAGTACCTTCATAATTGTTAACTCCGAAAGGATAATCCATTAGAACAAGGATTGCGACCCATCCATGCCTTTAGAGATAAATTTCTCATGAGCTCCGAAAGGATAATCCATTAGAACAAGGATTGCGACGACTTTCTTTAGTTTTCTAGGGTCTATATTAATTTTACTCCGAAAGGATAATCCATTAGAACAAGGATTGCGACGGTTACTAGGAATCCTAGACTTACCATTTAACAATGTCTCCGAAAGGATAATCCATTAGAACAAGGATTGCGACCTTATTCTAGACTTGCTGAGTCCATTATTGGATTGACTCCGAAAGGATAATCCATTAGAACAAGGATTGCGACCTCCTCTACATTTGATGGAATCTTTTTAAGATTCACCTCCGAAAGGATAATCCATTAGAACAAGGATTGCGACCGATGGATTTTTGTCGGACTCTACATCCGGTCTCCTCCGAAAGGATAATCCATTAGAACAAGGATTGCGACCAAACTCGGCCATGATTGAGATGACCTTGTTTATCTTCTCCGAAAGGATAATCCATTAGAACAAGGATTGCGACCATAAAGTTTGCTGAATCAGGTGACGAAAGGTTAGCTCCGAAAGGATAATCCATTAGAACAAGGATTGCGACTAGGTTAATTCTGTCGGGCTTCCAGCTCGTCCTCCAGCTCCGAAAGGATAATCCATTAGAACAAGGATTGCGACGCGGAAGATTTATCCGTCTCATCTTCGCTTCTTCTACTCCGAAAGGATAATCCATTAGAACAAGGATTGCGACACTCTGTCCCTTCTTCCCATGTGTTCCACTCTACTAACTCCGAAAGGATAATCCATTAGAACAAGGATTGCGACTCTTCTTGCAAAGATTCTGCAGTTCTTTCTCGGAAGATCTCCGAAAGGATAATCCATTAGAACAAGGATTGCGACAGTTTCCATCTTCCACTCCTTGATCAGCTTCTGCTGTCTCCGAAAGGATAATCCATTAGAACAAGGATTGCGACTCCGTTCACAGTTTGAGCGAACCACTCCTTTCCACGCTCCGAAAGGATAATCCATTAGAACAAGGATTGCGACTTAGCGAAAAGTTTACCTGGCCTGCCCATCATCTGCTCCGAAAGGATAATCCATTAGAACAAGGATTGCGACGCCCCAGATCAATGGCAGTGTGTAAAGCCAATTACACTCCGAAAGGATAATCCATTAGAACAAGGATTGCGACAAAGAACTAAAAGAAAAAGAGATTTAATCAAATTTCTCCGAAAGGATAATCCATTAGAACAAGGATTGCGACGATTGTGGGCGTACTTTAAGAGAAATGGAGATCCACACTCCGAAAGGATAATCCATTAGAACAAGGATTGCGACCTTCCATTCTGCACTCTTGACTTTCTCCTCAATTGCCTCCGAAAGGATAATCCATTAGAACAAGGATTGCGACCTAAGTTACTCGCTAATGCATTGATCAGGTTTTCCATCTCCGAAAGGATAATCCATTAGAACAAGGATTGCGACTGATAGCATTTAGGTTAAGATACAATACAATACAATCTCCGAAAGGATAATCCATTAGAACAAGGATTGCGACAGATTTGCAAAAGGTCATCTGCGTTTGGCTCTGCAACCTCCGAAAGGATAATCCATTAGAACAAGGATTGCGACTAGAATATAGATTAATACTTCTTTAATTAGTCTTTTTTCTCCGAAAGGATAATCCATTAGAACAAGGATTGCGACGAAGAATGATTAAAGAGCTTCCGAGGGAAGCATTTACCTCCGAAAGGATAATCCATTAGAACAAGGATTGCGACATCCTTTAAACACAGGATCGCAAGATTTAATTGGTCTCCGAAAGGATAATCCATTAGAACAAGGATTGCGACGTTAATTACCTTGAGCTGTTCTGTAGTTAACTTCATCTCCGAAAGGATAATCCATTAGAACAAGGATTGCGACTTACTTTTGAAGAATCAGGATCTTTCAAGCATTTGCCTCCGAAAGGATAATCCATTAGAACAAGGATTGCGACAGTTATTTGCCTTTCAAAGCCAACCAATTCCTTTTTCTCCGAAAGGATAATCCATTAGAACAAGGATTGCGACACAGCTACCGAAAAATAAACCAAAAAAAATCCCTCCTCCGAAAGGATAATCCATTAGAACAAGGATTGCGACTTGTGAACCAATACCGTGTCTCCAGCAGGAATCTCATCTCCGAAAGGATAATCCATTAGAACAAGGATTGCGACAGAAACTAAATCTTTTTTCCAAGAAGAGATCTTATCTCTCCGAAAGGATAATCCATTAGAACAAGGATTGCGACTGGCCGTCGCTCGTGTTATCGATCCGCTTGCCGTGCTCCGAAAGGATAATCCATTAGAACAAGGATTGCGACTCCTACCTGAGGATCAAAGTCTAAAGGCTCCCGCATCACCTCCGAAAGGATAATCCATTAGAACAAGGATTGCGACTGTGAATAATTACGATGTCGGCAGTGACTTCCTGCTCCGAAAGGATAATCCATTAGAACAAGGATTGCGACTTGTGTTCCTTCCTACCTACTGTCACAATTCCCCCTTTCTCCGAAAGGATAATCCATTAGAACAAGGATTGCGACCGTGCATCTAAAAACGTCTGTTGTTTCTTTGTATACCTCCGAAAGGATAATCCATTAGAACAAGGATTGCGACCCCGTTCTGCAGGCATGGATGAAGAGAGCTTCTTCTCTCCGAAAGGATAATCCATTAGAACAAGGATTGCGACCTTGAACTTCTTTGATCGTCGCATTGCCATTCCTGACCTCCGAAAGGATAATCCATTAGAACAAGGATTGCGACATCATAGGCCCGTTGCTTGCGGGTGAGTATTTCCTCTCCGAAAGGATAATCCATTAGAACAAGGATTGCGACGATGAACTGCCGGAGGTACTTGAAGAATTGGAAGATCTCCGAAAGGATAATCCATTAGAACAAGGATTGCGACTTGGTCGAAGAAGGGATGATAACTCAAGCCTTCAACTCCGAAAGGATAATCCATTAGAACAAGGATTGCGACAACACTGATCTCACGAACGTAAGTTACTTTACCGAGCTCCGAAAGGATAATCCATTAGAACAAGGATTGCGACTCGTTTTCACCATGCAAGACAAATCCTAAATACATAACTCCGAAAGGATAATCCATTAGAACAAGGATTGCGACATGTTGCTGATGACTCTCGTTATGAAATATTTCTTCCTCCGAAAGGATAATCCATTAGAACAAGGATTGCGACGCTCTCTCCTAAGAACTTAAAAGATTTTCCATCTACTCCGAAAGGATAATCCATTAGAACAAGGATTGCGACCCTAATGCTTGACTCCACCCTTCAAACATCTCACCTCCGAAAGGATAATCCATTAGAACAAGGATTGCGACGCTTGTCCGGGAATCCGGCTCTTCTTAACTCTCCCCTCCGAAAGGATAATCCATTAGAACAAGGATTGCGACTCCTTACGCCCTAGAATTGATTCCTCTAGAGTCATCCTCCGAAAGGATAATCCATTAGAACAAGGATTGCGACCCATTCATTTGCAATGTATAGTCATAAGTCCCTTTCTCCGAAAGGATAATCCATTAGAACAAGGATTGCGACAGTCATCTACGTTGATGGGAAGATTTTCCTCTCCCTCTCCGAAAGGATAATCCATTAGAACAAGGATTGCGACCCTGCCGCAGAGCCTTAACATGATGGTCGTCACGAGCTCCGAAAGGATAATCCATTAGAACAAGGATTGCGACAATGCTAATCACCAATTATCTGAAGGTTTTCCTATCTCCGAAAGGATAATCCATTAGAACAAGGATTGCGACCTTGCATTGATGGAAACTAAAGTGTTCACATCAGCCTCCGAAAGGATAATCCATTAGAACAAGGATTGCGACCAAATACTAATTGTCCTTGGTCCTTTCATCCCTTTGCTCCGAAAGGATAATCCATTAGAACAAGGATTGCGACGGGTAATTCTACTAAACTAGGATTTTCTCATGCTGCTCCGAAAGGATAATCCATTAGAACAAGGATTGCGACTCTGATCATCAGAAGTCATTGACTCCAGCTTAGCCTCCGAAAGGATAATCCATTAGAACAAGGATTGCGACTTGAGGTAAAGCGTTCTCATCTTTTCTGCATTTTGATCCTCCGAAAGGATAATCCATTAGAACAAGGATTGCGACTGATATGTTTACACTATATCCCCTTGTGTCAATGGTCTCCGAAAGGATAATCCATTAGAACAAGGATTGCGACTGGTACTGCCGATCCGCTTTGCCAACCGCCTGCTGTCGCTCCGAAAGGATAATCCATTAGAACAAGGATTGCGACGTCGTTGAAGCAGGTGAGAAGATGGATAACTTCTTCTCCGAAAGGATAATCCATTAGAACAAGGATTGCGACATAATCGAACAGGAAGCAACTATCAGAGAACAATTTACTCCGAAAGGATAATCCATTAGAACAAGGATTGCGACACCATTTCAACAAGGATTAAACACCAAGATCCCATAACTCCGAAAGGATAATCCATTAGAACAAGGATTGCGACCTTTTCCTATTACATTTCTAACGGTGTAATCACGCCAACTCCGAAAGGATAATCCATTAGAACAAGGATTGCGACCTTGAAAGTTGGTCGATCTACTAGTAAGCTTCACACTCCGAAAGGATAATCCATTAGAACAAGGATTGCGACGGAAATTAAGGGTGATAGAAAAACAAAAGGCCTGTCTCCGAAAGGATAATCCATTAGAACAAGGATTGCGACGTGTATTGAGGCGGTAGAATCTGAGTTAGTCCTTTCTCCGAAAGGATAATCCATTAGAACAAGGATTGCGACGGCATCCCGAAGAATCGAACTCCTAAAGGTAAACCTCTCCGAAAGGATAATCCATTAGAACAAGGATTGCGACATGAAAAAAATTATGTTACTTCTACATGTGATTGTACTCCGAAAGGATAATCCATTAGAACAAGGATTGCGACATGCTGTAACAGTTCTTCGCACTATACTCTTTTTCTCCGAAAGGATAATCCATTAGAACAAGGATTGCGACATCTAGTCCTAGTTATGCAATCCGTAAGACTGCTGACTCCGAAAGGATAATCCATTAGAACAAGGATTGCGACGTTGTTCATGAATCTAGTTTCATTCATTTGTTTCACCTCCGAAAGGATAATCCATTAGAACAAGGATTGCGACTTTAAAAAGACGTTTAGCCCTTTCCCTCCTGTTACCTCCGAAAGGATAATCCATTAGAACAAGGATTGCGACAAGATAGTTTACAGAATCCTATTTTGACATACTTGTACTCCGAAAGGATAATCCATTAGAACAAGGATTGCGACCTTCTTACATTAAGCCTAACGCTTGACTCCACCCTTCTCCGAAAGGATAATCCATTAGAACAAGGATTGCGACGTTGCTGTCGTAGATTTTCTCTAAGATCATAGATCTCTCCGAAAGGATAATCCATTAGAACAAGGATTGCGACGCTGAGACCTCAAATCCCAGCATCGGGTTGCTGTTAGGCTCCGAAAGGATAATCCATTAGAACAAGGATTGCGACTAGCTTTCTATTTTTCTTAACTTCACCTGTTCTATCTCCGAAAGGATAATCCATTAGAACAAGGATTGCGACTGCCCAAGAATTTGGGTTAACCAATTTCACTCTTCTCTCCGAAAGGATAATCCATTAGAACAAGGATTGCGACGGTACGAAAACCATCAATTTCTTTATTTTCCCATCCTCCGAAAGGATAATCCATTAGAACAAGGATTGCGACGCCTGTACTTGTGAATGTTGCGGTAGAGCACCTTGTCTCCGAAAGGATAATCCATTAGAACAAGGATTGCGACTCATAATACTCATCTCCTACTACATCCACCCATTCTCTCCGAAAGGATAATCCATTAGAACAAGGATTGCGACTTTTTCTCAACAGCTTTTTCCAATTCCTTCTCAAACTCCGAAAGGATAATCCATTAGAACAAGGATTGCGACCGACAGGATGTTGAAATTTCCAGAGATCTTCAAGAACCTCCGAAAGGATAATCCATTAGAACAAGGATTGCGACTTCCCTCCAGGGCCATTTTGACGAGATCTCCTTTCTCCGAAAGGATAATCCATTAGAACAAGGATTGCGACAAAGGTAAACCTTTACCCAAAGCTTATTACTCTGGCTCCGAAAGGATAATCCATTAGAACAAGGATTGCGACAGATCTTTCTTTAATTTCCAAAAGTTGCGTAACTCTGCTCCGAAAGGATAATCCATTAGAACAAGGATTGCGACCCAAGAATCAAAAAAGTCTAAGTTATAGACTTTGCCTCCGAAAGGATAATCCATTAGAACAAGGATTGCGACCATGTCATTTAGTAGGGGTGCGTTAGAGAATGTGTCTCTCCGAAAGGATAATCCATTAGAACAAGGATTGCGACGTAATAATCCATATCCAAAGGGATATTGCTATCTTCTCCGAAAGGATAATCCATTAGAACAAGGATTGCGACAAGAAGCCTAGATTTAGAGTAATCAACTCTAAATTCTCCGAAAGGATAATCCATTAGAACAAGGATTGCGACGGAATCCTTTCTACTTAAGTCTCTATAAACCAATTCTCCGAAAGGATAATCCATTAGAACAAGGATTGCGACGAAGATTCTCTTCATACTTTGACTTCACAGCTTTCACTCCGAAAGGATAATCCATTAGAACAAGGATTGCGACTGTCGTATGAACATCTGTCCACACAACTGTCTACAGCTCCGAAAGGATAATCCATTAGAACAAGGATTGCGACTTTCGTCCATGTTATCAATAGTTTTCTTAAGGTCAGCTCCGAAAGGATAATCCATTAGAACAAGGATTGCGACAAATGATTGTAATCGAAAAGCAAAAGAATCATACCTCCGAAAGGATAATCCATTAGAACAAGGATTGCGACATCTGCCGTCCCATCAGTGACATCCAACCTCAATAATCTCCGAAAGGATAATCCATTAGAACAAGGATTGCGACTCGTTGCGTGTGGTCAGGATGTGACGATGAGAGTTTACCTCCGAAAGGATAATCCATTAGAACAAGGATTGCGACAACTTTTTGTCATCTGACATCTGCTGTCTAAATTGTCTCCGAAAGGATAATCCATTAGAACAAGGATTGCGACCCATTTCCCCTTCTTGGGCGATTTCCAGAACTCCCCTCCGAAAGGATAATCCATTAGAACAAGGATTGCGACAAAACTTTATAATTATGTCTTATACTTGAGTAGAACCTCCGAAAGGATAATCCATTAGAACAAGGATTGCGACCTTAAGTTCTATATGTTTACCAATTTCATCATCCACTCCGAAAGGATAATCCATTAGAACAAGGATTGCGACCCATTTCCCCTTCTTGGGCGATTTCCAGAACTCCCCTCCGAAAGGATAATCCATTAGAACAAGGATTGCGACCTTTTCTCTCTTTGATCACAGAATGCGACTAGTTGATCTCCGAAAGGATAATCTATTAGAACAAGGATTGCGACAGCAACAGGATTCGTAAACGCTACATTTCAATCCGTTCTCCGAAAGGATAATCCATTAGAACAAGGATTGCGACTATTACTGCTACAGAGCCACCCCGACAAGCTCTCGCCTCCGAAAGGATAATCCATTAGAACAAGGATTGCGACGATTCCTTCCTTCATTGCCGACTCATGAAGTTCTTGCTCCGAAAGGATAATCCATTAGAACAAGGATTGCGACGCATAAACTTGCAAAATTCTTCACGCTCTTCCTCGGTCTCCGAAAGGATAATCCATTAGAACAAGGATTGCGACGATATGTTTCTTATAGGGTGAATGTCATTGTGGTCCTCTCCGAAAGGATAATCCATTAGAACAAGGATTGCGACAGTTGCTTTAGGTTCAGGTGGTTTACATAGTATTGCTCCGAAAGGATAATCCATTAGAACAAGGATTGCGACTAATTATGGATTAAATCCTAAACATTTTCCAAATGGCTCCGAAAGGATAATCCATTAGAACAAGGATTGCGACAGTTGCTTTAGGTTCAGGTGGTTTACATAGTATTGCTCCGAAAGGATAATCCATTAGAACAAGGATTGCGACGGATTTGCCTGATATAGGTCTGGTTTTCCTTCAGCTCCGAAAGGATAATCCATTAGAACAAGGATTGCGACCTTGTTGAATGTTTTCGCAGCTAACATTGAAAACAAAACCTCCGAAAGGATAATCCATTAGAACAAGGATTGCGACTTGTAAGCATCGTAACAATCTACTTCAAATTCATATCTCCGAAAGGATAATCCATTAGAACAAGGATTGCGACCCACGCTTTCTTGCTTTCTTCTGCCTTTTGGTTCATTCTCCGAAAGGATAATCCATTAGAACAAGGATTGCGACAATAATGTTTTTCATTTTTAACTAGTTTTAATTTTTACTCCGAAAGGATAATCCATTAGAACAAGGATTGCGACCATCACGACCGTTATGTTCGTACCTACCTACCTCTAGCTCCGAAAGGATAATCCATTAGAACAAGGATTGCGACTCGTAGAGTTCGAGAATCAGGTACTGGAGCATCCAGCTCCGAAAGGATAATCCATTAGAACAAGGATTGCGACTGCCTTGTCATAGGCCTTGGTGCGTAGGCCTTCCAGCTCCGAAAGGATAATCCATTAGAACAAGGATTGCGACTTGTACTGAAAGATGAATACTTCCTGGTTCATGGCCTCCGAAAGGATAATCCATTAGAACAAGGATTGCGACCTGAAACTTTTGTATTCATGTTTGTTCATGCTTACTCCGAAAGGATAATCCATTAGAACAAGGATTGCGACCAGTATTTCCTCCTCGGTCACATGCTCGGTTTTTTTCTCCGAAAGGATAATCCATTAGAACAAGGATTGCGACGAGAATGTACCAATGAGATCCTACATCTTGCTTCATCTCCGAAAGGATAATCCATTAGAACAAGGATTGCGACCCTCTACTTTGTCCGGATGCATCGCTCCTACCCACTCCGAAAGGATAATCCATTAGAACAAGGATTGCGACAATTGCCTAGTTACCTAGAGCACACACAGGACATGGACTCCGAAAGGATAATCCATTAGAACAAGGATTGCGACTAACATCCGTAGTTCCAAGAGCCAAGATCTTTTCCCACTCCGAAAGGATAATCCATTAGAACAAGGATTGCGACGATTATCACGATCCCAACCCTCGAATGATTGACTAGCTCCGAAAGGATAATCCATTAGAACAAGGATTGCGACCAGGTTGGAGAAGAGGGGCGGAGAATTTTTCTTCGCTCCGAAAGGATAATCCATTAGAACAAGGATTGCGACGGAGTCTTTGAACTCTTTGCATTGATTCTCCATGCCTCCGAAAGGATAATCCATTAGAACAAGGATTGCGACTTAGTTGCAATTGATGTTGTTGTGAAATCATTGTTCTTCTCTCCGAAAGGATAATCCATTAGAACAAGGATTGCGACGATTAGAAAATGTAATTTCAATTTCTGTATCATTAATCTCCGAAAGGATAATCCATTAGAACAAGGATTGCGACGTAGTGCTTCTTTCTGTTGATGTAGTACAGATCCACTCCGAAAGGATAATCCATTAGAACAAGGATTGCGACGCAAAGGACTTTCCCGTACCTGCCTCTCCTGTTACAGCTCCGAAAGGATAATCCATTAGAACAAGGATTGCGACCTCCAAATCATTTCCACGTAAAGAGGAGCTATATGCTCCGAAAGGATAATCCATTAGAACAAGGATTGCGACCTCTAGGGACATCATCAGGCGTACATGCTTGGCATACTCCGAAAGGATAATCCATTAGAACAAGGATTGCGACTAACATCCGTAGTTCCAAGAGCCAAGATCTTTTCCCACTCCGAAAGGATAATCCATTAGAACAAGGATTGCGACCCGTTTATAAATCACTGTTTGAGAACGATGTTTTTCCTCTCCGAAAGGATAATCCATTAGAACAAGGATTGCGACGAACCAGTTGAAATCAGTCTTTGACATCCTTCTTCCTCCGAAAGGATAATCCATTAGAACAAGGATTGCGACTGTGATCATAGTAGAACCAAAGGTGAAGTACAATCTCCGAAAGGATAATCCATTAGAACAAGGATTGCGACCCTCCTCTGAAGTCTCCCCAAAGCTTTAATCTTCTTCCTCCGAAAGGATAATCCATTAGAACAAGGATTGCGACATCTGGATTGGAGCTTATCGGAGGATATGCGATCCGCTCCGAAAGGATAATCCATTAGAACAAGGATTGCGACTTATCTTTCTGCCATGCTAAGAATTGACTAGCTATAGCTCCGAAAGGATAATCCATTAGAACAAGGATTGCGACCTTCGGCCAGAATTCAGCCAAAGAGCTCTTGTTAGAGCTCCGAAAGGATAATCCATTAGAACAAGGATTGCGACTCTTGTAATCTAACAATGATGCAATGAACTTACCATCTCCGAAAGGATAATCCATTAGAACAAGGATTGCGACGTTCCATATCGCTGCGTGGTTCTAGTATGAGAAATAACTCCGAAAGGATAATCCATTAGAACAAGGATTGCGACGCACAGCGCAAAAGCGCAAATTGTACTTTTCTAAGACTCCGAAAGGATAATCCATTAGAACAAGGATTGCGACTATTAGCGACGATGTACTCCAAGATATCCTCCCTCCTCTCCGAAAGGATAATCCATTAGAACAAGGATTGCGACTTCCCAAGAATGGCTGTTTATGATGACGTAAACGGCTCCGAAAGGATAATCCATTAGAACAAGGATTGCGACGACTACCTTTTCTAGGTAAACATAAAACAACTACAGTCTCCGAAAGGATAATCCATTAGAACAAGGATTGCGACGCTAAACGACAATGGCATTCGAGAACGCAACCGGCTCCGAAAGGATAATCCATTAGAACAAGGATTGCGACTCACATCCTTGATGAACATGGACTGGTACTCATTGCTCCGAAAGGATAATCCATTAGAACAAGGATTGCGACCACAATCATCTGTGAACAAGCTCCATGTCATTTGCTCTCCGAAAGGATAATCCATTAGAACAAGGATTGCGACGAGCTCACGCAAGATACTATTGTTAGTGATTACAATAGCTCCGAAAGGATAATCCATTAGAACAAGGATTGCGACCTTTACACAAAGGGCATCAGTGGGATTGCGTTACAGCTCCGAAAGGATAATCCATTAGAACAAGGATTGCGACTAGTGAACTTAACACCTGTAGAACTAACGGACATATCTCCGAAAGGATAATCCATTAGAACAAGGATTGCGACTCCGACCACTGTATCAGTGTTTGCATTGCATCCATTCTCCGAAAGGATAATCCATTAGAACAAGGATTGCGACGAAGATCTCATCCTCAGAATCCTCTGACCAAATATCAAATTGACTCCGAAAGGATAATCCATTAGAACAAGGATTGCGACTCTGAAGAAACTTCTTCAAGGATAATGTCTAGTTTTCTCCGAAAGGATAATCCATTAGAACAAGGATTGCGACTGCAGGTACATCTTTGTTGAATGTATTATTAATGCAACTCCGAAAGGATAATCCATTAGAACAAGGATTGCGACCCATACCTCCGTCCATAAACATCGGTACTTTAGGTTCTCCGAAAGGATAATCCATTAGAACAAGGATTGCGACGTTCTACTTTTAAAAGTAGATCCTCTTCTTCTTCCCTCCGAAAGGATAATCCATTAGAACAAGGATTGCGACATATTCCGCCAGCAATTCGCAGGCGTACCTTATATAGTCTCCGAAAGGATAATCCATTAGAACAAGGATTGCGACAATCGTTGTCGGACTTAAGGATCTTCTTAGACTCCTTCTCCGAAAGGATAATCCATTAGAACAAGGATTGCGACTGTAGCGTATCGGCAATATTAGACATGCTCTGTCCCTCCGAAAGGATAATCCATTAGAACAAGGATTGCGACGTTTTTAACTTACGCATTGCTTACGTTCCTTTCTCTCCGAAAGGATAATCCATTAGAACAAGGATTGCGACACGCAGTCTTGTGTCACTTCAAACATCCAATCCAACTCCGAAAGGATAATCCATTAGAACAAGGATTGCGACTATTGAGGGGTATCCCCCTGTCAATTATTATTTCACTCCGAAAGGATAATCCATTAGAACAAGGATTGCGACTTGTAGTTCTATATACACTTGCAGTAAATCGTCTGCGCTCCGAAAGGATAATCCATTAGAACAAGGATTGCGACAGGTTTCATTACGCTTCTTGTTCTTCGTTAATGTTAACTCCGAAAGGATAATCCATTAGAACAAGGATTGCGACGTCAATCGTTCTCGTTTTCGTCTGTTCTTTTTCTCTCCGAAAGGATAATCCATTAGAACAAGGATTGCGACGATCCTTCATACTGGAACGTAGGAATTACAGCTGCCCCTCCGAAAGGATTATCCGCGAGAGGCTTACCTATACATTCCAGCAATACACTGCCTTTTTTAACCGATCATTTTTTATTATAGCATTAGCTTACAACGTACGGGCGCGATTCATCGCGCCCCTCTCTCCATCAAATTATTCCAAATCTGCACTCACACTATTTTGCTCTACACCTCCCTTTTTCAATATTTTTCCTACCATATGGGGAACATTGGGTTTTGGGTTTTGGGGCGCGATGAATCGCGCCCCTACGGGAACTTAATATCCCGAAACGTCAAATTAATTCTCCCCTCCTTCACCCTTTTCTGCACCGGTACCTGATGTACCCAATGGTGCTGCAGCTCCCCTTGCATCACTAACAACGAACCGGAGGTCAGCTCCAGGCGATGCTTTCGGGTCTTGTCTTTTTTATGGCGGAGATCAAAAAAGCGGGGTGCTCCCAGACTGATTGATGCGATAACGGGGTTCCTGCCAAGACTTGGCTCATCGTCGGAGTGCCAACCCATCTTGTCGTTGCCGTCCCGATACCAATTTAGCAAGACACTATTGAAGGTGGGGCCTTCCAACAGGTTCTCGATACGTTCTTTTAACGTCAGCAAAGTAGGACTCCAGCGCTCTGGCTGGTTTTGTAGTCCGGAATAGGTATAAGTGATTCCCTTATCCCCATACCAGGCGGTCTTGCGGGGCAAGGGGTGTACTTTGCCGAATAGTTTAATTTCTTCCTGTTTCCAGATAATTTCTTCCATCAATTGATGGATATAGGTATCGGCTTCTTCAGGAGAGAGAAAGTTTGGGTCATAAAGGAGCTCTCCGTCTCCTAAAGAAATTTGCTTCATAATGCTTTGTTGAGGCGGCTTGCGCCGCTGGTTGAGTAGCACTCCGTGCTGTTGAGTTTTACCTTCGGTAAGTTGAGATCGGTTATCGGTTATCGGTTATCGGTTATCGGTTATCGGTTATCGGTTATCGGTTATCGGTTATCGGTTATCGGTTATCGGTTATCGGTTATCGGTTATCGGTTATCGGTTATCGGTTAAGATAAATTATTTTACCCCTAAGTAACATACAATACCCTATGGGTAGTTTTTCAACATTTTTTTTAAACGATAAGCGATAACCGATAAACCAATAATCTTCATTGCTAACATGTATTCTAAGCGCGATTTTATCTCTTGTCAGTAGTACCTCAAACCCATCACCTCAATAAGGATAAAATCTGAACTCTTAGAATAGCCTACAGTCAATGACTGATAAAATGATCTCTTCCTTTATCCTTCTTCCTTTATCCTTCTTCCTTTATCCTTCTTCCTTTATCCTTTATCCTTTATCCAAAATAAACCCCTTCAACCTTAGCTTTATAAGATAATATTATTTAATTTCCTTCCGTTATGCATTCAAAGGAATAACGATGAAGGAAATTAAAGGACGCTTCTGGATCGAAGACGAGGGCATTCCTCTTTTGGGGGAAGGTAAAATCGTTTTGCTGGAAACTTTACTAAAAGAGAATTCTATTTCCAGTGCAGCCAAGGCAGTAGGTATCTCTTACCGAAAAGCTTGGCGATTACTGGAGGAAATGAATAAGCTGTCAGAGGAGGCGGTGATTGAAAAATCGACGGGAGGTAAAAATGGCGGTGGAACAAAGGTAACGGCCAAGGGGATGCAGTACATCCACGAATACCGTAGTTTTCAGAAGCAATTTCGATCATTTTTGAAAGCAGAAAGTAAGGAGCTGCAAAAGCGAATAGAAGCTGCTCCATCAGAAGCAGTTCAACAAGAAATAAAAGCTATTTATGAGGAATAGTATAGCCATCAAGCGATCTTGTCTATGGGGCCTATTGGGATGTTTCTATCTGTTGGGGTGCTCCAAGGAAAATAAACAAGAACTGTTGGTCGCTGTAGCCGCTAGCAACTTTCCTGTTATGCAAGAAATCGCTAGACAGTATCCTCACAAGATCACGCTTGTACAAGGGGCTTCCGGACAACTGTATACGCAGATACAGCAAGGCGCTCCTTATGACGTATACTTGCCCGCCGCTGAAAGCTATGCAGAACGGTTAGCTCAAGAACGAAAAAGTAGGTCGACACCCGTTAGGCTATCGACCAATCGGTTAACTGGGTGGAGTACTTCTCCTGCACTTTGGAGTGCCCTAATTGAAGGAGATACCACAAAACTGCAAGGAGTTTCTATTGCGATGGCTAATCCACGCACTGCGCCTTTTGGGGAGCTGGCAGTAGCATACTTGAAAGCCAAGGGATGTTATCATTTCCTGGAAAAGCAATTGGTCTACGGGCAGAGTATTGCTCAGGTCAATCATTATATCAAGAGCAGGCAAGTCACCGTTGCTTTCAGTAGTCAATCATCTGTACCACAACTGGGGTCGGAAGCCTTATATACACATTCGTGTGAAAATCATTTTTCAATCTCACAGGCAGTATTGCCGCTGAACGATAAAATACAAACGAAAGATTTTGTCACGTTTCTGCAATCGTCTGTCGCTCAGAATATCTTTAGGGAATATGGATTTGAAGTCGTTAACTAAATGGATTATACGCCCTTTCTATTAAGTCTTAAACTCAGTGGCTGGAGTACCACTATCTTATTATTCCTATCCATCCCTATAGGGTATGTGATGGCTTTTCGTCCTTTCCGGGGAAAAGCCATCCTTGAGGCCTGCCTTAACTTACCGATGGTCTTGCCTCCTTCCGTGCTAGGGTTTTATCTTCTATTGCTTTTTCGTCCGGAAGGGGTTATCGGAACATGGGTAGATCAACTGTTGGGCATATCCCTTGTGTTTTCTTTTGAAGGGCTATTGATAGCCTCTGTGATCTATGGCTTACCATTTATGGTGGGACCTATACAATCGGGCTTTCAGCAATTGCCTAAAGAATACCGGAACATGGCCTTTTTATTGGGACACAGCAGCTGGAAAACATTACTATACGTCTTACTTCCTGCCATACAACTGCCTTTACTCACAGCTATCGGTATTACCTTTGCCCACGGTATGGGGGAATTTGGATTGATCCTGATGTTAGGAGGCAGTATTCCCGGAAAAACCAAAGTAGCTTCTATTGCCATCTTTGAGGAAGTCGAAGCCTTAAATTACGATACGGCCCACGAGTATGCCTTGCTATTGCTCTTACTGTCTTTCTGCATTCTACTTTTGATTAATGTATTGAAACGTCGCGATGCCCTTTCACTTCCTATTCCTTGGTCTCATGTTTTAAGAAAAGAAAAAAGGACTATACTTTCTCTTCCTAAAAGAACTTATCATCGATTATCTGTTGACTTTCAGATACATTACACGGCACAAACCATTACCCTAAAAGAAGCCTTTAACACCAATGAAATCACCGGTATATCAGGCCCCTCTGGAGCTGGAAAAAGTACGTTACTCTATGCGCTAACCGGTTGTCAAAGCTTACACCAAGGGAGTATTGAAGACGAGCAGCAACACTATTGGAGTAGCAATAAAACAGTGCTTCTCTCCCCTCAAGATCGACATTTAGGGGTTGTGTTTCAGCAATACGCCCTTTTTCCCCATATGACGGTAGAGGAAAATCTACAGTTCAGTAAGTACTTTCTTTCTGAATACTATGAGGAAGTGATAGAGATCCTGGAAATTAAACCCTTCCTGAAGCGACTTCCCCGACAACTCTCCGGAGGACAGCAACAGCGGGTGGCTATAGGAAGGGCCTTACTGTCTGGCCCTTATTACTTACTTCTGGACGAACCATTTGCTGCATTAGATGAGCGACTGAAAGAAAAGGTAGCCCTATACCTGAAATCGTATTGTCAAAAGCGAAACATAGGTATGCTACTCATCAGTCATGACAAAGCCCTTCTTCAGACGCTTTGTGACCGTCATTTGCAAATTGAAAATGGTCATTTTTCACAACCTTATCCCCCATTAACGGCATGAAAATCATAGGCATTGTACTCGCCGGAGGAAAAAGCTCCAGAATGGGAACAGACAAAGGGTTACTACCCATAGGCAAAGAAACATTTGCTAGTCATATCGGCAATAAACTAGAACAATCCGGATGTTCTCAGGTCATTATTTCTACCAATAATGAAGCCTACAAATCATTGGGATACCCATTGATTCAAGATAGACATCAGGAGATTGGTCCTTTAGGGGGATTGCATGCCTGCATGTTGGCTTATCCTGCTGAGGGGTATATGGTGGTGAGTTGTGATAGTCCCTATATCAGTGTAAGTGCTCTTCAAAAAATGAAAGCGCTGTTTATACAAAAGCATCATAGTATTATAGGGATAAATGAAGAGAGGGAACATCCTTTAATTGCTTGTTATGCTGGAAGTGTACTGTCTGTTATTGAAAAGCAAATTGAAATAGAAAATTATAGAATGAAGGACTTAATCAAGAAGGTAATGGTAGATTACTTATCTATTCCTTCTGAGGAAACATTCAACTGCAATACTCCTTCGGACTTAAAATTGAGCGTAGACGCTCAAACGATGCTTGGGTCGTAGCGTGGACGCTACGACCAGTGTCTACCATTGCTCAACAGCACGAAGTGCTACTCAACGGGCGCAGCCCACTCAACCAGCCGCGCAAGCGGCCTCAACAAACTGCTTATGAATGAACTAAATATCTTATACTTTGGCATGCTTACCGATATTACTGGCTGCCAGAAAGAGTCTTTTCAGATAGAAGGGAATACACCTATCTCTGAGCTTAAAATACTTCTTGAAAGCAAGTATCCTCCATTAAAAGAGGTCGAATATAAAACTACCTATAACCGCACCTTGGCAGATGACAACCTTCCGATTACGGATGATGCGGAGATTGCGCTGCTACCACCCTTTTCTGGAGGATAAAAACAGTGAACAGTGAACAGTGAACAGTGAACAGTGAACAGTGAACAGTGAACAGTGAACAGTGAACAGTGAACAGTGAAATTACTTATTGTGGACATACAATTCAATTCATCGAAGGTGAAAATCCAAGATAAAACTCAACTCACCGAAGGTGAATCTCAACAAAGCGAAGCTTTACTCAACCAGCCGCGCAAGCGGCCTCAACATCTCTGCAAATGAAAAAGAAGAAGAAAGTATTTGTACAAGGAGCCATTGCTCCGGAGTTTATTGCTGAATCTATTGCCAAGCATCAAACCAAAACTACGATTGGTGCCCATGATATCTTTTTGGGACAGGTACGTGCCGATGAAATTGATGGAAAGACTGTGCAAGCAATCGAATATACCACCTATGAGGAAGTTGCCGAAAATGCCCTGCATGAGATACGGGAGGCTACTTTTGAGAAGTTTACGGGGCTGACTTGTATGCATATCTATCACAGTTTGGGCACGGTAAAAGCCGGGGAAATCTGTCTGTTTGTATTTGTATCCTCGGGACATCGTACAGAGGCTTTTGAAGCTTGTCAGTACCTAGTGGAACGCATCAAGAAGGAAGTTGCTGTTTTTGGAAAAGAAATTTTTGAAGATAATTCCTATACCTGGAAAGAAAATACCCCTGCCTAATGGTTGATATCACTCATAAAAACAATACCCTGAGAACAGCCGTAGCCGAGGCTACGGTTAAGGTAAGTCATCCGGATACCATTGCTGCCATCCAAAACCGACAGGTTCCTAAAGGAGATGTACTGGAAATGGCCAAGACTGCCGGGCTATTTGGTGTAAAAAGAACCTCTGATGTTATTCCTGACTGTCATCCACTTCCTATAGAATATACCTCTGTAGACTATGAGATTGAAGGACTGCAGGTACGCATCATTATGACCGTCAAAACGATCTATAAAACAGGAGTGGAAGTAGAAGCTATGCACGGTGCTTCCGTGGTTGCCTTAACGATGTACGATATGCTAAAGCCTATCGACAAAGGCGTAGAGGTGCAAAACATCCGATTGGTGAAAAAGAAAGGTGGGAAGTCCGATTTTAAAGATCAATTTAAAAATGATCTACAAGCAGCAGTCATCGTCTGCTCCGATAGTATCTCAGCAGGAAAGAAAGAAGATAAAGCAGGTAAAGTCATCTGTGAGAAACTACATACCTATGGGGTCCAAGTTCCAGCCTACTTTGTGATTCCTGACGACAAGGAAGAGATTCAGCAACTCACCAAAAACTTCCACGCAGAAGGGATGGACCTGATTATCTTCACCGGAGGTACAGGACTATCGCCAAGGGATAATACCCCAGAGGCGCTTGAACCTTTATTGGAAAGACGTATTCCGGGAATGGAAGAAGCTATCCGCAGCTATGGTCAAGACCGTACCCCCTACTCCATGCTTTCCAGAAGTATGGTGGGAACTATAGGAGAAACCCTAGTGATAGCCCTTCCGGGATCTACCAATGGGGCTAAGGAGTCTATGGATGCGCTCTTTCCTGCAGCCTTGCATATTTTTCGAGTGTTTTCTGGGGCTCGACATTCTTAACTGTTGAATCGTTGAATCGTTGAATTGAGCTTCGCTCGTTGATTCGAGTTGAACCGTTGGTCGAACATTCGGTTCCAAGAAGCTTATCAAATTTAACCCTTTGACAATGCATTGATTAGAATTGAAAATATTGAGAAGTAGATCAGTCAACAAATCAACTCGAATCAACGAGCGAAGCTCAATTCAACTCACCGAAGGTGAAATTCAACGATTCAACAATAGCTATTATTATTATGCTGAAAGATCAATTTAACCGAACTCACAATTATCTCCGTATCTCAGTAACTGATCGTTGTAATCTTCGATGCTTTTACTGTATGCCCGAAAATGTGGAATTCTCTCCTCAAGAACACTTGATGAAAGCAGAGGAGCTGGAAAGTATTGCCAAAGAATTTGTACAGTTGGGTGTCAACAAAATACGGATCACAGGAGGAGAGCCTTTTGCCCGTAAAGACATTGGAGCTATACTCCTTCGGTTAAGTCAACTGCCGGTCTCTTTGCATATGACCAGTAACGGCGTTTTACTTAAGAAACACCGTCAAGCGATATTGGATAGCGGTCTGAAAAGCATGAATATTAGTCTGGATTCTCTGGATGCCAAGCACTTTAAGCACATCACTCGCAGAGATGATTTTGAGGCGGTGATGGATAATATCGCTTGGTTATCCACTACGGCTATTCAGCTTAAACTGAATATTGTACTGATGAGAGGTGTAAACGACCACGAGATTGAGGACTTTATTGATTTTGCTATACAGCAAGGAATCTCTATTCGTTTTATTGAGTTTATGCCTTTTAAAGGGAATCAATGGTCCATGAAAAAAAGGATGTCTCATGAAGAAGTCGAAGCCCGTATCTTTGATTATCTGGGAGACCGGGTTCAACCTTTGCCACATCTTCCCCATGAAACTTCCAGAAACTATCAGGTGGTAGGTTCTGATGTGTCTATCGGACTGATTAGCACCGTTTCCAAACCTTTCTGCGCCGATTGCAATCGCTTGCGTTTGACTGCTGACGGCAAGCTGAAAAACTGTCTTTTTTCCCAATCGGAAAATGACTTGCTTACGGCCCTCAGAAATGGAGAAGCCTTATACCCTATTATTGCTGATAGTGTCTACCATAAAAAGAAAGAAAGAGGTGGAGAGGATTTTGGAGAAGAACAGCATACCGAGAATAACCGAAGTATGGTAAGAATAGGGGGGTGAGGTATAAGGTATAAGGTAAAAAGTAATAGGTATAAGGTAAGAGGTAAGTCCTTGCCTCAGGGTACAATGTCGTCAACTTAAGCTAAGTACTGGTCCTAGCGTCCTCGCTAGGACCTCAAACATTATTTGAGCGTTACGCACGGCATGTAATGCTCAAGCTTATAAAATGGGAGCGTCTCGCACGGTCTTTAGGACGAGGGGCCACAAAAGAATAGTAACACTGATTTTATAAACACTTTTTAGTCGATAAAATCTGAACTCTTTCACCAGGCATATCAAAATAAACGAATCACTAATCACTAACCCCTAAAAAATGATGTCTGATCTGCAGAAGAAACTAGGACAGTGTGAAATACTACAAAAACTAATTTCTAATCTAATTTGATCTCTTAAACTTGTATATTACTATCCTTTGAATTTAAGCCTAAAAATAGAATGAAAAGATTTTTTTTAATTTCAATAATTCTCTTTCAAGCCATTCAACTATTGGCTCAAGACGACTCTTCAGATGCTCTTATCAAGAAGAAAATAGGCAAAGAACAGGATGTTCATGTCTACTTGCCCGAAGGCGATCTATCACTGGCTGAAAAAACCATACAACAGCCTATCTTAACCTTCAACGAGTTTTTACTCTACCAATATCGTGATGAAGAAATCATGACAGCCGTACCGATCTCTGCTCCAGACTTAGAAGGTAGCGCACAGATTTACTTTGGTGATTTAGTAGCCGATCAGTATTCCTACGCTGCATTACTAAAAGACCAAACAACACGCCAAAAAGAGCTCATTATTTATATGGAAAAAAGCACCCCGAGGGCACATATCAATTACCTGATGGCACAACTCAAAGAGCTGAAGCGTATTGAATCTGTTGGCTTTGCTTTTCATGGAAAAAAAGAAAATAAAACAATCTATGGAGTAAAATTTTTCCCTACTGAGCAACTTACCAAAGTGGGTGAAAAAACGTTTGAAGAGTGGGTCGCTGCTGGCTTTGAACTCCAAAAAGCCAATGCGGTCATGCTTATAATACCCGACGGAAAATAAATCTATTTTTCACTTTACTACTCCCTTAATCTTACACTTTCATGATCTCTGTAGAAGAAGCTAAATCACTAATACAACAAACTATTTCACTGACAGCAAACCATAAAAAAGTCACCCTGATAGATGCTTTGGGAGAAATCCTCGCCGAAGATCTCTACGCTCCTATTGCCCTCCCTCCTTTCCGTCAATCGGCCATGGATGGGTATGGAGTACGGTTCGAGGACCTTTCTCATCAAGGTGATTTTACGATACAGGCTATCGTACCGGCAGGTTCTACTGAAAAGGTAAAACTGCAGGCGGGAAAAGCAGTGCGTATTTTTACTGGAGCACCTGTACCGGATGAGGTCGATACGATTATCATACAGGAAATGGCTGAGGAAAAAGATGGAAAGGTTGCTTTTGAAGATCGACCTTACCGTATGGGGCAGAATATTCGTCCGGTTGGAGAACAGATCGAGGAGGGCGATTTTGCGGTTAAAAAAGGGCAACGATTGACTCCGGAAGTCATCAGCTTTATTGCTTCCCTAGGGGTTACTGAGCTAGAGGTCTATCAAAAGCCTTCCATAGGTATTCTAGCCAATGGCGACGAGTTAATGCCTATTGGTTACCCCTTATCCTATGGACAAATCTACGAAAGCAATACCATAGGACTAAAGCATGCGCTACATCAGGCAGGTTATACTTCCACGGAATCCTATCATACGCTCGATATCCAAGAGGAAGTCATACAGCGCATCAAAGAAGCAAGCGAAAAACACGACTTTTTATTGCTCTCTGGCGGAATTTCTGTAGGGGATTATGACTATGTGGGAACAAGCCTTGACTATTTAGGTTGTGAGAAAATCTTCTATAAGGTCAAGCAAAAACCCGGCAAGCCTTTGTTCTTTGGCAAACTGAACGACTGCTATGTATTTGCCCTTCCAGGCAACCCTGCCGCTGCCCTTACCTGCTTCCATGAGTATGTATACCCTGCCCTTAATCAATACTGCGGGCTAGGCTTCCAACAGTTACAAACCATTAAAGTCCCTATAGCTACTGAATACCATAAAAAAGGCGATCGTGCCCAGTTTCTGAAAGCTACACTTAGGGATGGCAAAGCACATCTGCTCCAAGGACAAGCCTCCTCTATGCTCAGGGCTTTCACGGAAGCATCGGGGTATATCTATATTCCAAAAGAGCAGGGGATAACTAAGGAGGGGGAATTGGTAGAGGTCAGGCTATTGTTGCGATAGCAGATTCATACAATAGAAGGTGAAATCTAAATAATTTTTAAATTGAAAAATTGGAGTTAACAAGTGTATCTCTTATTATTAATTTTCATTTTTTTAATTGATAATTTTTTAGATAATGATCTTCCCTAAAGCTAAAAAAATAGCTCGAGAACTAGGCTGGCATAAAACAAAAAATGGCGTTTTTG
The DNA here is from genome assembly GCF_039543525.1 of Algivirga pacifica. NCBI lineage: Bacteria > Pseudomonadati > Bacteroidota > Cytophagia > Cytophagales > Flammeovirgaceae > Algivirga > Algivirga pacifica. The sequence goes on from NZ_BAABJX010000021.1 coordinate 85,879, forward strand.
GACTTTACAAAGAGTATCTTTTTGAGATCACAGATGCTAGTATTTGGAGTAGCCCACAACATAAACTTGTGACGATATCTTTTGAGGAGTTACCTGAGGAGAAGCGATTTGCCATTAGTGAGAACCTACACTTACATAAAAAAGAATTAAAATTCACTGCTTATGACGTTCGTCAAAATGGTATTGTTGTTCAGTTTATAGAGAATTTCAGATACACTAAAATAGCTACTGTTTATCATTTAATGGATCATATCGTTTCATTATTAAATGAGTATGAGGTTCCAACACATAAGGACTGCCAAAGTTGTCATTCAACTTCTCAATTAGGCTTTTATGAAGTTGAAAATGGCGGGATGCACCTATGTAAAACTTGCTTCACAAAACATGAGAAACATATAGACCTTGCCATACAAGCAACAAACCAGAAAAGAAAAAACTATTTATCAGGTTCTGTTGGAGCAGCGTTATTTTCAATAATTGGAATTATCGCCTGGGTCTTTGTGGCCGTTTACCTCGGTTATCTAGCCTCCGCAATGTCTATAGTCATCGGCTATTTGGCTTTAAAGGGCTACGATTACTTCAAAGGTAAGCAAGGTAATTTAACGAAGTATATCATTGTCTCCATTAACATTGGAAGCATCGTAATAGCCAATCTCCTCACTGTATTAGGAATACTAATGAATGAAGGATTTCAGCTCACAGAAGCCATTGAAATCTTTCAAATGAATTCAGAAGTTCAGAATTTACTCTACAGTAACCTCGGATTATCCTTTGTACTCGCATTTTTTGTTTGGGTCAGCTTCTTTGTCTCCTTAAGGTATAAGATGCCTTATATCCGATTCGCTGAAAAAGTTTAACACTATTTACCCCATAGGATTACGTAGGGTTATACCTGCAGGTATGACCCTACGTAATCCTATGGAAATATATTTTTAACTTAATTGGCGCTCCAGTTCCTTCAGGTAATATCGAGTAGGAGGATGAATTACTCCTCTCACCACAATCACCCCGATAAACATCAGAATCATCGCATAAGAAGCTCCTCTCAGGATAGGGAAACCAGGCACCAGCGTCAATACAATACCGAGAACAATCAGCATACCTACTATTATCTGGTACAAGACAAATGCTTTTACCCTTCGTTCTATCCTGCGGTACTCTTCCTTTAGTAGTTGTGGATCATTGGAAGCTATACTGTCCACCGCTCTCTTGTGACGAACATTACAAATGTACCGATAGTGAAAGCCCCTCAACAACATGATGAAAGTGAGTATACCCGCAGTCTTGTAAAAGCCTTCTGCCACTAGTGTGTCCGGTCCAAAAAATCGTGCGCCTATTGCCAGAAATAGTAATAACCCAGCCATCCAGTAACAACCTTCTGCTAATTTTTTCTGTGCCTTGATATGTTTGTCTAGTCGATATAATACCTCTTTCATAACTTTGCTGCTTCATTCCAAAGGAGTTCTTCATACCATGGTTGAATCGTTGAATCGTTGAATTTCACCTTCGGTGAGTTGATTCGAGTTGAACTGTTGATTGAAAGATATAATAACACTCAACCAACAATTCAACTCGAATCAACGAGCGAAGCTCAATTCAACTCAATACGAAGTATTGAAATTCAACGATTCAACAACGGTATAAACAAACGCTCCGCCTCATCTATTATAACAAGCTGCCTATAAAAACCGTTGCTCAGCTTGCTTTCCCTGCGCTGCTAACACATCAAAATTATTGCCAATAGAAAAAGGTCAGTGCAACCAAACACTGACCTTGCTAACACAATCTATTTACAAAAATCAACCATCTCTTAGTTAATAACGACCTCAGTCACATACTGCTCAAAGATTTCCTTGGCCTTCGCTAATTGCTCTGGCGTATTCTCTGGCGTATCTTTTAGCGGGTATTCTTTATCCAAATGTTCCCATTTGTGTATACCCAGCTTGTGATAAGGTTGTATTTCCAGCTTTTTAAGCTGCTGATAGGACGCAAAGTGTGCGCCCAGTTCATGCAAGTGCTTGGGATCATCGGATAAGCCCGGCACTAGTACATATCTTAACCAGAAAGGCTTCCCTTTTTCTTCCAGGTGCTTGGCAAAAGCCAATACCTTTTCGTTGGGCCTTCCGGTAATCGTCTTATGAATCGCACTGTTGATATGCTTGACATCCAGCAATACCAGATCAGTATACTCCAATAATTCTTCTACATGATGATTAAAAATATAACCATTCGTGTCCAAACAGGTATGTAATCCTTCTTCCTTCAATCGCTTGAATAACTTCACCAATTGTCTCGCCTGCCCACAAGGTTCTCCACCGGATACGGTCACCCCTCCCCCATTGGAGAAGTAAGGCTTCATATGGGTAGCTTCCTGTACCAGACTTTCAATGTTTTTCACTGTTCCTTCCTGATACTTCATGGTATCGGGATTGGCACAATAGACACATTCAAAAGGACACCCTTGTACGAAAATCACAAAGCGAATGCCTGGTCCATCGTAGGTACCAAAGGATTCTAGTGAGTGTATCTTAAGGGTATCAACGTTGTTAACGGTGATCTTGGGAGTCGTAATTGACATAGATGTAGAGCGTTGAAGGTAGTAGTATTCGTTGGATGTCGTTTGTTTACTATGGTAATGTTGAATCGTTGAATCGTTGAATTTCACCTTCGGTGAGTTGATTCGAGTTGATTTGTTGGCTGAGTATTAGTATACCTTTCAATCAACAGTTCAACTCGAATCAACGAGCGAAGCTCAATTCAACTCACCGAAGGTGAAATTCAACGATTCAACAATCAATTGCTAGATTTTTTCGAAGAAGCTTCTTGACAATACTTCTAGCTGCTGCTCTCTCGATAGACGAACAAAGTTCACGGCATATCCGGAAACACGGATCGTCAATTGAGGATACTGCTCTGGGTGCTCCATCGCATCCTCCAGCAACTCTCTGTTCAGAACGTTCACGTTCAAGTGATGCGCTCCTCTGTTGAAGTATCCATCTAGGATCGCTGTCAGGTTATTTACCCTAACGTTGGCATCAGGTCCTAGTGTCTTAGGAATGAAACTCATCGTATTAGAGATCCCATCCAGGGCATCATTGTAATCGATCTTCGCTACAGAGTTCAAAGAAGCAATCGCTCCATGTGTATCTCTACCGTGCATTGGGTTGGCACCCGGTGCAAAAGCAACTCCTCTCGCTCTACCGTCAGGAGTAGCTCCGGTTTTCTTACCGTATACTACGTTAGAAGTAATGGTAAGGATAGACATGGTAGGCTCTGCGCCCTTATATGTCTCGAAAGATTTCAACTCATTATTAAAGTGTGCCGTGATATCCTTGGCGATCATATCCACACGGTCGTCATCGTTACCGTAGCAAGGGAACTCACCATCGATTTTATAATCTACTGCCAAGCCATTTTCATCCCTTACTGGCGTTACTTTTGCATGTTTGATTGCTGACAAAGAGTCCGCTACAATAGACAAACCTGCGATACCGTACGCTACGTTCACTTTAGGATCTGTATCTACGAAGGCCATTTGCGCTCTTTCGTAGTAGTATTTGTCGTGCATGTAGTGAATGATGTTCATTGCATCAACATATACCCTAGCCATCTCCTTCATCGCCAGGTTGAAGTTATTCATCACCTCCTCATAGTTCAGAGACTCTCCTGTCAACGCAGGAATTCCTTCAATTACCTGTACCCCTGTGTTCTCGCAACGTCCGCCATTGATCGCCAACAATAATGTTTTTGCCAGGTTACAACGTGCGCCGAAGAACTGAATCTGCTTACCGATTTCCTGGTAAGACACACAACATGCGATACCGTAGTCATCCGCACAACGCGTCTCACGCATTAGGTCATCGTTCTCATATTGGATAGAAGAAGTATCCACAGATACCTTCGCACAGAATTTCTTGAATCCTTCCGGCAACTTGTCAGACCATAGCACCGTCATGTTTGGCTCTGGTGATGGGCCTAAGTTGTAAAGTGTTTGCAAGAAACGGAAAGAAGTCTTGGTCACTTTTGGCGTCCCGTTCATATCCAAACCACCAATCGCTTCCGTTACCCAAGTAGGGTCCCCTGCGAAGATCTCGTTATAAGCATCCATACGAAGGTGACGAACCATACGTAGTTTCAAGACGAACTGGTCGATCATCTCTTGTGCCTGCTCTTCAGTGATCACTCCTTCCTGAAGATCTTTTTCGATAAAGATATCCAAGAAAGTAGATGCATTACCCAAAGACATGGCCGCTCCATCCTGCTCTTTTACAGCTGCCAGGTAAGCCATGTACAGCCATTGTACAGCTTCTTGTGCGTTCGTCGCTGGGCGGTTCAACTCAAGACCATAGATCTTACCTAGTTCGATAATCTCTTTTAGCGCCTTGATTTGCTCACTCACCTCTTCTCTTAGACGAATGCTATAATCATTCATTGGGCCGTCAACTTTCTCAAGGTCATTTAGTTTTTCCTCGATCAAACGGTCTGCACCATAAAGTGCCAAACGACGGTAATCACCAATGATTCTTCCCCTTGCGTAGTTGTCTGGCAAACCAGTCAAGAAACCAAGGGATCTATATTTTCTAACTTCTGAAGTGTAAGCATCAAACACTCCATCGTTATGTGATTTTACATATTTAGCGAAAAGCTCTTTTACTTTAGGATCTAGCTGTACACCGTGCTCGGCACAAGCTTTCTCCACTACACGAGCACCTCCGTAAGGCTTGATGGCTCTTCTAAGTAATTCATCCGTTTGCAATCCTACGATTACCTCGTGATCTTTAGAAATGTACCCTGCAGCATGAGAAGCAATTCGTGAAATGGTAGAAGGGTCTATCGAACGTACACCTCCATTACTCATCTCTTCTTTCACTGCCTCCATACAAAGGTCATAAAGCACTTGGGTTTTCTCAGAAATTCCACTCAAGAATGACTCATCCCCATAATAAGGTGTAATGTTATTCACTACAAAATTCCTTACATCAATGGCTTTATTCCATCTTCCTTCTACAAATGGTTTGACTTCTGCGATCATTTTCGTTTTCGTTTAAAAATTAAAATGGTTGATTGTTTGCTGTTTTTGTAATTCAAAAGTCCGCAATTAATAACACCGCACAAGTGATAATACCCCTTGGAAAATGGTGATTGTGATCATCTGATAACGATCATATTATACATTGACAACCGTCACCAACCCCCTATTCCTAAAGTGTTTGATTTACGATAATTACTTATGCTTATCGGTTATCGGTTATCGCTTATTGTTTAATTAGCTTTGAATAAATAACTGTCATACTGTGAACTAGCTTTGTTGAACCGTTGAATCGTTGAATTCCACCTTTGGTGAGTTGATTCGAGTTAAATCGTTTATTGAATTCAGTCAACAGTTCAACTCGAATCAACGAGCAAAGCTCAATTCAACGATTCAACGGTTCAACAAAGCTGTTGGGTAGTATGACGATTATTTTTCAATCTTAGTTAACCGATAAGCGATAAGCCATAAACCAAACATTCTCTACCGTAGCGAACATGCAAATTGCCTGCTCCTGCTTTTAGATACCTTAAAAAGACTTTACTAAAACCATTCTATTCTTATGACTGAAAAAATCAAAAACCGTTGGCTCATCGCAGCCTCTGCCGTGGGCATTCATATTTCTATTGGCGCTGTTTATGCTTATAGTGTTTTAAAAAAGCCTTTGCTAGAAGAAATAGGCTGGGAATTTAAGCAAACAGCCTGGGCCTTCAGTATTGCGATCTTATTTTTAGGGCTTTCTGCTGCATTTCTAGGACGTTTGGTAGAACGTATAGGCCCAAGAAAAAGTGGAATGCTCTCCGCTTCTTTTTATGGCGCTGGCCTTCTATTAGCTGGTTTATCCATTCAATTGGAAAGTGTTTATCTTTTTTATCTAGGCTATGGTGTCATAGGAGGTATAGGTTTGGGCGTTGGTTATATCTGTCCTGTATCTACCTTGGTTAAATGGTTTCCTGACCGTCGAGGACTGGCTACTGGACTGGCTATCATGGGATTCGGGTTTGGTGCGCTGATTGCCAGTAGCGTCATTCAATACCTGATTGGAACCGTTGGATTGTCCTTTACTTTCTACATTTTAGGAGTTGTATATTTTACAGTTATGATGAGTTCTGCCCAATACCTGGCCCCTCCACCAGCCGGATGGGTTCCTGAAGGATTTAATGCAGAAGCCAATGGTCAACCCGTTAAAATAATTAAAAAAGACCTTGCACAGCTGACTTCTATAGAAGCCCTCAAGACAAATCGCTTCTATTACCTGTGGATCATGCTGTTCATTAACATCACTTGTGGTATTGCTGTGATCTCTGTAGCAGCTCCATTATCCCAGGAAATTGCAGGCCTTACCGCCTTGGCTGCAGCTGGAATGGTAGGTGCTATGGGACTTTTCAATGGATTGGGAAGAATAGGTTGGGCCAGTTTCTCGGATATCATCGGTCGTCCAATGACATATACCCTTTTCTTTGCCGTACAGATTGTAGCCTTTTTCTTGCTACCACAAACTACTAATGCTTACCTATTCCAAGGATTGGTATTCTTAATTTTGACCTTCTACGGTGGAGGGTTTGCCTCTATCCCCGCCTATATTGGAGATGTCTTTGGCACCAAAAATCTATCTGCCATCCATGGAAATATATTGACCGCATGGGCCGCTGCCGGCTTGGCGGGACCACAGTTAGCCGCTTATGTGCGCCAAACCACTGGAAGCTATGCGCAAACACTATACATTTTTGCCGGGCTTTTCGTAGTAGCGCTAGCAGTATCTATCTTAATACAGTTTGATATCAAGAAAGTGAAGAAAAGACAAAAGATGGAAGCAGACAGAAAAGAACTGGAGCAAATTTTGGAAGATCGATATAGTGAGTTGGGAGAGTTAGAGCACGCTGAAGCGTAACCTTTTTAATTTTCAATTATTAATTTTCAATTTTCAATGTGTATTAAATGAAGATTGAAAATTAATAATTGAAAATTTCTCACTCTTAATTCTTCAACAACCTGAACTGTTGTTGCTGATTCACTGACAATATATAGATACCCTCTTGAAGGGAAGAGATATCCAGCCTGTCCATATTTTCAGCTTTCAAAACACATTTCCCATTCAAATCATGCACCTCCCATGAAACACTATTTTTTTCTCCTTTCAGGTAAATATAGTTTGAGGCCGGATTAGGGTATATACTATCATTTTGCAACACCTCCATTAGGTCAGAATATAAAACCAAGTCCTTACTGTAGTCAACAGATAAAAACTGTATCCCACCGGTTGATAATAGCGCTCCCTCAAAATCAAAGAAAGTGATGTTTTCCCAATGTGACCCTGTTCCCCATAACGTTTGACAAGGTGTCGACACCCAGGCGGGTTCCCAATAAATCACCCCCAAGCCTCCTCGTTGATACACTTCTGTTGTCAAATCTATCATATACTGTCGCTGTACTTTTGGAGATGGTGCATCATACCCTGGCGCTGATTCATTCATCACATTTCCAGCACTTTCCTCTACGCCTTCCTCGGTCCAGGGATGTCCTGTTTCCACAATCATAACATCCTTGCTATAGGTCGCTTTAAGGTGATCAATAACCTCCCCTAACTGCTGAATATTATACTCTGAATGCCATTTGGGATAATAAGATATTCCAATGATATCAAAATTGGTAAGTCCCTTACTCACTGCTTCGGAAAACCACCACTTTACATCTTTAGGGCCTGCGACATGAATCACGGTCTTCGGCTGAATGGAGGATTTTGCTCCAGCTTCTTTTGTTGCTTTGATTCCTTCCTTCATCAGAAAAACCATACGGTCAAAGTCAACCGGATACAATTCTTCTCCTTCTTTGACCATGATATTCCCATTGGTCTCATTTCCTATTTGCACCAGTTCTGGCATCAGTCCTTCCTGATCCAAGGCCATCAAGGTTTCATACGTGTAATCATATACTTTTTGGCCTAGTACTTCTACCGTCTCTACGTTTTCCCAGGCTGCCGGAATATGCTGTTTCTCAGGATCTGCCCAAGTATCAGAATAATGAAAATCCAACAGTACCTGCATTCCTTTCTCTCTGGCCCTACGAATGCTTTTCTTTACATCTTTCAGGTTGGAGTAATTGGTCCAATCCGGAGTATGCCATAATCTTATCCTCACCAAATTGGCTCCATGGTCTGCAAAAATTTGATAGGGATCTTTTGCTACTCCATTCTCTTTGTAAACAGCCCCACAATCCTCCATTTCATTCACATAGGAAAGATCTACTCCTTTATAGAATCCTTCCTGTGCGGCTAAGGGCATGGCAATACATAGTACCAATCCCAACAGGATATGTTGATAGTATTTTTTCATTTTCAATGATTTTTAATGATTAATTAACAATTGGAGTATTAGAAGGTATCTACAAAAAACCTATTGTATAGTCTTTAGCTGTTGTATGATATCTGTTTAAAGACGCCATGTAATGGGTTATCGCTTATTGTTTATAAATGATAACCATAGACAGCGACAAGTTTATCTCAAGTTATAGTATACCACATATTGAAAATTGATAATTAATCATTGATAATTAAAAGCTCCGCTTTCATCCCTTTTCCCTTCACGGTCAAGAAAACATCTCCTGACTCTCCTTCTTTGGACTGCAGCGTTACTACCAATTTCCCATTAAAGGTTTTCATCTTTGGTAAGTGAAACATCTCCAGAGAAGTAGGATCACCATTACAGACTGCCTTGAAGCTACCAGCTCCTTTGACTGAAAACGTTAGAGGAATGTTGGCTGTAGGGCAAGGATTACCCTCTTTATCCACTACGGTCACCGTCACATAGCTCAAATCTTTTCCATCGGACTTTAGGACTGTTTTATCTGCTTCCAATAATAAACGATGTGGTTTACCCGCTGTTCTAACCTCTTTCTCAGCAACCGGCTTATCATTGTCATCATAAGCAATCACTTTCAGTACTCCTGGCTCGTACTGCACATCCATCCAGCGCAACCTATAACGATCCAAACGAGTCGACGGATCTTTTTCTCTTGTACCCAGACTCTTTCCATTCAGGAATAATTCGGCCTTTTTATAATTGGTATAGACAAATACAGGCGTAACTTCTCCTTCCCTGCCTTCCCAGTTCCAGTGAGGTAAGATATGCAAGGTCTCCTTTTCAGTATTCCAACGGCTTCTATACAGATAATAACGGTCCTTAGGAATCCCGGCCAAGTCACAGATCCCAAAATAAGAGCTTCTGGAAGGCCACTCTTCATTATAAGGAGAAGGTTCTCCCAGGTAATCAAACCCTGTCCAAACAAACTCTCCCAATACCCAAGGTTGATCATCTTGTAAGATAAAATCATCCTCCGGAATATTAGACCAGGAACAAGCTTCCAAGTCATAAGAAGAAGAATGCATATCGGAATACTTCTTGGTTTTATATTCTTTTACAGGGAATTTATATATACCTCTGGAGCTTACGGTAGAAGCCGTTTCTGATCCCAGAACAAACCCTTGAGGGAAACGCTCGTAAGCTTCCTCATACAAATGGGTCCGATAGTTTAAGCCCGGAATATCCAGAATAGCTCCAAATCCGCTCTCCATGACGGCCTTTACCTGATCCATACCTACTGTAACGGGGCGTGTAGGATCTTCCTTATGAAACAAATCCTGTAACCATCTAGCCCTTTTCACTCCTTCCGAGCCCCATTGATCCGGCACCTCATTACCCGCACTCCACATGACAATAGAAGAGTGGTTTTTAGTCGCCCTTACCAAATGCTCTACATCTATTTTCGCCCATTCATCAAAAAAGCGATTATAGCCATTTTCTACTTTTGGCTTCTTCCACTCATCAAAGCTTTCTGCGATCACCATCAAGCCCAGCTCATCACAAAGTTCCAGTTGCTCGATTGACGGCATATTGTGGGCGGTACGTATGGCGTCCGCTCCCATCTCTTTCATGATTAATAGTTGCCTCTTTAAGGCTGCACGGTTGACCGCAATACCAATAGGACCTAAATCATGATGAAGGCATACCCCTTTAAATTTTCGTCGCTGTCCATTAAGTTCAAATCCCCTTTCAGCGGTGTAGGAAAGACTACGAATTCCTACACGCTCCACCACTTCATCCGTTTTCTCTCCATTGCGATAAACAGCAGTTACCAATCGATACAAGTTGGGATGTTCTGGACTCCATAAGTTTGGTTGATCTACGGCAATAATCGTTTCAAACTCTCCTTCAAAGGACAGTACATTACCACTTTCAGCTACTAATATCCCCTCCTGTGTATACAAAGCTACACTCAAACTGTCTACCGTACCTACCGTCTGTGCCTTCACCACTACTTTTGCCTTTTCCTCACTGACATAGGGTGTAGTTACAGTTGTACCCCAATGTTCAATGGCATTTTTACTTTTCGTAATCAATTTCACTTTACGGTAGATCCCAGCCCCAGGGTACCAGCGAGAGGATTTTGGCTCATTATGCAAACGAACCGCCAGTATATTTTCCTGTCCCGGACGAAGGTGTTTCGTAATATCAAAATAGAAATAACCATACCCATAAGGGTGCTCTCCAATATACTCTCCATTCAGATATACCTTGGCCTCACTCATCGCACCATCAAAATGTAATAGTACCTGCTGCTGCTCTTTATTGATTTCTTCTGCCTCAAATGACAGTCGATACCACCCCGTACCTATATAAGGCAAAGCGCCCGTTCTGCCTGACTTTTCCGTTGCCTTCTCCTCTCCATCCTGTACAATGGCTACGGTCTGCAGATCGATGCTTTTATCAAAAGGTCCTTTTATAGCCCAATCGTGAGGGATTGTCACTGACTCCCACTTTCGATCATTATAAGAGACTTCCATTGCCTCTGGAAAATCTCCTTTCTGGAACTTCCATCCTTCCTCAAGGGGACGTTCTATTCTTTGTCCGTAAGTAAAAGAACTCATTAACAATAAGGTTATAATAAATAGTCTAGTTGTCATATCATCGTTGCTAGTTAGTTTATAAAAGATATTTGTTCATAGTGTTTAATTGAGCTTCGCTCGTTCATGATGTTTAGTTGAGGTCATTATTTTTTGAAAGCTTCGCTTTTATAGAGTAACCCTTCGACTATATGTAAGAAACACAGTCATTGAACATACAAACAAAAAACTCAACTAAACACTATGAACGAGCGAAGCTCAATTAAACAGTATGAACTTGCTTTCGTACGTGCTGTTCCCATAACCAAGCCGTACGCACCATTTCTTCCAATCCTTTCTCAGCCTTCCAGCCGAGTACTTCATTCGCTCTTTGGGTATCTGCCCAGATCTGCTCCACATCCCCTGCTCTTCTTTCCACAAAAACATAGTTCAAGGCTTGTCCACTTACTTTTTCAAAGGCCTGTATCACCTGCAATACCGAGCTGCCAGTGCCTGTTCCCAGGTTAAAATACTCATAGGCATCCTCTCCGTTATGATCCAACATGCGTTCTGCTGCAATGATATGAGCATTTGCCAGATCCACTACATGAATATAGTCCCTTACACAAGTACCGTCAACGGTATTGTAATCTTTTCCGTATACCTTTAGCTGCTCCCTTAACCCGATAGCAGTTTGGGTGATAAATGGCAGTAAGTTCAAAGGAACCCCTTTAGGTAACTCTCCAATCAAGGCAGACTCATGCGCCCCCACTGGATTAAAATAGCGAAGAGAAATTGCTTTTAACCCGGGATGTGCCTTCACCGTATCCCTCAAAATTTCTTCCCCAATCTGCTTAGTATTGCCATAAGGCGATAAAGCCGGCTTTACGGGTTCTTCTTCCGTCACTGGAAGTTGTTTTGGCTGTCCATATACGGTACAGGAAGAAGAGAATACGATATTAGGCACTTTATAGGTTCGCATAGCAGACAACAGATTTAACATGCCCCCTATATTATTTTCATAATACTCCAATGGCATTCCTACCGATTCACCTACTGCCTTGGAGGCTGCAAAGTGAATGACTGCTTTTATATCTGTATGACTTTGAAAAACTTCTGCTGTTCTTTCTTTGTCCCTTAGATCTACATTTTCAAAAGTTGGACGGACTCCCGTAATTCTTTCGATCCCATCCAACACCCCATATTCAGAATTCGAAAGGTTATCCAGTACCACCACCTCATAACCTTTTTGCTGTAAGGCAACTACCGTATGGGAACCGATATAGCCAGTTCCTCCTGTTACTAGTATTTTTTTCATGATTGTTTGTTTTGGAGAATGACTACAAGGGGTGTCCTTGCCTATTAGGGGACGACCACAAGGGGCGCCCTTACAACCCTTGCCTGAGGCAAGGATTTACACCCTATCCAAGTACTGGTCCTAGCGTCTTCGCTCAAGTTTATAGAACAGGAGCGAGGACGCTCCTATTATGGTTTTGATCTTTGCGAGGACGCAAAGACCAGTTACAGTCTACAGAGGCAAGGGCCTACTACCCCCTATTCTTCATTATTAATTCTTCATTCTTCATTAACTCTACCACCACAGGGTATAGATCGCAGCCACTGCTCCAAACAAAGCAATAGACGTCACATTAAATCCTTTGGAGGTTTTGAATAGGGTGGTATCAATATTAAATCCTTTTGCCTCTGCACTCTTCTCTACTTTGCTAATCACGATCATAATCAGGGAAAGCACTAAGAAGTTGATACCCATTTGGTCGATAAATGGCATACCTTTGAATAGTACATTGTCTACCATAAATGAGATTGGAATAGAAGCAATGGCAGTTGCCAGTGCACCATTGGCGGTAGCTTTTTTCCAGAACAAGCCGAACAGGAAGATCACTACGATTCCCGGACTTACATATCCCGTATATTTCTGGATAAACTGAAATGCCTGATCCAAAGTTGCCAACTGAGGAGCTACGACTATCGCAATGATTAAGGCCACAACAGAAGCCAAACGTCCTACGGTTACCAACTTTCCTTCCGATGCCTCTTGATCGGCAAATTGCTTGTACAAATCAAGTGTGAAGATCGTAGAGATACTATTGATCATAGAACTCAATGAAGATACTACTGCTGCAATCAGTGCTGCGAATGCCAATCCCTTTAGTCCTTCCGGTACAAAAGTGCTCAATAACCAAGGGTATGCCTCATCCGCTTTCCCTAAGTCTGCTTGCAAGGCAAATGCTGCGATACCAGGAACTACAACAATCAGAGGAAGAATGACCTTCAGAAAACCTGCGAACACAATTCCTTTTTGCCCTTCCTGAATATTTTTGGCTGCCAAGGCTCTTTGGATAATATATTGGTTACATCCCCAATAACTTAGGTTCGCAATCCACATTCCACCAATCAATACAGAAATACCTGGAAGGTGCTCATAGGCTGGATGATTGCTATCGAGAATCATATCAAACTTCTCTGGTGCCTTACTCAATAGTGCGGTAAATCCATCCCACATACCATTGTTAGCCCCTACAGCGTCCAATGCCAGATAGGTAGTTATCAATCCTCCTCCAATCAGGAAGATCACCTGAATCACATCGGTCCAAGCAACGGCTTTCAGTCCTCCATAAATAGAGTATACTCCAGAGAACAATGCCAATGCAATGATGCCATATACCAAAGGAACACCCATAATCGTTTCCAGTGCCAATGCACCCAAATAAAGAATGGAGGTCAGGTTGACAAACACATATAAGAAGATCCAGAATACCGCCAAACTGGTTCTCACTCGATTATCAAAGCGACGTTCCAGAAACTGTGGCATGGTGAAGATTTTCTCCTTAATGAAAATAGGCAGGAAGAACTTCGCTACCAAGATCAACGTAATCGCTGCCATTAGTTCGTAACCGGCGATACCCATCCCAATCGCAAAGCCAGAACCGGACATTCCAATAAATTGCTCTGCTGAAATATTGGAAGCAATCAATGAGGCTCCGATGGCCCACCAAGGCAAGGATTTGCTCGCCAAAAAGTAATCTTCTGTGTTTTTGGATTCTCCTTTCTTGTCTCTGGAAACCCATAAACCTACGCCTATAATCAGCAAGCAGTAGGCAATAAATACGATATTATCAGTTAGTGTAAATTGCATGTTATTTGTTATTTATGACTTGAAACTCATCATGTTTTCCTTATAGTGTACCGGAGAAAGCACTCTCAATCGCTCTGCCGCCTGCTCTGGCGTAATATCCCTTTGGGCATTGGCGAGCATCTCATACCCTACCATAAATTTCTTCACCGTGGCAGAACGCAATAAAGGCGGATAGAATACCATATGCATGTGCCATTCTGGATACTCTTTTCCATTGGAAGGAGCCTGGTGTATACCCGCGGAGTAAGGGAAAGAGATCTCAAAGAGATTATCGTACATAATGCCTAACTTCTTATAAGCGGCGGCAAAACTATCTTTTTCTTCTTCGGTCAGGTCTGTGATTCTGGCGATAGGTCGCTTTGGCAAAAGCATCGCCTCAAAAGGCCATACTGCCCAGAAGGGAACGACTGCCATAAAATACTCATCTTCAAAAAGTACTCGTTCCTTCTTCTGCTGCTCCACCTTGATATAATCGGAAAGCAACGTTCTTCCGTGTTCCTTCCAATACTTCTTTTGCATTTTCATCTTCTTGGCAGGCTCATTTGGAATCGTTTCCTGCGCCCAGACCTGTCCGTGTGGGTGAGGGTTGGAGCATCCCATCACGGCTCCTTTATTCTCAAAAATCTGTATGTAATTAATGAAGTCCTTGGCCCCTAATGTTTCATATTCTTCACACCATAGGTCTACCACTTTCCTGATTTCCTCTACTTCCATTTCAGGAATGGTCAAGTCATGACGAGGAGAAAAACAAATCACACGGCTTATACCTCTTTCGCTTTTGGCCTTTAACAATCCCATACCTTCTTCTACAATGCCTTCTGGTGTATCTGATAAGAGGGAAGAGAAGTCATTCGTAAATGCATAGGTATTCTTATAATCCGGATTAATATCTCCCGTCACTCTGGTATTTCCGGCACATAAGTAGCAAGAAGGGTCATGAGCCGGACGTACCTCCTCCTCTGCTTTCTCTACCTGCCCTTGCCAAGGTCGTTTTGCCCGATGCGGAGAAACCTGCACCCACTCATCGGTCAATGGATTATAGCGTCTGTGAGGGTGCTCATCAAAGGCAAAATTAGGCTGTTCAACTGCCCATTCAGTAGCCTCGGCTCCATTCCCAATTACCACCGTATAAGCCTCCATGGCTATGCCAAATTCTTTTTCATAGGCTGCTGATATCTCCTCTATAAATGATGAAACCTGTGACTCTTCCACCAAGTTAATCGTACAGCCGCCAAAGCCACCTCCCATCATTCGGGCACCCAATACATAGTCTTTATTTCTAGTTTGCTCCACCAGAAAATCCAGTTCCGAACAGCTCACTTCATACTGCTTGCTCAAGCCTTCATGGGAGGCGTAAATCAATTTCCCTAAAGCATCATAATCATGCGCCACCAAACGCTCACAAGCTTGCTGTACCCTGTTATTCTCTTCCACAACATAAGCGCAACGTTGGTAAATCACCTCTTCCATTTCGGATTGATGTGCCTGTAGCAACTCCATAGAAACGTCCCTAAGACTTTCAATGCTGCTATCATACTGCTTTAAGATACTCACCCCTTTTTCACATTGCTCTCGACGAGTATTATACGCTGAGGATGCCAGTGAATGGGCCACTTTCGTATTACATAACACTAGTTTATATCCCCTCAAATCAAAGGGCACATACTCAAACTCCTTGCTACGGCAATCGAGTTTCATGACGAAATTTTCCTTTCCAAAAGAAGAAGCAAACTGGTCCATGATCCCACATTTCACGCCTACATAATGGTGCTCTGCATACTGCCCGGACAAGGCAATATCCCACGTACTCAACCCTCCTTCAAATAATTGGTTCAATCCTTCTGCCAAGCTACATTCCAATGCTGCCGAAGAAAACATTCCCGCTCCCAGCGGTACATTGCCACTAAAGGCGAGGTCATATCCTTCCAGCTTTACCCCTCTATCTTTCAGAGCCACCATTACACCTATAATGTAATTCACCCAATGTCCATGACTTCTTGCCTGTAGATCATTCAACCCAATCGTTTGTTCTTCCTTCAAATCAACCGCATAAGCTCGCACCTGATCCTGTCCATTTTTGCGTAACGCAAAGGCAATTCCCTTATCTACTGCTGCTGGCAATACAAAGCCATCATTGTAATCGGTATGCTCCCCGATAATATTGATTCGTCCCGGAGAGAAGCTGACCCATTCCGGTTGCCCGAAACGTTGGTTTAGTTCTTTTGCTACAAGCTCTTTTATTTTCATATGGAATTTGATTGTTAATCGTGGAATGATACAATTGGTATCTTTTGCCAAGGTGACGGATATACCCGTGGCACAATACCGTCAACTTAACTGAATAGTAGACACTGGTCTTTGCGTCCTCGCGAAGACCAAAACATAATGGGAGCGTCCTCGCTCCTGTTTTATAAGCTTGAGCATTACATGCCGTGCGTAACGCTCAAATAATGTTTAAAGTCCTAGCGAGGACGCTAGGACTAGTATTTAGCTTAAGTTGACGACATTGACCCTTGGCATGTCTCTACGGGTATATCGATTCTATTACTTTATACCTTTTACTTTTTTTACCTTTACTAGGTAGGGAATCCTCCTTTTCTAATCCAGTCGAAAAATGAAATACCGTTTCCGGTAACGTTACCGAAAACCGTATTTTTTCAACTTTAAGTGTGAAGTAGACGTTTTTGTGTTTTTTTGAGTATTTTTCAGGAAATCTGAAAGCGGTATTTTTTGAGAGATGAAAAAGAAAAGAACCACCATAAAAGACCTTGCCAGAAGGCTGGACATATCGGTCTCTACCGTATCCCGGGCACTGAGAGATGCTCCGGATATCAACCCTGCCACCCGTCAAGAAGTATTGGATCTTGCCCAGAAATTAAATTACAAAAGGAGTACCCTAGCCACTAGCCTGGTGAGTAAACGTACTTTTAACATAGGCGTGATTGTGCCCGAACTGTCTGTACCTTTTTTCGGACATGTGATTGCCGGAATACAAGAGACGCTTTTGAGTAAGGGGTATCAGATGATGATTTGTCAATCCTCTGAAAAGATAGAACAGGAACAAAAAAGTATAGAGTTACTCATGGACCATCATGTGGATGGTATTCTGATCTCGCCCACAGTAGAAACAAACCATCTGGAGCATATTAAAATGCTGAAAGAAGAAGAGGTTCCGGTTGTGCTATTTGACCGTACCCTACCGGAAGCTAATGGGATATTCTCTAGCGTAACGGTGGATGATGAAGAAGGCGCTTTTAATGCGACAACTCACCTGATTCATGAGGGGTATCAACGCATTGCCCATATCAGTGGACCAAAGCATTTACAAATTACACAACAACGACTGAAGGGCTATAAAGAAGCCTTGCGATTGCATAACCTACCCTATGTAGAGGATTGGGTAGTACACGGTGATATGCATTCCAATATTGGGCGTATCACCCAACAACTGCTAGCACTCCCAACCCCTCCTGATGCTATTTTTGCTATTAATGATCCAGTCGCTTTTCAGGTGTTGCATACCCTATTATCCATGAAGATTGATGTTCCTAAGGAAATAGGAGTGGTAGGATATACGGGATCGGACATGGCCAAATTGTACCATCCTACGCTAAGCACGGTACGTCAACCTGCTCAAAGTATTGGAAAGGAAGCTGCACTGCTTTTACTGGAAGAAATTGATTCCCTGTGGGATCGAAGGGTAGAAAAGCAGCCGTTTGTTTATAGAAACAGGGTATTGCCTACGGAGTTGGTGGTGGGACAATCTAGTAGGAGAAATTTTTAGAGCTTGTTTGGAACCACATCTTTTGGAATAAAATTCCTCTAATTTTGACTGAGAAAGTCCTGATTATCCCCAAATAGAACCACTATTAGGCTCAAATCAGAACTTTCTCAGTCAATTTATAGAAGTTTTATTCTCAAAATCTGGATTCCAAACAAGCTCTTAATGAAGAATGAAGAATTAATAATGGGTAATAATTCTTCATTCTTCATCAATACTCAATTTAGCAAAGCTATTACCTTCTGACTCTTCCTGCCATTACTAAGGACATTCCAGACAGTACTGGCCCATAAGCAATCAGAAACTCATCTCCCATATCTATCCATCCTGTATAAGTTGCTATCGTAATCCCCATTCCGACTACCACCAAAAATAATCCTACCCGGGTTAACGCTCTGGACTTTTTCTTTCTGCTCTCTTTGATCACTTGTCTTTGCAGCTCCTCATCAATAAATCGAACGATAATACGTATTTCTTCATCAGGCACATGGTGCTCTTCCAGCTCTGGCCTGATTTTATGCAATGGAAGCTTCTCTTCAATTACCTTTAGTAGGTAATGATCAATAATATCTGCTCGAGTCAGGGATTTATTTGGAAGTTTTAATGGCATTTGAATCTTATTTTAAAACTTACTAAAGTCTAATATTGAAAATTAATCACTAAGAGCTTGTTTAGAATACGTCTTCAGATAGAAAATTCCTCTAATCAGTATTCCAAACAAGCTCTAAGCCTTATCAAATCTACTTTCCAAATTGATAGTATAATCCTATCTCAGTATAAGTCTGCTTACTGTCCCAATGGACATATTCTAACATCATATTTCTTGCAGTTCCCAAAGAGCACTGTAGTCCTATTTTGTCTTTGACCAGCATTCCAATCCCTAGCTGTGGATTGAACGATGTTCCAAATGGAAGATCTCCAAATGGAGATAAAACGCCCATATTCATTCCTAAAACAGCTCCTGCATCAACCGACAATTGAAGAGAGGTATTCAATTGGTGAGTATACTTTAAAAATAAATAAGCATCAATACTACTCCAAGTCATTTCTGAAGTAGCTCCTTCCTTTATGATTCCTCTTTCCTCAATAGCACCTTCTTTTTCTATAGGCAAGAGGTATGATCCCTTCACTCCTACAGCCCAACGCTCATTGTAATAAGGTAAAACATAATTCACCTCTGCACTCAACGCAGTTACTTGTACCTTATCAAAGGTTGTAGCTACTTCTGCTTTGGCATTATTTAGTTGAATGTTTCCATTTCTCATCCCTACTCCTATACGATACTGCAATTTGGCATGTTCGCTTTTTTCGCTCACAACATAGGATACCCTTTCACCGCTACCTCCATTATATTTTTCAAAATAAATCAATAATGCCTTAGCGTCATAAGTTACCTTCTCCATTGAGTTGATAGAAAGCCCACTTACAGGAAGGTTTTTTAACAGCTGACTTCTAAATACATTATTTTCAAGTATTCTTGTTTTCCCATTCAATACCTTCTTATAACGCTTATACTGCAACTGTTCTACCTCGCCATTATCCAAACTATAAAAATACCAACGAGCATCGCTATTAACATACTCATACAGACTTGCTTTTCCTGTATATAGTAACTCCAAAAAGAGTTCTTGTTCTTTCAAGTTCAATTTTGCTTGATCGTTTAGATAAGCATCATCAATCTTTGGGAAAGCTGATTTCACCTTATATGCTTTAAATATTCTCCCTCCAAGGGTAAAGGCTTTAATCTCTGTAGGACCTACTTTCTGTGTTGTTTCAGAACCCTGAATTTTATAAACAATGGCCTCAGGTGTTTCTCTCCAATCCATATCCTTGATTAGACACTCTAAAGAATCTCCCTGATTATTAATAATTATCCCTTCCTTAAAAACTGCTTGCCCTAATGCATAATACTGAATGCCCAAACTTAAGACAAGTACCAAAAAATGTTTCGCTGATTTCATAAATAAAAAATGTATGATTAATGAATTATGATATTGTTACAAGGTCCAATCAATCCCCAATGACCAATGAGAGGGGTTAAAGTTCAGGTGAAATATCCCCTCTTCACTTCCCTTAGTCTTCGTGTAAGCCACACCTCCCAGTCCAATCGTACAAGACAACGACTTGGTGAAGTAATAACTGACTGCAGGCTCAAACATGGCTCCCATTGCACTGCTCGATATGGTCGGCGTTTGTTCGATAAAGTGAGGAGCTTGTTCCAGATTAGCTATATTCATATAATCGGGCAATAGCGTCTTTCCTTCCATTACGGCAGTATACGTTGTATTTTCAATACTATAGTACTGTGCGTTCAGTAATAAATGACCATAAAAGCGGTGCCCCAAGTGTTTGGATGTACCCAATCGGAGCGTGGGAACATAACCTATCGTCCCTACATCCGTTAGCGATTCTATATAATAATCATTTACCAATAGCTTATGAGTCGATCTACTGGATTCATTGATATAATACAATCCAACTCCTGCAAAAAAGCCCTTGAGAAAATAATAATCTGCACTAACTCCTAATTGCGCATTCTCAGAACTCGTATACGTTTTATTCTTCAAAAAACCATCGTTACTGTTTTCTTCGGTATAGCTCCCTGAAACCGAAAAACGAAGGGTATGTTGATCAATCTGCGCTATACTGTTAGCACTCAAAAACAACATAATAGTCAAAAAAAATAATGAAGCTCTTCTCATGAAATATTGTAATAAAAAGTTATATATAATTTAAGTGATAATTCTTAGTTTGATTCTACCTCCTGATAACGCTGATCCAATTCAACTGGATGAAAAGCCGGATAGACGACCAAAGCGATCAACATAACCAATAACATATAAAAAGGAATATTATTGAGGGTGATTGCCCTTCCAAGCCCCAGGAAAACAGCATACATACAACCTATTCCTACAATGGTATAAACCCACACCGGACGCTGTGTAAATCGAAATAAAGCCGCAGAGAATAAAGTATACCCTGCCCTTAGTAGCCTAGGAATCGTTTCCCTCTGATTATCTGTAATGAACCATTGCACTGTACCTAGTATTCCCAAAGCCGCTACAATCAATGTCCATGTATTGGCAAATTTCTGATGCTCCTCTTTGCGTTCTTCCCTTGTCATTGGGTTTTCTTTGCTCCAAAGAAATTTCGTAAAAATAAACACTATAATATTGATTCCAGGTAAAAGAAGTAACATATAAAACCAGGTCGCTGGTCGCTCGTACTTCCTACACCATTGAATAGATAGATGGGTCACGAAAGTCGTCACAAAAAGAATAAAAACGATGTATTGAATTCCCTCGCCCAACACGATTGGAAATGCATTATACTTTTCACTGGTCATTGAATAAAACTTGTAAAAAGTGACACCTAGCATCGCATACATAAAACAATAGTGCTGCAAGAATAGCTTTGTTGACAGCGCTGTTTGATTTGGTGCTCTAAAAAATGACCTGATGGTTATCTCTGAATTTCTAAAAAATGCTTCTGCATACATCAAGAAGGTGACTGTCAACACTATATTCAGGAAGGATATTCCCATAAAAAGTACTTCCCTAAAACTCCCTTGAGAAGAGAAACTTACGACCATATCAAAAAACATATAGTACCAAGCATTCAGAGACATAACACTCATCCCTAAAACTACCACTCCTGCACCTGAAAGTGCTCCTTTCTCCAATCGATTCTTTACAAAAAATAATAGAAGATAAATCAACGCCCTGGAAACAAATGCAAATGGGACCTGAAGGATACTATGTCTATCAGGGAGTAGTTCGAAAATAGAGGATAAAAGTGCTGAAAGTCCTACTGCATTCAAAAACCGATCATACTCTATCATGGATAAGCATATGGAGACCATCAATAATATCCCAAATTTTTTGTATGCTTTTTCTTTTAAGAATGAAAAGCCAACAAATAGGCTCATGATCAATGCTGAAAAGAACACATACAGGATAGGGTTTTCATACGCTTTGATTTCGTTCGTCGACCAATCGATGTCTCTGGAAATAAACGCAGACATCAGCCTTAAAAAAATAAAAATCACAAGAGATACGATCAGTATTTCCTGTAAGTTTCTTTTAGAAAACTTGAAATAATTCATGGATTAAAAAGTTTAAAATGACAGAATTATAGCAATTAAAAACATATCGAAAGCATTCTATTCTCCGCAATCCTGAGGAGTATTCGCTGGCATATAACGATAATTGCTCTTGAAATTATAATGCCACCATTCGGTACGAATACTTCTGAATCCTGACGCTTCCAAGGTTTCCTTCAATAGTTTTCGATTGGCTAGTACCTCTTCTGACAAAGCCGTATAATCATGATGGGCTTCTTTTCCAAAATGGTCAAAATCTGTCCCCATATCCACTGGAGTTCCATCCAGTTTCTCTATAGTCAAGTCTACCGCCAGACCACGGTTGTGTTGTGAACCGTTCTTATAAGGATTGGCTACGTATTGGGGATTGGGGTATATGTCCCACATTTTTTTCTGTATATCCAAAGAGCGGTAACAATCAAATAAGCGGATGCGGTATCCTTTTTCCATAAATTGCTTGTTAGCCTCTACCAATGCCTTGGCTGCTTCGTAACGCAATTGGCACTTGTCACAATCGTATACCTTTTCCTTTAAGAAATTATTGGTGGTCGCATACCTCATATCGTAAGCGAAGTCTTCGCTCAAGGTGGACAGATCAACAATCGTAGAGTCTGAAATGGGTGATTTTTGCGCCATGGCAGGAAGGGTAAGCAATAGGAAAAAAATAGTCTGTAATATTGTCCGCTTCATTTAAGTATGAGTTTTCAATGATTAATTTTCAATTATCAATGTGAAATTTATTAAAAATTGAAAATTAATCATTGAAAATTAAAAACTTATTTCTTTTTCCAAAGGTTATTGATCAGCTTCTTTCCTTTCTCCTTATTCTCTTCCACCTTCTTTTTGGCGCCATCAATATCACCTTTCTTGACATCATCCACCACTGACTTGGTCGCATCTTTCACTTCTTTAGTCGCTTCCTCTTTAACCTTGTCTACTTTTTCCTGAGCGGCCTTGCTCATCATAGGTGTTACCTTAGGGTCATCATAGTTTCCACTTACTTTGAAGTCTGCTTTAGTGATGCCCAGCTTACTCATGGAAGTTTTACTCACATCCATTTTCACCAGGTAGTCTAATTGTCCTTCCAGTGTATTGTATCCACTAACATTGGTAGGAATCCCGCCCATGGTGAAACTAAATGGATCAACCAGCAATTTGCCATCCTCAATATGGAAGTTTGCCGCAATGCCCTTTACCTCTGGATCTTTCAGTTCCTTTACTTTTGCCAAACTACTGATCGTATTCAGCGTTTGAACATCCTTAATCGCTGCCTTAGTCACTTTCAGCAGACCGCCTCCAACAATAGAGTTCAAATCTGGGCTGAAATCAGGATTGATCTTACCACTTAGGCGCATACCAGTAGAGAAATCGCCTTGCATATTCTCCGCAATAGGAGCATATTTCTGAATCGTTGATACATTTTTATACGCTTCTCCAAAAGCCAATTGGCTAGCATCAAAATTAAAATCAAAGCGAGGATCTTCCGGGTTTTTGGTATCGTATGCTCCAGAAGTAGTTACTCTCCCGCCAAGCGTATTCATGGATACCTTATTCAATTTTACGATACCATCTTTAACCGTCATTTTCCCAACCAAGTTATCCATAGGTACATCCGTAAACAATACCTTATTGATTTTCGCATCAAACGTCAGGTCCAGATTCTGAGGGATAGCCACAATCTCCATAGCTGTGGTATCTGTTGGCGTCTCTTCTGCTACTACTTCTTCCTCTTCCTCGCTCATCCATTCGTTCAGGTCCAATACTTTTCCTTGGTAGGTCAGGTTTCCTTTTAGCACTTCATCTTTTAGTGCAAAGCCCATATAATTATAAATAGAGCCAGTCACATTCATGTCACTCTTGCCCAATGTTCCCTGATAGTTTTCCAGCTGTACCTTCTCCGGCGTTAGTTTCACCTTTGCTGCAGCGATACCAAATCCTTGTGGCAAATCATTGTTCTGGAAATACAAATCATTGATCCCCATCGCACCGTTTGCCTTAACAGAAACATTGGTTTCATCAGACAGCAATCCTTCTACTTTCAATTGAGAGTCAATAACACCCTTTAGGGTCGTGCTATCCAGGGGGTAAATATGCTGTACAGTTTCCAGATCAATCTTACCGTTCAAAGCCAGCTCATACTTATCCATATTGGAGAAACGGAAGGAACCATGTACCGGGTTATTCTCTACCTCCAAATGAAATTTACTCATATCCACCAGCGTATGATCAGTAATTCCATCGGTATTTTTCAAAACCAAATCTACCCCTACTTTTTCTACTGCAGACGGTAATCCTTCATATTGGAAGAACCCATCTTTCAGGTGCAACTGAATATCAAATTGAGGGATCAATGTTTCCGTCATAGCCCCGTGGATGCGTCCATCAAAATGGAAGTCTCCTTTCGCTTTTAACTCATCAAAATGATTCTGATACATTCCCGGTACCAACGACAGTAAACTCTTGAAGTTATTATCCTTGGAATGGAAACGGATATCCATTGGAATATCGTTCTCTGGCATGGCCAACCACCCCTCTGCATAAGCCGTAAAATCATTCACCTTCGCATAGTTATCCTTGAACGTAAATTTCATGCTATCCAGGTTCATGCCCATTGTCACTTCGGCAATACCCTTGGCTTCACTCATGCATTGTATGCCATCATAATTGATCGACATGGAAGCGATTTCCGTTTTGGTCACCATATCAAATACGGCCTGCTCAAAATTCCCGCTTCCCTGATGGTTCAGGCCTTTTAAACTTACTTCCATCGGGAAAGTCGCATCGGAATAGAACAACTCCCCATCGGTAATGCTCCAACCGTGGATCTTGATCACCGGAGTTTCTCCCGTTGCTTCCTCCTCTACCACTTCCTCTTCTCCCGTTTCCTTGACGATATCATAATTGGCCGAGGAATCTGCCAAGACCAAGACGTTAATCTTCGGTTCTATTAAATCTACTGCCTTGATTTCAATTTGCTCTCCAGAAAAAACACTCGCTACATCCAAGGTTAATGAAAAGTCCTTCACGTACATCAACGTATCCTTTTCAAAAACTCCCTTTCCGCTAATCGCAAACTCATAAATATCTGCCGTCACATCCGGAAAATGGGTAAACATGGATAGGGACAAGTTATCTGTAGAAAAATGCACCTTAGCATTTAGGGTAGCATCAATTTGCTCCTGTACCGCTGCTGCAATCTTATCCTTAAAAAAGAAAGGGATTGCTGCCAGGGCACCTATAAACAAGCCTATAATGACAAGTAGGGTGATCAGTATTTTTTTCATAGTTTTAGTTCTTATCGTCAACACTTACAGTAATGAACACTGTTTTGTACAATTCTTTGGATAAAGATAAAAGGATTCTGTGAAAATACATGATATCACAGTTATGAGTTATGAGTTATGAGTTATGAAAATTAAAACACTAATACCCAACCCCCAGCACCTAACCCCTAATTTTTCTATCTGTATATCAGGGTATAACCCTATTCGTACTGTATTTTTCATATAAAATGTTGTTAGAACTATTGGCATCCTCTATATTTGCCATCGCAAAACGGCATTTAAGGCCGCTTGCCGCTCTCATAGCTCAGTTGGTTAGAGCATCTGACTCATAATCAGAGGGTCACAGGTTCGAGCCCTGTTGAGAGCACTAAGAACATGTTTGAAACCACATCTTTTGGTATAAAACTTCTCTAATTTTGTCTGAAAAACTCCTGATTTTTCACCCAATAGAACCACTATTCGGTTTAAATCATGATTTTCTCAGCCAATTTATAAAAGTTTTCTCCTCAAAATCTGGATTCCAAACATGTCCTAAAAGATACCTAACGGACATAACCACCGTTATCGGTCCCATAGCTCAGTTGGTTAGAGCATCTGACTCATAATCAGAGGGTCACAGGTTCGAGCCCTGTTGGGACCACGAAAAATCACCTCAAATCGTTGAAAATCAAGGATTTGAGGTTTTTTTATGCCGTTGGGTCTAGTGAGAGGTCAAGTGAAATACGGTAAAGGGGTTCTGATTTGGGAATGAGGAAGTTAGGAGGAGGGTGAGAGGATTTGGGGATTTTTTTGTAAAATTAGAGGAGTGGGGTTAATTTGGATTTCACTATAGAAAAGAAATCAAAATAGTTTTATATATGGGAAAAACTATTCGTTGCTGGTATGTGAAAAATTATTTCACACTACAAATACTACATTTTTTTAATTATGCTCTACCATTCCTTCCTTTGGGAATTCCTGCAATACTACAAGCACAGTATGAGCATCATCCTTCCTACCCCGAAGACTTTGACACCTATGCGTTTATTTATATACTTATATATGGTGTTTTCTATCTGGCTTTCTCATCCAAAGCGATAATCTATAATAATTGCCGTTTACTCTTATCTGAAGAAGGGGTCTGCTTGAAAATAAATAAGCCTTTCCTGAAAGCCAGAAAGATTCTCCTTTCTAACGATATGAAGCTAGTGATTCATGAAGAAGTTGCGGGTCATAAACCATGGAGTATTAAGTACTTCACAATCGTAATATATGCCTACGAAGAACAGTTTACCCTCCGATTTAAAGGAACTTTATGGTCATTACGTACAACACAATTAAATGAATTGTATTCTTCCTTAAATGAGGCTGGGTTACAACGCTTAGCTGCTCCTCTAAGAAAATTCCTGATTATAACGTTTTGCTGAGCTAGGTTATATATAAAAAAATGCCATTAGAATTTTCTACTTTTAAAGTGCAAACAACAAAAGCGAGAAAAAACTAATGGCATCACAAGATAGAGAATCTAGAACAATCGTACTAAATATCTCCGTAGAAGATTATCTACAATTTATCACTCATAATGAATTTGCTCGAAAAAGTATTGAGAATCAATATAAATGCTTCCCTGAGTTATTTCCTGAATGCTTTCATAAGGGGTTCAAATTGAATGGTTATGAACGTGTATCCAAGAAAACAGGACAGCGTATGCGCCGCATATCGTCCAATGGTATTACTTACCGTATCCGCCCCAGTTTTCTGATGCCTTATAATAGAGAAGTGACTCCAGAGGTAGAAAAGGCTTTATTCTTAATCAAATTTGGTGTTCCTTTTTGGGCATTGGGAGCTGTTTTTGGTAAAAACCATATGTACTGGTATCGATTGTTTGTCTCTCTTTCAAGCTTCAGTTTAGTGGGTACGAGCATTCATAAAAAAGAAACTCTTCCAGAAAATCTTTTGTCTGATGAGTTTCACTCTAGGCAACAAGGAAATAAGGTCTACGTAGCTACGACGGTAGCACAAGAGTGTATATTAGGAGTTGAAGCTTGTTCTCAAGTCACGGCGGATGCTTTGGAAAAAGCCTATGGCGTATTTAAGAAAGAAGCTCGAGATTTAGATGCAACATATTCACCCAAAACAGTAAATACTGATGGGTGGAATGCTACGCAAATTGCATGGAAAAAGATATTTCCTTGTGTGGCTATCATTGAGTGCTTTTTACATGCTTTCTTAAAAATTAGGGATAGAGCAACAAAAGCCTTACAGCCTTCATTTCTTCAAGTAGCTGAAAAGGTTTGGAATATCTACCGATCTGATAATAAGAGATCTATGGGTCAGATGATCCGGAGACTCAAAGAGTGGACTCAAGAAAATGTGCCTGATAGTCCCATGAAGGAAAATGTTTTTAAATTAGTCAGTAAAAGAAAAAACTGGTTAAGACATCTTGATTTTGAAGGGATTTATAGAACGTCATCCCAATTGGATAGGGTAATGCGATTAATGGAGAGGCATGCAGTGAATTCTCAGAAATTTCACTCTACGGTGGAAGCAACAACGCTCAACTTTAGAGCATTAGCGTTGTTACACAACTTTACTCCATATAGTCCATGGACAAGAATTAAAAATGGTGGATATACGAGCCCTGTTCATAAGATCAATGGCTATACATATCATGAAAACTGGCTACAGAATTTATTGATTGCATCTTCATTGCAATAGTAAAAACTGTAGCTCAGCAAAACGTTATAATCAGGAAAATTCATATAAGCATGATATTCGAAGGAATATAATAAAACAGAAATCAAATCTTACATAAAGGGATTTATATGTACTGCATTCAACTCAAAAATGTAAATATTATGAAGTATTCATCGATAATGATTCTGATCTTGTTGTGTATCACAACTACGCCATTATTAAGTGATGATAGAATAGTAAGAAATCCTTCAAGTATCCCTCTAAGTTTATGTGATAATTTAAATGGTTTGTGGGTTTTACAAGGTAAGTACAAAAATTCTATCTTTTATTCAGATACTTTATCAAGAAGTTTTAGCAGTACAGGAGATACTATTTATAGTGAAGTAAAATAGCTTTGACGTTCATCAGGCTATTTTACTTCAATTTGGGGCATAGTC